>CAZYKQ010000229.1:0-1509 GCA_964648235.1 uncultured Christensenella sp. | reverse complement strand
CTGATGATCGGGCGCGGCGAGATCAGCCGGATTATCCCCGGCGTGTATTACAGGCCGAGGATCAGCAAGGTCGTCGGTCTGCCTGTTCCGCCCCGGACGGATGCGGTGGCGCAGGCGATTGCCAGGGCAAATGGGTGGACCATCGCGCCGGGGGGAGAGACGGCCCTGAATCAGCTGGGCTTGTCTGCGCAGGTTCCGGCCGAGTGGGTCTATTTGAGCGACGGGCCTTACAGAAACTACAGCTACGGAAACACACGCATTAAGTTTAAGCGAACAACAGGAAAAAACTTGAAGGGCATGTCGTCAAGCAGCGTGATGGTGGTCCAAGCGCTGAAAGCATTGGGGAAGGAGCAGGTGACGGAAGACGTCATCAGGCAGTTGTCTTATAGGCTTAGCAAGGCGGAAAAGCAGGAGCTGGCCGGCCAAACGATGATGGCGACGGAGTGGATACGGGAGGCCATAACAAGTATTTGCGCTGAGGTGGACGAATGATAAGCATTGCGCAGTTGAACCCTGATGATCGAGCGGATCTGTTTGACATCGCGGCGGGTTCGATGGGGGTGCAGCCCGCGATCATCGAAAAAGATTTCTGGGTGTGCTATCTGCTTGATTATTTATTTGCCCGATCGACACTGAAAGATAGGTTTATTTTTAAGGGCGGCACAAGCCTGTCAAAGTGCTATCAATTGATACAAAGGTTTTCTGAAGATGTTGATATGATATTGGATTGGCGGGTGCTTGGCTATGGATTGGCAGAACCGTGGGAAGAACGAAGCAATAACAAGCAGTCGTCCTTCAAAGATGACAGCATTATACGGACAAACAGATATCTAAGAGAAGTTTTTATACCGGTTATCGGGCAGGGGATATCACAGGAGCTTGGCTTTGAAGCGGAACTATCTCCGGCTGATGAAGAAGAAACGGTTATTTTCAAATATCCGCGTTACTTCAATCAACCGGGCATACAGAATGTTATCAGGCTTGAAATAGGCCCCTTAGCCGCATGGTCGCCATCTGAGAGCGTACAGATCAGCAGCTATCTTGCACAGCAGATACCGGATGTTATACCCAAGCCGATCTTCGAGGTAAATACTGTAAAACCGGAAAGAACATTCTGGGAGAAAGTGACCATCCTGCACCAGGAGGCGAACCGCCCGGAGAACAAGATGATACCGCCGCGGTATTCGCGTCACTACTACGATGTGTATCAGCTGGGAAAATCCTGGGTAAAGCAGGAGGCGATCGGAAAGATTGAATTGCTTGGCAAGGTTGTCCGATTTAAGGAAAAATTTTATCGCACACCTTGGTCAAAACTATCGGAAGCAAAGCCCGGAACGCTGAAACTGGTGCCGCCTCAGATGCGATACGCTGAGCTAAAAAGGGATTATGAGGCGATGAAGACCATGCTGATGGGTGATGTGCCGGAGATTAGTCAGATTTTCGATTTTCTGTCGGATTTGGAAGATGAAATCAATGCGAAGCAGTGAACGCTGCGGCGTTCAAATGCGG
>CAZYKQ010000228.1:0-1515 GCA_964648235.1 uncultured Christensenella sp. | reverse complement strand
AGGCGCTATAACACGCACGATAGAATCAAACAACTCTCCCCAAAATCCTCTGTTACAATCCTGCAGGAACACCTCGCGGCACTGCGCCAGTGTCTCGGCGGTGTCTTTTTTTAATTCTGCAACGGAGGAGCTGCCAATCAACAGAGTTCCGCACTCAAAATGCAGGTAGAGGCTTCGATAATCGAGATTGATGGTGCCGACAACCGCAATCCGGTCATCGCATACAAAGCTCTTTGCGTGTAAAAAACCCGGCGTATATTCAAAGATACGCACCCCTCCTTGCAAAAGGCTTTTATAATGGCTGCGCGTCTGCGCATAGACGATTTTCTTATCCGGGACACCGGGCGTTACAATACGCACATCCACTCCGCGCTGTGCCGCCAAGGCCAGGGCGGCCTTCATCTTTTCGCTGATAATCAGGTAAGGGGTAAAGATATGTACATAAAGCTCCGCCTGATTAAGAATATCAATATAGACATCCTCGCCGACGGTATGATCATCCAGCGGTGTGTCTCCGTAAGGCTGCACATAGCCGTCAGTTTCCCATTGCTCATCGGTATGTGCTGTGGGCCGGTAGTTTGCCAGCTGCTCCTGCGAGATGCGATCTTTGGCCACGGCATTCCAAATTTCCAGAAACATCAGCGTATAACTCCACACGGCATCACCTTTCAATATAATGCCGGTGTCCTTCCAGATTCCCCGCGGCGAAATGGCGTTTATATATTCATCCGCTAAGTTGATGCCGCCGCTGAAAGCGGTGTGACCATCCACCACCATGATCTTCCGGTGGTCGCGGTTATTCATGCTGAGGGCCACAGACGGTACGAAGGGGTTGAACGCAACACACTTGATTCCTTGCGCTTCCATCTGCCGGGCAAAATCACTTGGCAACTTCACAAGAGAGCCGAAATCATCATAGAGCAAGCGGACATCCACACCGGCTTTTGCCCTTTCTGTCAGCACATCCAGAATGCTGTCCCACATAAGGCCGGTGTCAATAATAAAATACTCCATGAAAATAAAATGCTTCGCCTTTTTTAGTTCAACCAACATATCGGCGAACATGTCCTGACCAAAGGGGTAGTATTTAGTGAACGTTTTTTCGTAGGCCGGCGCATGAGCCGTGCGGTTTAAAAAAGAGACAAGACCTGCTGTTCTCTTATTCGCGCTTTCAATCCCGCGGTATACTTCCGCATTCTGCTTCAAGAGCTGCTTGTGTGCCTGATGTTCCCGGTTGATGGCGTCGTGCAGCTTCCTGGCTGGGCGTTTGCCCCCAAACAGGAGGTAAAGCAGTCCGCCCGCAGGAGACAACAAAAACACAACAATAATCCATCCAATTTTATAGCCTGCTTCATCATCGTTTCGGATGATGGACAACAAGACGAACAGGCTGAATACATACATGGCGACTGTTACAATCGGTCCCCAATTTACAAAACGAATTAACAGAAGGGAAAACATGACAACCTGAGCCAGTATAAGGATCACGGTAATACCGATACGCAGGAAAATGTT
>CAZYKQ010000227.1:0-1591 GCA_964648235.1 uncultured Christensenella sp. | reverse complement strand
TTATTATACCCGGTCTCGTCGCCCTTGCCTGCCTCCGCACTCTGCTGAGGGAGTATTACCAACCGCGAAAAGCGCGAAGGACGCGAACACTAAACTTGGTTTGATCCTTTTTCGCGTGTTTGGCGTATTTCGCGGTTATGATCCCCCGCCGCGCCGTGTCTGCCCGTCACTCCGCGTTAATACTCTCTTCCGCCGGGTCGATGGGTTTGTTCCAATCGATGGTTTCAATCGACCAGGCCGCCATCTCGCTCAGCGAGGGGTGGATGACCATCGAGCGCATCAGCGGCAGCAGGGTGCCGGCCTCGGCATCCTTGAGGGGATCCCCCGCGTTCATCAGGTAGACAAAGGGCTGCACCAGCGCCGCCGCCTGGAAGCCCGCGATGTGGATGCCCAGGATGCGCTTGTTTTCATCCAGCAGCAGCTTCACCAGGCCGTTATCGCCATCGTCATCCTCAAAGCCCATGGCCATGCCGGTGGCGATGTAGCTGTAGCGATACCTGCCCACATAGTATCGGATGCCCGCCGCCCTGACCTGTTTTTCCGTCATGCCCACATGCCCTACCTGAGGCATGGTGAAGATGGCCCAGGGCATCGCGCGGTAATCCGCCGCCCGCTTGGACGCGCCCGGCGTCAGCAGGTTGTTGATCAGGATATCGGCATCGTAGTTGGCCTTGTGGCGGAACAGATCGCCGCCCAGGATATCGCCCAGGGCGTAGATATGGGGCTGGCTGGTCTGCAGATATTTGTCGGCCATAATCCAGCCGCCCTCATCGGTCTTGACGCCGGCCTTATCCAGCTGCAGCGCGCCCGAGGCGGGCAGGACGCCCGTGGCCATCAGGATTTCCTCGCCCACGGCGGTGATGGTTTCGCCGGTCTGCCGGCTTTTCGCGGTGACGCGCTTGCCCTGCGGCGTCGTATCAACCTGGACAACCTCAAAGCCCGTGTGCAGCTTGATGCCGTACTCCTTCATCTGCCAGCGCACCATGTCCGATACTTCCGGCTCCTCCTGGGGCAGCAGGCGCGGGTTGCGGCCGATCACGGTGACCTCCGTGCCGAAGGCGGCGAAGATATGCGCGAACTCCATCGCGATGGTGCCCGAACCGGAGATGATCAGGCTTTTCCATGGCTTTTCCGGGTAGCGGTCGCCAAAGAAGCTTTCGCTGGTGATGTAGCCTGCCTGTTCCAGGCCCTGGATGGACGGGACGCGGGTGTGCGCCCCGGTTGCGATCAGAAACTGGCGCCCCTTCAGCTCGGCCTCGCCGCCCGCGTTGAGGCGTACGCGCATGGTGTGCGGATCGGTGAAATACCCTTCGCCCTTAAACACCGTCATATGGTCCATATGATCGAAGGTGTGTTCAATATCCTTGGATACATTGATCCTGTCCCACATCCGCCGGGAGATCAGCGCCCAGTCGATCCGGGGCTTTTCATAGGTCAGCCCCACCTTATAGGCCCGCTCTGCCTCGCGTATCATATCCGCCGGGTAGACCAGCATTTTCGATGGGATGCAGCCCCGCGTCAGGCAGGTGCCGCCAAACTTGCCTTTTTCGATCAGGGCTACCTCCAGCCCGCGCCGCGCCGCCGCCTCCGC
>CAZYKQ010000226.1:0-1614 GCA_964648235.1 uncultured Christensenella sp. | reverse complement strand
GGTTCACACAGAGACAAAAGAGGGGGACGGAGGCGGCTAAAGCCGCTCCACAGAGGAAAATAGTGAACGCTATGACGTTCAAATGCGGAATTCGGAATGCGAAATGCGGAATTGAACGCTCTGCGGAGCGGGAGGCTTTCTCGTTACCTCATTTGTACGCTCGGCGCGCATCGGCCTCCTCATTCCGCATTCTGCATTCAGCATTTCGCATTGGCGCTGCAGCGCCTCTTCTCCGTCTTTTTTGCCTCTTTGTTGACCGTAGCCCCGTCCTTTATCCATTAACGAGATAATGTTTGAAAGTAGTATCAAATGAAACAATGAAAGCAAGCAGTCGCTTGTTTAAAATCTCCGTATTTTGTATAATGATGCAACAATATGAGGCATCGCCTTAAGGAGGGTATCCCCCGTGCCCAACTTTTCACTGTCGGACGAGGTCTTTCTGCGGGCGGCAGAGCAGTTTCCCACCCCATTTTATTTATATGACGAGGAAGGTATCCGGGGGGCCGCCCGGCGTCTGCATGAGGCTTTTTCATGGAACCCCAGGTACAAGGAATACTTCGCGGTCAAGGCCCTGCCCAACCCTTCGATCCTGAAGATACTGATCGATGAGGAGTGCGGGCTCGACTGTTCCTCCATGACGGAGCTGTTGATGGCCCAGCGCCTTGGCATCAAGGGGGACAACCTGATGTTCAGCGCCAACGCCATGCCGCCCGAGGAGTTCCGCATAGCGCGGGAGATGAATGCCATGATCAACCTGGATGATATATCAGACATTGATATTCTGCTTCATCACGGCGGCATCCCCGAAAGCATCTGCCTGCGCTATAACCCCGGGGGCCTGTTCGGCGACGGCAACGCCATCATGGGCAGCCCCAAGGACAGCAAGTTCGGCTGGACGCGCCCGCAGCTCAGCGAAGGGCTGAAGCGCCTGAAGGGGCTGGGGGTCAAGCGCTTTGGCCTGCATGCCTTTTTGGCCAGCAATGTGCTGGACGAGGTCTACTACCCCCTGCTTGCCAAGCTTCTGTATGAGACCGGCAAGGAATTGACCGCGGAGTGCGGCCTGCCCTTTGACTTCATCAACCTGTCGGGCGGCATCGGCATCCCCTATAAACCGGAGGACAAGGCGGCCGATATCGGGCTGATCGGCCGGCGCGTGGAGGAAGACTATCAGGAAAGCTTCCACGACCCGGAGGCCGGCATGGTGGCCATCAAGACCGAGCTGGGCCGCTATATGACCGGCCCCTACGGCTGGCTGGTCAGCCGGGCTGTGCATGAAAAAAACACCCACAAGCACTACATCGGCCTGGATGCCTCGGCGGTCAACCTGCTGCGCCCGGCCATGTACGGGGCCTATCACCACATCACTGTCATCGGCAAGCGCGACGCGCCCCTCACCGCCCTGTACGACGTGACGGGGGCGCTGTGCGAGAACAACGATAAGTTCGCCATCGACCGCAAGCTGCCCGAAATTGATATCGGCGACCTTGTGATCCTGCACGACGCGGGCGCGCACGGCTTCGCGATGGGCTATCAGTATAACGGCCGCCTGCGCTCGGCGGAGGTACTATACACCAAAGAGGGCGATTTCCGCCTGATCCGCCGCGCGGAGACGCC
>CAZYKQ010000225.1:0-1615 GCA_964648235.1 uncultured Christensenella sp. | reverse complement strand
CCGTACATTTCCTCGTTGGGGATCTTGAAATTGGGGCCCAGGCCCTTCGCGATGGGATGGGAGGGTTCCACCACCCAGACCACCTCGGTTTCACCCGCCTCGCGCCAGCGCAGAAAGCCCGAGGGCGTCCCGCAGACCTTGCGGAAGATCTTGCTGGCGTGGCCGGAATGCAGCACAATCAGGCCCATGCCGGCGATTACGCGCCGCCAGACGCGCTCGACCACCTCATCGTCCACCTTGTGGTGGGCAACGTGCCCCCACCAGATCAGCACATCGGTGTTTTCAAGCACCTCTTCGGTCAGGCCGTGCTGGGGCTGCGCCAGCGTGGCGGTCTGCACCTCGTGCCCGGCCTCCTTGAGAAAATCGCGGATGCAGCCGTGGATACCCTCCGGGTAAATGGCCCGAACTTTTTCATGCTCTGTTTCGTGGATAAATTCATTCCACACCGTAACGCGGGGTAAACTCATGGGACATACCTCCTGTACCAGACTAACGATAGCAATTATACCACCGTGCGTAATAGAATCATATAGCAGGCGGTGCCCGCCACAATGCTCAGCAGGCTGTTGCGCTTATACCAGTAGCTCAGCGCGACCAGGGCCACCGAAACCGCTTCAGGCAGCCAGCGGCCGACCGCCGTGAAGGCCACCTGCCGCAGGCAGTAGACAACCAGCATCCCCACCACGGCATAGGGCAGAACGCGCCCCAGGTACAGCACAATGGCGGGTGTCTTTTTGCCCGGCGGGAACAGAATGAAGGGCGCGAAGCGCAGCGCCGCCGTCACCAGGGCCGCCGTCAGCACCACCAGGATCTCCCGCGTATTCATGCGCGCATCCCCTCCTCAAACCCGGCATCGCGCTTGCGGGCAAGCAGCAGCAGGGCCAGGATCAGCCCCATCGCCGGTAAAATCAATTGATCCGGCCCGAAGGCCAGCAAGGACAGCAGCGCGCCGCCCAGGCCGATCAGGGCGGGCAGCTTGTCGCGGGCAGTCTTCCATTGCTCCACAAAGGTGACGACAAACAGGGCGGTCATCGAAAATTCGATCCCCCGGAAGTCAAAGGGCAGCGCCTCCCCGGCCAGGCCGCCCAGCAGGCAGCCGATCACCCAATAGCTCTGATCCAGCGCCGAAACGCCCAGGTAATAGCGCCCTCGGTCAAAATCGGGTTTGGGCAGGCCGTTTGCGACGATGGAGAAGGTTTCGTCCGTCAGGGAGAAGATCAGGTAGCCCCGCCCCTTCTTGACGCTGCGGTATTCATCCAGCATCGACAGGCCGTAGAACAGGTGCCTCGCGTTGATCAGCAGGGTCATCAGCGCCGTAGTGAGGATGCCGGCCCCGCCCGCCAGCAGGTCAATCAAGACAAACTGCATGGACCCGGCATAGACGATCAGCCCCAGCAGCGGCGCCCAGAAAAAGGGGTAGCCCTTCGCCGTCAGCAGCACGCCAAAACCAAAGCCCATCACCAGGTAGCCCGCCGCCACCGGGATGGTCCTGACCATCGCCTCCTTGAACTCCCTGCCTGTCTTCATCCGACGCGCCTTCCTTCCCGTTAATCCCTTGACATTGTAGGAAAGAAGGCGCGTAAATGCAAAGGAAGGCTTGTTTTTATATTGTTTT
>CAZYKQ010000224.1:0-1630 GCA_964648235.1 uncultured Christensenella sp. | reverse complement strand
CAGCCCGCTGCGCGAGGCCATCGACGGCCTGCCGGAAACACTGCGCACCCCGCTGATGTTGCACTACATGGAAGGCTATCCGGATAAAGAGACAGCGAGGGCCCTGGGCATCACAGCACTGGCGGTGCGCAACCGCATCTGGCGCGCCAGGCGGATACTTTGCGAAGTATTGGAAACCCAAGAGGAAAATGTTTATGAAAAAGGCTGATGAAAGGTCTTATCTGAATCAAAAGACGCTGCGCGCTCTGTACCCTGAACTACCCCAGGAGGCGGCGGAGCAGCTGCGCCTGCGGCAGATATACCTGAGCCATAAGGAGGAGCCGAAGGTGAAAAAGAAATTGTCACTTGCTTTGGTGGTATCCATGGTTGCCGTGATGATCGCAGTGGTGGCCATTGCGGAGATGAGCACAGGGGTGATCAGCAATTACCTGAAAAAAAAGCAGGGGATCGGGCTGACGGAAGACGGGCAGAGTTTGTTTGCCCGGGCGAAGCCTGTATCTGTCCATGAATTTGAAGATATTATATTTACTGTCACCGAAGCGGCAACCGACGGTCAAAGCTTGTTTGTAGGTGCTGTCGTTAAGCCAAAGCCCGGCCATGATGTGCTGCTGGCCATTGGCGAAACAGAAGGCTATGATATTGTTCCCTATGGCAAAGATGGAGAAAACTACGCGGATATGGCGAAGCGCACCGGGAAGAAAATTGTCACAGCGGCGATAGGCTATAACTTCAATGATCAGATGACATGCAGCCTTGGTGATGACTATGATGAAGATGGCACCATGTACCTGTTCCTGTCTGCTGATATACGGGATCATCAGAATATTGCCGAGTTAACTTTATCGATGGAAGTCAGTGATTATGATCCTGCAAAAGGATACACCAATTTTCAAAAGCATGAATGGTTGGAAAAGCTGGCAAGCTATACCCCGGAAGTGAAGGAGCTGAGCGTTGGCCAGAATGTACCCGACACAGATATTCATGTGCAGAGCGTAAAGCTGTCACTGACCCCGATCTCCCTGTATTATGAGATCCGCACGACAGGGAGCAAGACGGATAGCTTCCTTGAGTTTTTTGACGCGGAGAACCGTCGCATTGACGGCGGCGCGAATGGCTTGGGCAGCGCCGGAATGGAAGGAAAAGTCTATATTCAAAAGGGTTCGCTCAATCTGACGAAGTTTCCCGAGGCGCTTTTTCTCAAACCCTTCGACAGGGAAAAAGGAGAGGCAATGTTTGCGGAGAATCCTGACTATGATACCAATGCCGCCTACAGCGAGGCGCTGAGGATACAGATCAGGTAAGCAAAAAGAAAGCAAGAGTCTCCTGTGCGTCGGAAGGCTCTTGCTTGTAATAAAAATGCTTCAGTACTTTCCCAGTTCCTCCCCAAACCTTTTATGCAGCAAGCCTACCAATGGCAGGCCCAGCATATAGCACACGGCGGCTTCACCCAGGGCCACAGTCGCGGCGGTGGCAGGGAAGGGCAGGGCGTAGACGATGGACAGCATGCCGCCCACGATCAGGCCGTTCATGATGACGGGCATCAGGGCCGCCAGCCATTGGTTTTTGCGGAGCCATCGGGTCAATATGGCGGCCAGCAGGGTGGCCAGACTGCCGAAGACCACATCCTGCC
>CAZYKQ010000223.1:0-1711 GCA_964648235.1 uncultured Christensenella sp. | reverse complement strand
CACCTTTGCCAGCAGCTACGGCACCTCCTACGCCATGGTCATCCAGAGCATGACGCGGGAAGAAGGCTTATATGGCTACAATGTCAACGCGACGGGCAGAAGAAACGCCTCCACGGTGTTCATCATGATCGTATCCGGCCTGATCCTCTACTTAGTCTACGGCGTGGGCGCCAGGGATCTGGGGGAGAGGATTGAGGCGCGAGAGCGGCGGCGAATGCGGCTTCAAAAGCTTGGGCTGGCGCCAAAGACGGCGAAGGCAGAGGGGATTGATCCTGCAGCGGATTTCAGCGGAGTGATCAAGTAAGAAGCTTAGGTATGATAAAGATAGCTACTGCCATCAAGATTGAGGGGGAGCCTTGCCTCGATTGCTAAAGTAGAAAAGCAACTACGTTGATGTGCATGTGAAGGAGATAAGATAAGATGCCCCAGAAGATTGATGTTCACGGATTGTTCATTGATCCGGAAACTATAACGGGTTTACTTCTGCAAAAACGGATATCCGTTTTTTATCCAGTATTTAGTGAGGTATCTCCCTCTAAATCTATCTTTGGACGTTTTGCCGCATCTCAACGTCACACTCTTCGTTTCGACCATCAACAACCTTACGGTATCATTATGGCTGATGTTGAACAGCCTGATCCCGCAAGTTATGCCGTAAATTACCGAGAAGCGGCCTTAGAGAGATTTCTCAGAGGCTTAGGACGTACAGGAAAAAATATTACAGGACATATCACTGAATTATTAAAGATAGAAATCTCTGGTGACCGGCAATATCGGATTCTTCAGTCCGGCAGGAATGTAAAACAGACATCGATAAGGGAAATCCCTGCAAAAGTTCACCTTTTGAGCGGTCAATGGGTTGACGTATTTAAGAGCAGCCCTGAGTATGATTTCCAAGGGAATAGTCCATATGCCGTTACCGATGCCGGTGCATCTGCTCTCATGATCACTACGCAGGAAAGCAACTACGTCCTTTTCGGCGCTGGCGTTGATGCATCTAATGATGAAGTGATTTCAGCATATCGCTCACTAGTCGAGATTTACAATAATATCCAATCTAAGCGGGATACAGCGATAGAAGAGCAAGCAAGAAAACCTCTGATTCAGATGCCTCAGATCAATATACAACTTCCCAAGATTGAGCTCCCCAAGTTCGAACTGCCCCAAGTTAAGTTCCGGGCGCCGTTCGTCTTTGGGAAAAAGGATGATAAGGCAGAGGCTGATGCATTGCCACAACCTGATTCAGATATAACAATTTCTACAGATGAGACGGAAAGCGAAGGAACCGCTGATTAAGTAGGTGTTTGTGATTAACAGGGCTCAGGAAGAACCGAGAGAGATGATATTTTCAAGCCCTCTGAATATCCTAAAACTCAGGGGTTTAGCCACCGTTTTTCTGGTTTTTCCCTCTTTGGGGAGACTTGTTTTGTCACTGGCGTAAGCTTCGACCTGCTTTGGCGCAACAATGCAGATTGGCACTGGCAAGCTGTCCAAGTTCCTGGGATTTCCTTTATATACTGGCTTCCTGAAGCCGCAGCTCACCTTCAGGAACCGAAACGGAGGTCCTACCTTTGCCTGGACAGACGACTTTTGCGGTTCAATCGCTCTTTTCCATGCTTGCCTATCCTTTTATGATGCTGTCATCCCGGGGAGGCTTGCGCCCTGTACTGCCCCGGCGTCATGCCTTCCATGCGCTTGAACAGCACAAACA
>CAZYKQ010000222.1:0-1817 GCA_964648235.1 uncultured Christensenella sp. | reverse complement strand
CTCCTTCCTGTATCGGCTAAAGTGAGTTCCACAGGCTGACGGTCGCGTAACTGCGAAAGGGCCGCCATGCCTGCGCAAGATCCAGCAGTTGTTTTGCCGTATATAGAGGCAATGCTTTTTTTATGCCTGCGTCCGTTTCCAAGAAGGCATCGGGCCATCCCATGGCGCGCATGGCGATGTATTGCGCTGTCCATGCCCCAATGCCGGGGATGGCCAGCATCTTCTTGATTTCCTCCCGCGGATCGGCCCCAAGGCTGATATCAAGGGCCCCGTCTGAAAAGGATTTGGCCAGGGATTGGATGGTTCTGCTCCGCGCGGCGATAATGCCCAGGGGGCCGAGATGGTTTTCGATCTTGCCTTCAAGGGATAGGATGTCGGTAAAGGAGGGAAACAGGTGCGTCAGCCCCTCAATGCCGGCTTCAAGGGGTGTACCAAAGGCCGAGGCCAACCTTCCGGCTAATGTTCTCGCCGCTTTTACAGTGATTTGCTGGCCCAGAACAGCCTTGACCGACATCTCAAACGCATCGAAAGAACCGGGCAGGCGGGTGCCCAAGGCGTTGACACCGGGGATGAGCCCGTCCATGCTTGACAGCGCATCATAGATGGTGTGCGGTTCACAGCAAAGGTCAAACAAGCGGCGCACTCTTGCCAGTACCTGTGACAAAGCGGGGAGCAGGCTTTCGCTGATGCGGAGGCCCAGCGCGTTTTGATCAGGCCGGTGGGTCACTTTCAGCCAGCCGCAAGCACAGGCGCCATTCGCGCCCTCAAGCCTTACGGTCCGCAGGTACCCGTCGTCTGAGACTGCTTCGACGCCCGGGATAGCGCGCGCGGACAGAAAACTCAGCATATCCTCCCAAGGGTATGGGGGGCGGTAGCTCAAAGCCAGGGTAATGTGGCCCTCAGGATTTTTACCCCGGGACAGGTGTTTGCGGAAGTCCCTGGGCGAGAGACGGTAGCGCTTGACAAACAGGTCATTGAAGCGGCGCAGGCTTTGAAAGCCTGCCGCCAGGGAGATGTCAAGAACGGACAGATCCGTATCGGTCAGCAGGTTTTTAGCCAGCAACAGGCGGCAGGTTTGTAGATACTGCACAGGGCTGACATGATACTCGGCGGCAAAAACGCGCCGCAGGTGCCTGTCTGTACAGCCAAGCATTCCGGCCAGTTCACCGATGCTTTGCCCGCCCAGGTGTTCTTCCATGATGCGGGCGGCCCTGCGCGCCAGAGAGGCGGAGGCGTCCATGGATGAGTGGCCCGGGGCAAGTTCCGGTCTGCATAGCAGGCAGGGCCGATAGCCCGCCTGTTCCGCTTCTGCCGCTGTGACAAAGAAGCTGCAGTTGTCTTCCCGGGCCAGCTTTGCTTTGCACACCGGCCGGCAATAGATGCCGGTGGAACGGACGCCTACAAAGAAGCGCCCGTCAAAGCGCGCGTCCTTCGCTTTGTATGCGGCATACAACCCCTGAGTGCTTTGCATTCCCGTTTCCCCCACATGCTATCGTCAAGAGGATTGTATCACATTTCAGAACAAATTCTCGCCATTTTCGGACATGCTTTTCTGTTTGCGGCCATGCGTCAAAATAATGATCAAAGCCCCGGACGAAACGCGTAAAAAGCTGCCCCCGCATGGTGCGGGGACAGCTTTTTTGATGTATGCGTATCTGTGATCAGGTTTTCCCGATTTTGGGCGCAACGGGCGCGCGCAGCCTGTGGGCGGCGGGCATGTCATTGCCAAGCAAGGGCTGGAGGTAGTACTTGAAGTCCTCGGTGACGTTGTTGCCCTCGGGGTTGATGAAGTGATCGGGCATCAGTTTGGTGCGGCC
>CAZYKQ010000221.1:0-1822 GCA_964648235.1 uncultured Christensenella sp. | reverse complement strand
TTGACTAACTAATTATATCCTTGTGATGGAGTTTGTCAATCATGGAGCAAGTGGGGGAATATGGGCCATCCGGCCCTGCCGTGCGGGAGACTTTCTGCCATTTATGTGAACATTCATGGAAGAAAGTCAGGGGGTATGTCTTCAATATCTTCTTAGGGCGGTTGAAACAAAGTGGGCCATCATATATTGAAATCTATACATCGTTATGGGTTAAAGAACTCGTCAATCTCAACACAGAACCCTCGTAACTCCTTTAATCTGTTAATGAGCGAAACGGCAAAGTTACGCTTGAATTCGACGCATGGACATCGCACATACCTGCTCAATTCGCTGAAAATATACTTTGCGAAACAGCATACAATTATCTGGATATCTTGGCAGAATTTTCTATACTATAATAAACGCTTGTCAATTTACGGTCGATTATGATATTGTGAAATTAATAAAAATAAGGAGGCGTCCGTTATGAAAAATATGCTATCATTGATCCTGGTGCTTGTGCTGGTGCTGTGCGCTGTAGGATCCGCTGCTGAAACCACCTATGCCGCGATGAGCACGGAGCAACTGCATACTGCCGCAAGCGCCATCAGAAATGAACTGCTGAAGCGTGACCTTGTAGCTGCTGAAAATGTGGTGCTGGTCGATCAAGACGGAGTACAGGTTTATATGACCGGAAACAATGAAATTGATTGGATCGGAGCCTTCGCAATAGAAGTGGTCGTAGTAAACAACTCCACGAAAAAAATCAGCATCCTGAGTGAGATTGCCAGTATTAATGGGTGGACAGTGTATATGTCCGGCGTAACGGAGACAGGCCCCGGGAAGAAGCAAAAAGGAACGCTTAGCTTTGATCTGGATGCAGCGGGCATTTCCAGTATTGAAGAAATAGAAGAAGTAGAAATAGAGCTTATCATTTATGATTCTGATGCATGGGAATCCGTTTCAAAAACACCACCCATAGTCATCCAGTTTTAAGAACCAGTAAGCATTTTCAAAGAGTCCCGGTCCTTCTGCATTCAAAAATGTGGTTTAGGGAGTTTATGGCGCGCTTTCTCCCTTCCGTGCATTCCGTGGTCGTCATCCTCTCACCACCTCGCCACAGACCCGCCTGGACGCAAAATCACAAATGGACACGAAGGAACACCTATGTTTTCGACACGATGGTTATGTTCTACGTTCAGTTGTCTTGCTGATTGACTTTGACCTGTGCAGGATGCTGCCGGGCGATTCGACTGCCGATCTTGGCCATCTGCTGGAGAACATCGTAGACTTCCTGCTGCCATAACAGGATGCGGGGGCCTCGGGGCAATGGAAAGATTGCCTCTTTTTTATGTGTCCATGTTAAGAAGTGATGAAACCGCGAAAAGCGCGAAGGACGCGAAAAGGGATACGGGCAGATCGGCTTCTCCTTTTTCGCGCTTTTCGCTTTTCGCGGTTCACATTCCTATCACCACCTCGCAGCGAAGCCTTCCATAAATGATAACTCCACAACCGCGCCCAAAAGCAATCAAGAGGTTTACAGAGGTTTAGGGCAGGCTTAAGGCGAAAGCCTGCGCCTTATTCTCAATAGGTTGAAGCCCCTTTATGAAGCCAAAATTCAGCGTATCAATTTTGGATTATATTCCGGAATAAAAAATGCGCAAGTGCTAAGCACGGCAACTCGCCTGTCCATCTGAATACAATTTAGCTGTGCGGCAAGCATCTGGACTTGCGCTGGAAGCAGATAATCTCCCGGATCGTTTCCGATAAGCCACCACGCCTTGCTGATGTTTTGACCGATAACAATATTGCATTCTTCTTTTCCCGTGGCAAACTTACGATA
>CAZYKQ010000220.1:0-1822 GCA_964648235.1 uncultured Christensenella sp. | reverse complement strand
ATAAATATAGGTATCCATCAATATATATTCTATATCTTGTTCCCTTTTCCCTTGCAGGGATTTTTCGGGCGACATGACGGAATACATACCGTAAATACCGTAAATTCATTTTTGTTTGCCTAAGGTCCGGGAAGCCTTGATATACCTGGTTTCTTTGAACATAATTTACGGTATGCCTCCTTACCGTAAATTACCATAAATACCGTAAATCATCTCCCGCCGCAGGGGGACGGAGCCTGCCCGGTGTCCGCCCCCTTGCGGCGAAAAAGCTTCAGCCGCCTGCTGCCCCGCATATCCGGTACACCGGGCTTCTCGGCCTTCCCGCCCCGCGCTGTGTGCCGGATACACTCAAATCCAGCTGGATATATCCGGCATCCTCCAGCTCTGCCAGAGCCAGGGCGACATCCTCCGCCCGCTCCAGTCCGCGCATCCCTCTGACCTTTTCGCGTACTTTGTTTTGACTGAAACTCTCCAGTCCGCTTTTTCGCAGCGTCTTCAGCACCGCGTCCGCCTCGGGGCTTAAATCCTCCGCGCCGCACAGGGCCAGCATGTGGGCGGTGAAATAACGGGCGATCAGGACCGCGCCGTCCATGTGCCGGCGGTGGATCAGGCCGCCGCAGAACTCCGCGCCATGCTCAAGCAGGCACAGCAGCGCCGCGACGCGGGCGGTGTTGCCGCGCAGCTTGCCGCCAAAGCCGCCCGCCAGGTCGCGCAGATCGCCCTCCGGGCCCAGGCGGCCTTCGATCTCCAACCCCCAGGCCTCAAAGGCCTGCGCGGCCTCCGGCGTCAGGCGCAGGGTCAGGGGCTGCTCCATCCCCAGCAGGTCCTGCAGGCGCAGTTCCCAGGCGGCCATCAGCGCGGCGTTCATCGGCGGGCCCTGCACCAGGCGATTGCCTAAGCCGCTGTGAGGGCTGCAGACTAGAAAGCGGCTGACCATGCCGCACTCCAGCATCGCCTCGTTGGTGATAAAGCGCTGCACCACCCCCGGCTGCGCCGCCAGGCAGAGGCTCAGCGTGGCGCTTTGGATGTTCAGCTGCCCGCGCGCGATGCGGTGCTGGCTCATGGGTTCGCCCGAATAGCCGTGCAGGATGACATCCACATTGGCCGTCTGCTGGCTGGAGTAGCGCCCGCACAGGGTGGCCAGCATGCCGCCCTCGGCCGATACCAGGGCCGCCCGGCCCTCGTTGCGCGCCATGTGCTGCGCCAGGGCCTCGGTGGTGGCGTCCGACAGGATCAGCTCAAAGGGCTTCACCTCCTTCAGCTCCTCCAGGGCGCGGTGGGCGCGGTCGATCTCCTCCTTCTTGCCGCTTTCCACGGCCCGCTTCAGGCGCAGCTGCGCCCCCTCGCGCTCGCTGATCGATCGCCTGATCAGCGGGGCGCGGCGCTCGTTTTCCTCGCGCTGGTAGCGGTAGACCGGGCCGAACAGGGCCGCCAGCGCGGGGCTTTTGCGCTCGGAGGGGTTGGCCGAGCCCAGCAGGTAGAGCTGCACGGGCTCACGGTAGCCCTCCCAGGGCTCCGCCTGCACCTTGCCCACGCAGCAGGCGCTGAGCGCGCCCAGCATGAAGCAGGCGCACAGGTCCGCCGGGGCCTGGATGGAGGCGCTGACCGTTTCCACCACCCCGCGGCCAAACTGGCACAGCGCGTCCAGCGGAAAGGGCGGCAGGGCGGCGGGCGCTTTGGGCGGCAAGGGCTCGGCCTCCCCTGCCTCATCCACCCGGGTATCCAGCGGCAGATACTGCCCGGCCTGGCGGCGCAGCAGCTCCCGGGCTTCTTCCGCCCCCCGCAGCAGGTAGAGGTCGCTGATGTCCTTGCAGCGGGGGTC
>CAZYKQ010000219.1:0-1839 GCA_964648235.1 uncultured Christensenella sp. | reverse complement strand
ATACATACTGGTAGTCGCTGTGCGCGTTGCGCGCGGCCAGCCACATCAGCTGCTCTTTGATGCTGTGCCCCGGCCCGACGACCAGCTCAGCCTCCGCCTTCAGGCCCACGCGCGAAAAGACCACCTTGGCCCCGGCACGGGTATCCACGGCAGGCTTCACCAAGGCCACCTTAAGCCCCAGCTGCTGGTAATTATAGCGCTGCATCAGCAGCTGGGCTGTCTTGCTTGAGCCCATGACGCCGTAATAAAAGTACAGCATTTACAGCTCGCGCCTCCCCTCCATGGCTTTGGAGAGGGTCACTTCATCCGCGTATTCCAGGTCGCTGCCCACCGGCACGCCATGGGCGATGCGCGTGACGCGTACATCCAGGGGCTTGATCAGCCGCGCCAGATAAGCCGCAGTTGCCTCCCCCTCAATGTCAGGGTTGGTGGCAATGATCACTTCCTTGACAGCGTCATCCTGTAAGCGCTGCAAAAGCTCTCTGATCCGGATATCCGCCGGGCCCACGCCGTCCATCGGCGACAGGACACCGTGCAGCACATGGTAGAGTCCCTTATAATCATGCATCCGCTCCATCGCCGCCACATCACGGGGATCACGCACCACGCAGATCTGGGAGCGGTCACGGCTGCTGTTCTCGCAAACGGTGCACAGATCCCTCACCGTATAGTTTCCGCAGGCATCGCAAAAACGCACCGCCTGACGCCCCTGGATCAGGGCGTCTGACAGCGCCTGCACGCTTTGAACAGGCATGGAAATGATATGATATGCCAGCCTTTGTGCCGTTTTCCGGCCAATGGAGGGCAGTTTGGCCAGCTCGGCCGCGATGTTATCGATTGGCCCCAGACCGGCGTTCATTTACAGCAGACCGCCCATGCCGCCGGGAGCCATTGCGCCCATCACTTTTTCGCGGTTCTCTTCGCCCATGCGCAGGGCCTCGTTCACGGCAGCCATCACCATATCTTCCAGCATCTCCACATCATCAGGGTCAACGGCCTCTGGCTTGATAGTGATGCTTAGCAACTCCCGCTTGCCCGACACCCGGCAAGTAATCATACCGCCGCCTGATGTCGCCTCATATTCCTGAGCGTCCAGCTCTTCCTGAGCCTTCGCCAGATTCTCCTGCATCTTCTGTGCCTGGCGCATCAGCTGCTGCATGTTGCCGCCGCCAAATCCGCCAAATTGTCCGCCTCTTGCCATAATACGATGCCTCCTTAAAAGCTTATCTGTCTGCCGTAAGTATACCATAGACGGTATTCCCTTGCAATTTGCATACAGGATTTAGTGGTGATCATTTCTTTTTCCGATAACGGATGCTGAAGCTTGCTGAGGCGCTCGCCTGCCCTTTCCTGGTGAAGGAAACAGTCTCCCCGTCAAGGCTGATTGTCCCCGTGCTGCCTTCTACCCTGCCTTCGTTTAACAGTCTGGTAACAATAGCGGCGTTCAGTTTGGGGCCGCCGCCACGCGAAAGGGCGTCCTTCCATATCGTAAAGTTGCACCCTTCCCGCCAGCCGGTGCAGCCGAAAGCCTTGTCTGTCTCCTGTACCGTCTTGGCGCACAGCGGGCACTTGATGTCTTTAACAACATTGACCGCAGGCCTTACCTTGCCACCCCGCCCTTTTACCTCGCGCTCAAATTCCACTGGGAGCTTCTCTTCTTTTGCAAACTTGACCAAATGTACTGTCAGCGAGCGGATGCCCTGCATGAATCGGCCGATATCCTGCTTTTGATCAGCGATCTGAGACAGGGCAAGCTCCCATCGGCCTGTGGTTTCAGGGGAAGCGATCTCAGGCGGCGTGACCAGGATCAGCTTCTCGCCCTTCTCAGTCGCAACCAGC
>CAZYKQ010000218.1:0-1884 GCA_964648235.1 uncultured Christensenella sp. | reverse complement strand
CCCGCCTCATCCAGCAGTTCTACCTCCTCGCGCAAGCGCTTGAGGTAGTGAGGCGCGAGCATGCCGTCGATGGCGGGATCGCTCAAGGCGACCTCCGTTTTTTTCGCTTTGGTGGCCCCGTGATCGCCGGAAAAGTAAAGTTCCACTGTCTTGGTGTCGCGGTGATAGACGCCCTGGAAATCACCATCGGTACCGATGGGCCAGTTGACCGGGCAGGCGCGAATGCCCAGCACCTGTTCCAGCTCTTCCATCAGGGCGAAGGGATCCTTGCCGGCGCGGTCCATCTTGTTGACAAAGGTAAAGATGGGAATGCCGCGCATGCGGCAGACTTTGAACAGTTTGATGGTTTGCGTCTCTACGCCGCGCGCTGTATCCAGAAGCATCACGGCGCTGTCGGCCGCGACCAGGACGCGGTAGGTGTCTTCGCTGAAGTCCTGGTGGCCGGGCGTATCCAGAATGTTGATGTGGTAGCCCTCGTAGCTGAACTGCATGGCGCTGGACGTGACGGAAATGCCGCGCTGCTTTTCAATCTCCATCCAGTCGCTGGTGGCATGAACCGCCGCCTTTCGGGCCTTGACGGACCCCGCCTGACGGATGGCTCCGCCGTAGAGCAGCAGCTTTTCAGTCAGGGTGGTTTTGCCGGCATCGGGGTGGCTGATAATGGCAAAGGTGCGCCTGCGCTGCACCTCTTTTTCCAGGTTGCTTAATTGGCTCATAATGTCATCCTTTAATGTGGTATCTGTGCCGAGGCAGCGATGTGTTCCCAAAAAGAGACTGGATCAACCGTAAAACAGATGAGGGGGCAAAGATTCTCGCGCCCTTGGGCTGTTTAAGGTTGATTTATTCCCTTCGCTATCGCTGCGCCTCATATTTCTCGCCCCAGACACCCAAATACCAGGCGGCGGCAAAGCCGGCCGCGGCCAGCAGCAGGCAAAGCGCGATCTGACCCGCGCCCGCGACATTGGTTGGGATGATCATGATGGTGGAGGCAAGCACCAGGCCGATGATGGCGTGGGAGGCGACGCTGAAGTGTTTGTCAAACAGCTTGTCGACTACCCGGGCAAACAGAAAGGCAACCAGCGCGATACCCAGCAACAGCGGCACTACGGTGGAAAGCTGCAAACGGCCCACATCATCCATGATGCTCTTGTACAAGCCCATGAAAATAAGGATGGAGCTGGAGGAAAGGCCCGGCACGATCAGGCTGAAGCCCCAGACGATACCGGAAATCAAGGCCCAGAGAGGGGTCAGCGTCAGGTTCATACCGCTGCCTGACTGAATCAGGATTAAAAAAGCCAGCAGCCCCGCGAAGGTAGCGATCAAAGAGATCATGTCGGCCTTTGGCTTGCGGCCCTGGCTGCGCGCCGTCTTTATCAGGGAAGGCACGGTGCCGAGGATCAGGCCCACAAACAGGCTGATCGGGTAGGGCGAGTCATCCGCGAACAGCAATGCCATGAGCTTGGCAAAGCCCACAAAACCGATGGCCACGCCGATGATGACAGGGATAAACAGCCACAGGTTCTTTTTGAGCGCCTTGAAAGGGTGGCTCAACAGCTCCATCATGGGGCGGTAGATGCCGAACACAACGGCCAGCACGCCGCCCGAGACACCGGGCAGAATGGCCCCGCCGCCGATCAGGGCCCCCTGTAATATCCGCATGAGCATCAGGGCCGGGTTCCGGTCAGCCCCGGGCTTCTTGTTGGTTTGCGCGATTGTATCTGCTGCCCTTGGATCGGATTGCTTTGATTGCATGGTTTCATCCTCCTGTGAAGTCAACAACACATTCTACCATAGATGGTGGAAAGAGGGGAAGAAAAGCGTGCGATTGTCACGGCTTACGCACGAAGCTTCTTTCCACTCAAACATAGTGGAACTGGAGCTCAT
>CAZYKQ010000217.1:0-1978 GCA_964648235.1 uncultured Christensenella sp. | reverse complement strand
ATTATACCAATCAAGGGCTTGACAAGGGGATTTTTGCATACTACAATACCCACATCAAGCGAAAGCGAAGGAAGGGAGGCTTGCCGTCATGAAATTGAAGGCCATGGGTATGTTTATGATGATGCGCAGCTTCCTACCGCGCTTATTGCGTTGCGCCGCTTGATCATTGGCATTTGACTGCAAGCCCGCTCCCTTAAGTGCGAAGCGGGCTTTTTTATGTACAGATATGAGGGTGTAAAGTGACAGAAAAGCCGCTTCTTCAGATTAAGGAACTATCCAAGGTGTACAATACGCCGGAAGGCGAGGTTGTAGCGCTCGACCGGGTCAGCCTGGATGTACATTCGGGCGAGATATACGGCGTTATCGGCATGAGCGGCGCGGGTAAATCCACCCTGATACGCTGCATCAATCGTCTTGATGCTCCGACAGAAGGCCGGATCCTCTACCGGGGGCAGGATGTTCTCAGGATGTCAAAACAGGAACTCCTCCATCTTCGCCGCAAGGTCAGCATGATCTTCCAGCAGTTTAATCTGCTGATGCAGCGGACAGTCGGCGAAAATGTCCGATATCCTCTGGAAATTGCTGGCGTACCGAGAAAGCTTGCGGATAAGCGTGTAATGGAACTGCTTGAAATTGTCGGCTTGCAGGACAGGGTCAAAGCCTACCCGGCACAGCTGTCCGGCGGTCAACGACAGAGGGTAGCCATCGCCAGAGCCCTGGCAAGCGAGCCCGAGGTGCTTTTGAGCGATGAGGCCACCAGCGCGCTGGATCCCATGACCACGCAGGCCATCCTGAGCCTTCTCAAAGACATCAACCGCCGGCTGGGCATCACCGTCATCCTCATCACCCATGAGATGGCTGTGATTCGGCAGATCTGCGACCGGGTTACCATCCTGGATGGGGGAAGGATCGCAGAAGAAGGCACAGTGGACGAGGTGTTTATGCACACCAAGTCGGAGGCTGGGCGCAGGTTGTTCGGCAACGCGCCCCAGATACCGGAGGAGGAGCCCCAGGGACCGGCGATCCGCCTGGTGTTTGACGGCTCGTCTGTTGACCGGCCCATCATCGCCACCGCGGTGAAGGAGCTGGGCATCATGATCAACATCCTCTCCGCGGATATGAAACAGATCGGCGGCAAGACCTACGGCCAGATGCTGATCAGAATGCCTGAGGATGAGGGAACAAGGCAAAGGCTGTCTGAATTTCTCAGGCATGAAAAGATTGCGTTTAAGGAGGTGAATATCAAATGAGTCAGGCACAATGGGTAAATCTTCTGTCAGGCGGTCTGTGGGATACCCTCTATATGACCATCCCCTCCACCTTATTGGCCTATCTCGTTGGTATGCCGCTGGGCATCCTCTTTGTGATCACCGGCAAGGAGCACATCATGCCCCGACCCCGGCTGAACGCAGGGCTGGGCGTGGTTATCAATTTTTTGCGCTCCATTCCATTCATCATCCTGTTGGCCATGCTGATCCCGGTCACCCGCATCGTTATGGGTACGGGCATCGGCACAAGAAGTTTGATTTTCCCGCTTGTAATCAGCGCCTTCCCCTTCGTCGCCCGCATGGTGGAAGGAAGCCTCAACGAAGTGGACCGCGGCGTCATTGAGGCGGCGCAGTCCATGGGATCAACCACCGGGCAGCTTATCTTCAAGGTATTGTTGCCGGAAGCTTTGCCTTCCCTGCTTAACGGCGCGGCCATCGTCACCGTCACCGTACTGGGCTATACGGCCATGGCATCCGCGGCAGGCGGCGGGGGATTGGGTGCCATTGCCATTACAAAAGGACTCAATGTCCGTAAAATGGATATCATGTATGCGGCTTCCATTACACTGGTCGCCATGGTACAGATCATCACCATCACAGGGAACAAAGTCACCCGAAAAATCGATCACCGCAAACGCTGAAAGCGTTATTTGAAAGGAGTACCCCATGAAAAAATTAATCGCATTGGCTCTTATCCTGGCTCTGTCCCT
>CAZYKQ010000216.1:0-2014 GCA_964648235.1 uncultured Christensenella sp. | reverse complement strand
TACGCAACAAAATGCCGGAAGTATACGTCCCGTTGGCCTTTGATCCAGGTGAAGCCATCCAGGTGGATTGGGGTAAAGCCATCATAATCCTTAATGGTGTAAAAACGGGAGCCCATCTCTTCTGCATGAGACTATGCCACAGTATAGCGCCGTTCGTGGTGGCCTATCCGACAGAACGCGAAGAATCCTTTTTAGAGGCCCATGTCAAAGGTTTCGAGTTTTTCGGCGGAGTCAGCCGAGACCTGATCTATGACAACCTAAAAACTGCTGTAAAAGAGGGCTGGGGTAAAAACGCCCGTGAACAGCACAAGTTTGCCGCTTTCCGCGCTCATCATGCTTACCGGGCGTTGTTCTGCAATCCCGGGGAAGGCCATGAAAAGGGGTTGGTTGAGAACCTGGTTGGCTATTCCCGCCGCAACTTTATGGTACCGGTGCCACAAGTATCAAGTTTCGAGGAACTCAATCAGATATTGCGGCAGCGCTGCCTGAACTACATAGAACACCATCAAGTCCGGGGCAGGGATATTAGCGTCAAAGGCGCATTTAGTCTTGAACAGCAGGCCCTCTTGCCACTGCCGCTCAAACGCTATGATACCTGTAAAATTGCCGAAGGTCGGGTGGGCTACTTTTCCACTGTCCGGTTTGAGACTAACAGCTACTCGGTTCCAGTCAGGTGGGCCGGAAAACGAGTCAGCGTAAAGGCCAGCGGTCTGGAAATCAGGATCTACTACCGGGGAGAGGAGCTGGCACGACATCACCGATGTTACCAGAAGCACAAAACCCTCTACTGTCTGGAACATTATCTGCCGCTGATAGAACAAAGGCCAAGATCGGTATTCCATGCGAAACCGGTAAAAGCCGCTAATTTGCCGGAAGAAATCTACTCTTACGTTGGACAACTTCCTAATCCAGACAAAGCCATGGTGAAGCTGCTAAAGTTAATTGTTGATCACGGATTGGAATCGGTCCTAACTGCGGTGAATGATGCCCAGGATAAGCAGCATTATTCTATTGACATCATAGAATTCAAGCTGGGCAGCAGAAAGAAACTGCCGCCCCTGCCGATTGCAGGGCCAGAAGTAGATCCGGTCGACATGACCACTTATGACCAGCTTCTGTTAGGGGGTGCATACAACTGAATCCCCAACAGGAAATGATAAAACTATATGCCAAACAACTTAGATTGCCGACCCTAACGCAGGTTGACGATATTGTCCGTCAGGCCCAGGAAGATGGACTCGGGTATGAAGCCTTCCTCTGCGAAGTACTGCAGCGTGAGATCTGCCAGCGAGAAGAGAATCAACAGCACCGCAGAGTTCGCCAAGCCAGGTTTCCGCTGGACAAAAGTCTGGATACTCTTGATATCAAGCGATTGATCCCCCTGGAGGAAGCGGTGATCTGGCAGCTGGCCACCGGTGAATTTGTTAAGCGGCGAGAGAATGTCATAATGATCGGCAACCCCGGCCGGGGCAAAACCCATCTGGCAATCGGACTTGGCCGCCGTATGTGCGGATACGGTTTTAAGGTCAAATTCTATACGGCAGGCACCCTCGCGACAGAACTTGTTGAAGCGCAACATGAAAGAAGCCTGCTGAAGCTGGAAAAAAGCCTGACTCAGTTGGACCTGCTTATCCTGGATGAGCTTTCCTACCTGAGTTTTACCCGGCAGCAAGCGGAATTGCTGTTTCATGTCTTGTCCGAACGCAATGAGCGTGGCAGTGTCATAATCACCACCAACCTTAAGTTTTCGGACTGGACGGATATCTTTCCGGATACCATGTTGACCGCCGCCCTGGTAGACCGATTGACTCATCGGGCCCATATTCTCGACATGAATGGGTCATCTTATCGCTTGGAGCAGCGAATGAACAAGCAGAAGGAAGGCGGTGAGCGTAAGGAGGATTAACCGGCGTTTGCATGTTCCAACTGGATCCCTTGGTGAGCAAGGTGGCTCACTTTTAAATTAGCAAAAGTGGCTCAGTTTTTAATGAGCACGTGGTCCACTTTTTCATTG
>CAZYKQ010000215.1:0-2022 GCA_964648235.1 uncultured Christensenella sp. | reverse complement strand
CTGACCGATGTGAAAACCGGTCTCAGCTTCCGTGCCAGGCGATGGGCCGGCAAATACCATGCCGACGTGGAGCCTTTGACGGCAGCCGATACGGTGGTTATGTGCCGCATTTACGGCGTATCCAAATCCCAGGATATCGCGGATAAGAACCTGTATCAGCGCAAACCCTTCTGGGTTACGGTCAACGGGCATACCTATGCAGCCTCCGTTTACGGCGTTCCGCACAACTACCCCGATGGCGATACCATCCCTGATAATGCCTTCAGCGGGCAGTTCTGCGTACACTTTGTCGGTTCCTATACGCACAGCAAGCCTAACGGTCCTGCTGATCCTGACCACAAGAAAGCAATTCAGGAGGCCTATGACAAGGCGCCCAACAAAAAGTAACGACTATCAGGCTGATTGCCTCATCATCGGCGGCGGGGCCTCAGGCCTCGCCGCCGCTTGCGTTGCGGCCCGGCGCGGGAAACGCGTGCTTGTGCTTGAAGCCAGGGATCGCGTCGGTAAAAAGATACTGGCCACAGGCAACGGGCGCTGCAACCTGATGAATACCGGAACGCCCCATTACTTTGGGCAGACGGATTTTGCCATGCGTGTTCTTCTCCGCTGTCCGCAGGAGAAGGTGCTGCAATTCTTCCATGGCTTGGGGCTCACCACTATTTCGGACGGCCACCTCGTCTACCCCGCCACCTTGCAGGCTGCTTCCGTTCTTGAAGTGCTGCGCCTTCCCATAGAGCGCAACCCTCTGGTGAAAATAATAGCCGGTGCACAGGCGCTCCGTATCACTCCGGGCGAAACAGGGTTCACCGTGCATGCATCGGATGGAGTGACGTACAGCGCCCGGCGCGTCATCGCCGCGGCAGGAAGCATCGCCCAGCCCAAGCTATCCGGCTCTGACAGCTTCTTCCCAGCCCTTACTGCCCTTGGCCATTGTCTGGTTCCAATGCGTCCGTCCCTGACCGCTTTATTGACGGAGAAAGCTGCGGTTCGCGGCTTAAAAGGGTTGAGGCTTCCGGCTGTTTGTACCTTATGCGGGGACGACGGCACAGCTCTGGAGGCTACCGAAGGCGAAGTCCTGTTTGCGGAGGATGGGATCAGCGGCGTTTGCGCGATGCAACTGAGCAATCGGGTGGGGGAAATGCTTCAAAAAGGGCAATTCCCGGTGTTGTATCTGGATTTTTCGCCGCTGTTGGGTCTTGTACCCCGTCGGATGGAAAGAACGCAGCCCCGGCCTCCAGGTGTTAACCGGGAGAAAGTGCTGGCCTTCCTGAAAGACAGATCGGCCCTGATCGGCAGGGAAAACATGCTTGTGGGCGCGCTGCCGCGCCTGTTGCGTGAGCGGCTTGAAGGCCTGCCCATGGATGCCCTTTCTTCAAAGCTCAGCGCCTGGCCCTTCCCAGTCCAGGGTTTGCGCGGCTGGGATCACGCCCAGGTGGCGGCGGGCGGCATTGACACAGCTGATGTGAATCCCACAGATATGCAAAGCCGCCTGGTACCGGGCCTTTACCTGACAGGTGAAATGCTGAATGTGGACGGCGACTGCGGCGGGCACAACCTGATGTTTGCCTGGGCCAGCGGCATCATCGCGGGCGAAAGCATATGAACAGGAGAATACATGAAACCAACCATCAGATTAGTTACCCCCGATGACGCCGCCGCTTTGCGCGACATCTATGCCCAGTACATCGATACCCCCATCACATTTGAGCTTAAGCTGCCTGATTTAGCCGAATACGCCCGGCGCGTTGAAGAGACCCGCGCGGAGTTTCCCTATCTGATCAGCGAATATAAAGGCCGTATCCTCGGCTATGCCTATGCGCACCGCATCCGTGAGCGTGAAGCCTACCAATGGAGCGCGGAACTGTCCATATACCTGGATCGCGAGGCCACTGCGCGAGGCCTTGGGTCTCCTTTGTACGAGACGCTGATCCGCCTGCTCAAGCTGCAAAACATACGCAACGTCTATGGCGGCATCACTCAAGGCAATCAGCAAAGCGCCCGTTTTCATGAAAAATTGGGGTT
>CAZYKQ010000214.1:0-2051 GCA_964648235.1 uncultured Christensenella sp. | reverse complement strand
CACATCGTTCACATCGATGGGGTCACTGGTTCGAGTCCAGTACAGACCACCACAATCCGTCTCGAAAGAGACGGATTTCGCATATTTAAGCGCTTGATGGGGATAGCGTCCGGCAGATGATGGGAAACCATATCGCATCAGCTGCGCCGAGCCATCCTTTATCACAACGAGGTGTACATTGATTTTATTATCCGCCGAGAAAATCAGCAAAAGCTTCCCGGGAAAGGTGCTGCTTGATCAGGCGTCCTTTTATCTGAACGATACCGATAAGGTAGGCATCATCGGCATCAACGGCACCGGTAAAACGACCCTGCTGAACCTGCTGGCGGGGGAGGAAAAGCCCGACGGGGGAACGATCACCCGCTCATCCGGAGCGCGCATCGCATACCTGCGGCAAAATCCTGTGTTTGACAGCCGCCTTTCCCTGCTGTCCATCGTGCTGCAGGGGACCGGCGGACAGGCACAGGAACAGTCCGCCCACGAGGCGAAGACGATATTGACCAAACTGGGCTTTTTTGATTTTGATATCACCACCGCAGGCATGTCCGAAGGGGAGAAAAAGCGCGTCGCGATCGCCCAGGCCTTGATGAGCCCCTGCGAGCTGCTGATGCTGGATGAGCCCACCAACCATCTGGACAGCCAAATGGCCGGGTGGCTGGAAACCTACCTGCGAAATTACCGCGGCGCCATGATCATGGTGACGCATGACCGCTATTTTCTGGAGCGGGTAACCGGCCGCATCGCGGAGATCAGCGACGGGGCGCTGTACGCCTACGAGGGCGGGTATCCCGTGTTTCTGGCGCAGAAAGCGCAGCGGGAGGAAGCGGAGCTTGCTGCCAGGCGCAAGAGCCGCAGCCTGTACAAGCGCGAGCTGGAATGGATGCAGCGCGGCGCGCGGGCGCGAAGCACAAAGAGCAAAGCCCGCATCGAACGCTTCAACGCGCTGCAGGACGGCACCTCGTCCGCGGAAGAAACGCTGACGATGGAAACCCTATCCTCCCGGCTGGGCAAAAAAATAATCGAGATCCGGGGGATCAGCAAAGCTTTTGCCGGCCGCCCTTTGATCGATAACTTTTCCTATACGCTGCTTCGGGACGCGCGCGTCGGCATCATCGGCGCAAACGGCTGCGGCAAATCCACCCTGATGAACATAATGATCGGCGCGATTGACCCTGACAGCGGCAGCGCAGAGCGCGGCGCGACGGTCAAAATCGGCCATCTGTCCCAAACTTTTGACCCCCCGCCCGAAGATACGCGCGTGATCGACTACATCAAGGAAGTATCAGGCGAGGTCGTGACAAGCGAGGGCACTATGTCCGCCGCCAAAATGCTGGAACGTTTTCTGTTCCCTTCAGACCTGCAGTGGACACCTGTCAGCCGGCTTTCAGGCGGTGAGAAGCGTCGTTTGCTCCTTCTGCGCGTTCTCATGAGCGCGCCTAACGTGCTGCTGATGGATGAGCCGACCAACGACCTGGACACCGAAACCCTGACGGTTCTGGAAGATTACCTGGAAGACTTTCCGGGCGCTGTAGTCGCGATTTCCCATGACCGCTACTTTCTGGACAAGATGGCGGATACTATTTTGGAATTCCGCTCCGGCGGCGTGATCCGCGAATATACCGGAAACTACTCCGACTATCTTCAAAAACGTGAACCGGACATCGGGGACGCTCAGGAACTGTCCTCACGTAAAGCGGACAGGCCAAAGCCCCCGCAAGCGCCCCGCTCTCCCGCCGGGCAGGCGAAGGCAAGGTTCACTTTCGCCCAGCAAAGGGAATTCAGCACCATTGACGATGACATTGCCGCCCTGGAGGATCAGCTGCGCCGGTCGGAGGAGGAGATTGCCCGCTTTGCCAGCGACTACGAAAAGCTAATGCCCCTCATTGAAGAAAAAGCCCGGCTTGAAGCCGCGCTGGCGGATAAAATGGACCGCTGGGTCTTTCTCAACGAGCTGGCGGAGCGGATCAGCCGGGAAAATCCGGGCAGAGAATAATACTACTTTCAAACATTATTTCTTCAATGGGTGAGGGACGAGGGCTACGGCTCACACA
>CAZYKQ010000213.1:0-2085 GCA_964648235.1 uncultured Christensenella sp. | reverse complement strand
CCAACCGCAAGGCAGCGCGCTTTGCCTTGGAGCTATCCGCCCTGTCCTACGATTTTGAGGTTGGCCCCTGGCTGAACGCCGGCTGGACGGATATTTCCATCCAGGCAGATGAACGGCTGTTGAGCGGGGTGGCTGACCCTGTCCTGGCCGATCGGCCCATCTACCAGCGCATATTGAATGAATGGGTTCCGCTTTCCGCCAGGCGGCATATTTCAGGCAACAACACGATTCGCCAGATACGCGGTCTGGTATGGAAGTCTTCCCCCATGCGCACAGGGAAAGCCATCACGATGATCCGCCCCATCGGCGAAGGCCGCATGGCTGTTGTGATCGGCTTCATGGGCACAGGCAAGCGCCGTGTGGACTGGGAAGCCAATATGCGCCTTGCTCACCCGGAAGGCTTTCATGAGGGTTTTCTGAGCAACACGTTGCAGTTTGAGGAAAACAGCGGAAAAATAAACTTTGAGCAAACGGCGGCCCAACTGGGCCTTCCAAGCCTCACCTTGAAGGACATTCTGGATGAAGCAGGGCGTCCGGGCAGCCGCTTTACCATCTTTGCCACCGGGCACAGCCAAGGGGCTGCCGTCTTGCAGATATGGCTCTACCGGCAGATGAAAGCCGGCCTTCTCCGGGAAAATGTACTGGGCTACGGTTTTGCCTCCCCCAGCGTCGCCGCCACTGATATACTGGGCGTCTCCAATGATTTTCCTCTCTTTCATATTTTAAACAGTGATGATACCTTCACCAAGATCGGTCTGTTCAGCCATATTGGCCATGGTTTCATTTACTTCGCTGATGATGATTTCAGAAAATTTTGCTATCAGGGCTATGAGTCTGACGAAGTATTCATGCGCCTGCTTAAGCGCTTCCGCAGCTTCACAGGCACGCAGGACGCCATTATGTTTGCCATGGCTTTCCTGCAGGCTCTGGCTCTGCGCCCGATGGAGGATATCCAAACTGTTTTAGGCGTCCTGGCAGGTGGCAAAATCGCCGAGCGGCTGATACTCAAGCGCGACGAGCCTGTCAGCGGCCTGCTGCGCCTGTTCAACCGCCTGCTTCGATCCAACTACCAAAGCGCGATGCACGGGGCTCCCGATGAGACAAAAATCGCCGCTTTAGCCGATACCATTGACAAGGAAATGGACGTATGGGGCGCGGAGCGGTTCGCTCGCACCATCTTCAAGGTGCTGGGTGTCCCCCACACCCTCGTCTTCCGCGACATAAGCCTCCCAGGCCTTGCCCCCTATAGTTATATGGTGATCAGAGATTTTGAGAAGCTGGTGCCGGAAGGACGGGAGGGATAAGGGGATCATTGAAGCGTAAAAGAAGCCCGGAAACCAAATATGTCCGGGCTTCTTTTACGCAATTGACCTTGGATTATTTAATCGCGCCATCCACCATTCCCTTAATGATGTATCGCTGGGCAAAGAGAAACAGTACGATAATCGGGATCATGGCAAGCAGGGCACTTGTGAGGATCAGATCCCATTGCTTCAGGTAAGCGCCCGCAAAGGCCGTCACAGCCAGAGGGATGGTCTGTACCTGGCCGGCACTGCCCAGCACCAGCAAGGGAAGCAAGAAATCGTTCCAAATCCAGATTCCATTTAATATCAGCACCGTCACAAAGGAAGGGCGCAATAAAGGAAGTACAATCTCAAAGAATGTTCGAACCTGGCCGCAGCCATCAATGGTGGCGGCCTCCTCCAGTTCCAGCGGAACGCCTTTGATGAAACCGTGCAAAATAAAGATGGACATAGAGCAGCCAAATCCCAGGTAGGCAAACACAATGCCGTGATAAGTCCCCAGCAGGGGGAGTCCGATGGTGTCACCCAACACCTTAAACCAGCGCACCAAGGGGAACATGACCACCTGGAAGGGGATGACCATCGCCGCGACAAAAGCCAGGAAGAGGAAGGAAGCCCATTTGGCCTTATTGCGCACCAGCACCCAGGCGCACATGGATGAAAAGAACACAATGACCACCAGCGAGACCACGGTGATAATCAAGCTGTCAAAGAAGGCCCCCAAATAATCGACAGTCGGATTGTTGAAGATGGACTGGATGTTCGTGATCATCTGCCCCCA
>CAZYKQ010000212.1:0-2090 GCA_964648235.1 uncultured Christensenella sp. | reverse complement strand
AAAGGGAACCGCCCCCGCGAACAGGAAACGGTCCCCCTGATGGCGCCGCCCGGCCTATGATCTCAGTCCTCCGCCCTTTGCAAGAGCGTCAGCAGGTAAAGGAACTCCTCCTTGTAGGGGTCCCCGCTCAAGCTTTTGGATTCCCGCAGCAGTTCAAGCGCGGTTGTGTAGGTCGCGGTGCCCTTCCACTCGCTGCCTCGCAGCAGCATCCCGGCTTCCGCCACCGCGGCCGCGAAGCGCAGGTTCTCGCCCATCTCTCCCAAAGCTTCCTTCATAAGCGGATAGGAGTACAGGCTGCTCTCGTCTGCGTCGGGCGCCTTTGCCCGGATGCTGAGCGTCAGCAGCTCACCACCGGCATCCTGGGTTTCCGGTTCGGTCTGGTACTTGCTTTTCGCCTCGCCGATCTCAAAGCCGCTGCCGACGGGCACAAGCTCGTACATCACCGTCAGACGGTGCCCGCTGCCCAACTCGCCTCCGTCCTTCGTGTCGTCCGCGAAGTCCTCCGCCTCCATCAGCCGGTTTTCATAGCCGATGAGACGGTAGCCCTTGATCTGGGCAGGGTTGAAATCCACCTGCAGCTTCACATCCTTGGCCACGGTGAAAAAGGTCGCGCCGATCTCGGTGACCAGGGCGCGCCGTGCCTCGTAGATCGTATCGATATAGTTGTAGTTGCCATCGCCGCGGTCGGCCAGGGCCTCCAGCTTGTTGTCCTTGTAGTTGCCATCACCGAAACCCAGCACGCTCAGGAAAACCCCGCCCTGTTTCTTTTCCTCCACCATCCGGGCCAGGGAGCCTTCGTCGCTGACGCCAAGGTTCAGATCGCCGTCCGTTGCCAGCAGGACGCGATTATTCCCGCCGGGGATAAAGTGCTTTGCAGCCAGCTCATAGGCGCTGGTGATGCCGGCCGCGCCGGCCGTCATGCCGCCCGCGGTGAGGTTTTCAATGGCTTCCATGATCCTGACCTTATCGCTCGCCCGTACCCCGTCCAGCACGACCTCATCCCTTGAGGCGTACGTAACGAGGGACACCGTGTCCGTTGGCGACAGCTCGTCCAGCAGCATCAGGAAGGCGCGTTTCACCAGCGGCAGCTTGTCGTCTGAGTACATGCTGCCGGAGACGTCGATCAGGAAGACCAGGTTTTGGTCAGGACGCTCCTCTTTGGGAATCTCCGCCGCCTGCAGCCCGATGAGCAGCAGCCAGGTCTCCGCATTCCAGGGGCATGGAGCCAGCTCCATCGTGACGCCAAAAGGCTCGCTGTTCTCAGGCTGTTTGTAGGCGTAAGTAAAGTAATTGAGCATCTCCTCGACGCGCACACTGTCCGGCGGCACCGCCTTGCCCTTTAAGATCATCGCCCTGACCTGGGCATAGGAGGCGGTGTCCACATCCGCTGCGAAGGTCGACAGCGGCGAGGTATGGGTTAAGAGGAAGCGGTTCTCGCGGAATACTCCGTACTCGTTGGTGTTGAATTCGCCCGGTATGGGCATCGGCATCATGTACTGGCCAGGCATCGCGCCTGACAACATCCTCGCCAGGCCGTCGGCGGCTTCCTCCGCCGGGGCGGCATACGGCCGGACCTCCTGTGAAAAGAGAACCTGATGCGTAATCCTGTCGAGGATACCGCTGGCCAGCAGGCCGTTTTGCTGCTGGAACAGGATAAGCGCCGCAACCGTATCGGGGCCGAAGATCCCGTCCGGCTCGCCGGACAAATAACCCAGTTCCTTCAGCCTCGTCTGCAGGGCGATGACACCCTCCCCTTCGTCGCCTTCTTTCAGTTCACCCGTGAACGCCACAGCCTGAGCGGCCATGACCGGGGCAAAGCCTGCCAGCGCGATGGAAAGTGCCAGGATAAGGACGATCATGAACACTGCCGTCCTGTGGTTTGATTGTTTCATACAGGTTTTCACCTCCCTTTACCACTTAGACGCAGGACCGGTCCGTTTAGTTCCACAAGCGGGCGCTATGAAAGAATTTTACTCAGCGCAGCAGTCAGGGGCCTGGTCTGCCCCGGATCTTTACAAAGGGGATGTATCCGCGAAATCCGTTCCGCTCAATAGCATCCGGATGAAGGATCAGAACCCCTCGGGTTGGAA
>CAZYKQ010000211.1:0-2106 GCA_964648235.1 uncultured Christensenella sp. | reverse complement strand
GCCTATGACTACGCCGGGGCCGAGATCATTATCCGCATCAATCCGTTGGACAGCGGCTATACGCAATCGGACATCCGGGCGATGGTGCCTTTGCGCCCGGCTTTGTTGATGCCCACCAAGGTGTCGGGGGCGGAGGACATCCGGGCGGTATCCGCTATGATGGCGCAGGCAGAGCGCGATCATGGCATGCCGGAGGGCGGGATCGGCCTTCTTCCTTTGATCGAGACGGCCATCGGCGTGGAGGAGGCTTATCAGATTGCTTCCTCTGACCCGCGCGTGAAGGCCATCTTCCTGGGGGCGGAGGATCTGTCAAGCGATTTGCAGGCTGTGCGCAGCAAGGAAAACACAGAGATTGCCTATGCGCGCGGGCGCATGGTGATGGCGGCGCGCGCGGCCGGCGTGGATGTATACGATACGCCCTTTACCGATGTCAATGATGAAGAAGGGCTGCTGCTGGACGCGGCGCATGCCCGGTCGCTGGGCTTTACCGGCAAAGCCGTGATTTCACCCCGGCATGTGGAGGCGGTCAACGCGGCCTTTACGCCGACAGACAAGGAAATCATCTATGCCCGGGAAGTGATGGATGTCATTGAGGAAGGCAAACGGCTGGGGAAGGGCGCAGTCAGCCTTCGCGGCAAAATGATTGATAAGCCTATTGTGGACAGGGCCGAGCGCATATTGGCTGTGGCCCGTGCACTGGGGCTGGGAGGTGCGGAGCATGAATAAGATGGTTATGGGCATCGAGCAGGCCCTGAAGGCAAGCGGGCTAAGGGACGGAATGACGGTTTCCTTTCACCATCATCTGCGAAACGGTGATTATGTGCTTAACATGGTGCTGGCAGAGGCCGCTAGACAAGGCGTCCGTGATTTGACCGTGCAGGCAAGCAGCTTGTTTGACTGCCATCTGCCCCTGATCGATCACATCCGCGCGGGGGTGGTGACCGGCCTTGAAACCAACTACATGTCAGGCGGCATCGGCAAGGCGATTTCGCAGGGAGTGATGGAAAAACCAGTGATTTTCCGCAGCCATGGCGGCAGGCCGGCGGCAATTGAGACGGGACGGGTGCATATCGATGTGGCTTTTATTGCCGCCCCCGCGGCCGATTGCATGGGCAACGCCAACGGCATAGCAGGCCCGGCCGCCTGCGGATCCCTGGGTTATGTGATGAGTGACGCCAGGTATGCCGACACCGTCGTGCTGGTGACCGATCATATGGAAGATTATCCGCTGATCCCCGCCTCCATCGGCGAAGAGAATGTCGATCTTGTGGCAAAGGTTGACTCAATCGGCGATCCGAAGGGGATCGTATCCGGCACAACGCGCATTACGCGCGATCCGGTGGGCCTTACCATTGCCCGCTATGCGGCGCAGGTGATCGAGGCCAGCGGCCTGTGCAAGGAAGGCCTCTCCTTCCAGACCGGGGCCGGCGGAGCGTCGCTTGCCGTGACGCAGTATTTAAAGCCCATCATGAAACGCCTTGGCGTTACGGGCAGTTTCGGCCTGGGCGGAATCACCGGCTACATGGTGGATATGCTGGAGGAAGGCTATTTCAGGGCCCTGATGGATGTGCAGTGCTTTGACCTGCGCGCGGTCGATTCCATCCGGAGCAATCCCAGGCATCAGGAGGTGTCGGCCGCCCGTTATGCCGGCCCGCACGTGAGAAGCAGCGCGGTCAACTCGCTGGACGCGGTGGTGCTGGGGGCAACGGAGATCGATACGGGATTCAATGTCAACGTGCATACGGATTCCAACGGCTTTATCATCGGCGGTTCCGGCGGGCATAGCGACACGGCGGCCGGGGCAAAGCTGGCCATGATCGTGGCGCCGCTGTACCGCGCAAGGCTGCCCATTGTGGTGGACAAGGTTCTGTGCACCACGACGCCGGGTAAAACGGTGGATGTGCTGGTGACACAGCGAGGCATTGCGGTCAACCCTTTAAGGAAGGATCTGGAGGAGAAACTGCGAGCCTTTGGTCTGCCGGTTTATGGCATTCATGAGCTGAAGGAGATGGCGGAGCGCGTGACGGGCAAGCCCGCGGCCTGCGCGCCGCAGGGCCGTGTAGTGGCGAAGGTGGAATACCGTGACGGAGAGATAATTGACGAGAT
>CAZYKQ010000210.1:0-2124 GCA_964648235.1 uncultured Christensenella sp. | reverse complement strand
GCGGCAATCAAATTCCAATACTGCAGCTCATCCAGGCTGCTGTCGGCAAAGATGGCTTCCTCGGTTTTGATGCCGAAGTCCAGCGCAAAGTTGCCGTTGATGATGCCGGCGGCCACATCGCCCAGCACAGTGGGGATGACGTTGGCGGCCAGTTCGCTGATTTCGATGGCCACATTGTAGCTCTCGATATCCGCCACGGTGGGGTTGAAGCCCGCCGCCTCGCTAATCTTGATCAGCCCGGCTGCCTCCAGCACCTTCAGGGCGCGGCCGCCATTGGTGACGTCATTGGGGATGGCGACAACATCGCCGTCCTTGAGCTCATCCACGGAAGCAACCTTGCTGGAGTAGAGGTTCAGCGGGATGATGAAGGTGTTTCCTACCAGCTGGATGGGATAGGAGAAGGTCTCCACTTCCTTTTGCAGGAAGATGCGGTGCTGGAAGGCGTTCAGGTCGATATCGCCGCCGGACAGAGCATTGTTGGGCGTCACATAGTCAGAGAAAACAACGATCTCAATCTCGATGCCCTCCGCCTTCAGCGCTTCCTTGGCGGGCGCCCAGATTTCTTCATAGATGCTGCCGGCAACGCCGAGCTTGAGCACGGTTGGTTTGGTTTCGGCCTGCGCAGCCGCCAGAGAAAGGGTCAGAACCAGCGCGAATACCAGGGATGCGATCCTTTTAATACCGGTCATGTTGATGTCCTCCATTATAATGATTACGGATGTTTACAGTGTCAGTGCCAGACGATAGTTTTTATCCATGGTTTGACAAGAGGCGCTAAAGGCTTCCCATTCCTCAGCGTTAAGGTTAAGTTCGATAATCTGTGATATTCCCCCGCGGTTCAGTACGGCAGGCACACTGGCATAGACATTGTGCTGGCCATACTGACCATTCAGCAGCACCGAAACCGGGAGTATTCTGTTTTCATCACCAAAGATGGCACGTGTTACCTCCGCAATAGAGGCGCCAATGCCAAATTCTGTAGATCCCTTCCCTTCCAGGATCTGCCAGCCGGCCGCTCTTCCCCTGGCCGCGATAGCTTCCAGGTCAAGTCTTCCAAAGGTATCCGGAAGCTCATTCATCAGCTGTAACAAAGGCTTTCCGCCGATAGTTGCTTGTGACCAGGGTACCATCTGGCTTTCGCCATGTTCTCCCAAGGCATAGACGCAAATGGATTTCTGGTCGATGTTTACTTCCTGAGCCAGTGCGCGCCGCAGACGTGCGGAGTCCAGTGTTGTGCTGGTGGAGAGAATTCTTTCCGGTGGCCAATCAAGCTTATGCTGGAGATAATGGGTTATCACGTCAGCGGGATTTGAAATGCTGAGAATAATACCGGAAAATCCTGAGCATTTGATCTTTTCCGGTACGTGCCTGATTGCGTCAATCGTTGCGCTCAGGCTGTCCATTCGGTCCGGAACCTTATCCAATTCGGGTAAAGGACCGGCCGCCACAATCAGGAGCTGAGCATCCGCCGCTTCCTCGTATCCCCCCGATTTGACTATAGCCCGTTTAGGCAGATAGGTTGTCGCATCGTAAAGATCAAGCGCCAGAGCGGCCGCCTTTTTCTCATCAATATCGATGAACACAATTTCCTCTGCCAATCCCTGTGATATCAACGCATAAGCCGCATGCGAGCCTACATGGCCTGCGCCAATGATAATCACCTTGCGTCGTTGAAGTTCCGTGGTTCTTCCCTCTTCTCCAATAACACATGAGGTTTTTGCAACAAAGAAAAACGGAAGCCCTTGGCTCCCGCTTAAGAACATCTCCCATTGAGGACGCGAGGCGTCAACTCAACCGGTCATCTTCCTTGTTCCTAACATAAAAGCAAGAAGCCTGGGGCATACAGGCGCAACGCGCCATAGGCATCATCATGCCCATGAATATGCGGAACATTCGGATGACAGGACAAGCGGCCATCTTACTCATTCCAGCTTCCTCCTTCTTAATTCTTGTTAACCTCAACGTGGTTTACAGGGATCATAAATGCAGAAACATAGGTTGTCAATAGTTAGCGCAGGGGTGGATTGTTTTCGGTTTGTTCTTGGCTTTTATCCTTATAAGGATAAACAAAAAATAACCCTTGAAATATCAAAGGTTAAATGGCACCTCCGACGGGATTCGAAC
>CAZYKQ010000209.1:0-2151 GCA_964648235.1 uncultured Christensenella sp. | reverse complement strand
CTGATCGTGGCTCAGCTCGCGCTTTCTGATGCGCAGGGCCTTGGGGGTAACTTCCAGCAGCTCGTCGTCGTCGATGAACTCCAGGCTTTCCTCAAGCGTCAGGGGCTGCACGCTGACCAGGCGCAGGCTGTCTTCCGCCGAGGCGGCGTTGCGGACGTTGGTGACGTGCTTTAATTTGCAGATATTGACCACGATGTCGCCGGGGCGGTTTGACTGGCCGCAGACCATGCCGGCGTAGACAGGCGTCTGCGCGGTGACGAAGAGGTTGCCCCTGTCCTGCACATTGTACAGGCCGTACTGGGTGGCCTCGCCTGTTTCAAAGCAGACCAGGCTGCCCACGTTGCGGTGGGGGATATCGCCGCGGTAGGGCTCGTAACCGTGGAATACGGCGCTCATGATGCCTTCGCCGCGCGTGTCGGTCAAAAATTCGCTGCGGTAGCCGAAGAGGCCGCGGGAGGGCACCAGGAAGCTCAGGCGCACGCGGTCGAGGCCCGCCATGCTTTCAAGCAGACCCCGGCGGCGGCCGATCTTTTCGATGACGGCGCCGGCATAGGCCTGGGGCACGTCGCACAGCAGGCGCTCAATGGGCTCCAGACGCTCGCCGTTTTGATAGTGGAACAGCACCTCGGGCCTGGATACCTGAAACTCATAGCCCTGACGGCGCATGGTCTCGATCAGGATGGACAGGTGCAGCTCGCCGCGCCCGCAGACTTCAAACACATCGGGGGTGTCACCGTCCTCCACGCGCAGGCTGACATCGGTTTCCAGCTCGCGGTACAGCCTGGCGCGCAGGTGGCGGCTGGTCACATAGGTGCCGTCGCGGCCCGCGAAGGGGCTGTCGTTGACAGAGAAGCTCATTTTTACCGTCGGTTCGCCGATGGCCACGAAGGGCAGCGGCTCGACCGCGCCCGGCAGGCAGACAGTATCACCGATGCTTAGGTCGGGCAGCCCGCTGAGGGCCACAATATCACCGATGGAGACAGACTCCGCCGGCGTACGGTTGAGCCCCATATAGCTGCTCAGCTCCGTCACGCGGAAGGGCGGGCTGACTTTGTCATCATTAAAATTGCAGCGCACGGCCATCATGCCGGCCAGGAAGGTGCCCCGGGCAATGCGGCCCACGCCGATGCGGCCCACATATTCGTTGTAGTCAATGGTGGAAATCAATACCTGTGCCGGGCCGTCCGGATCACCTTCCGGGGCCGGGATATGCTTGACAATGGTTTCGAACAGAGGCTTCAGATCGGTGCCGGGGCTTGCCAGATCCAGGGTGGCGGTGCCCTTTCTGGCGCTGACATATAGGATGGGCCTATCCAGGGTATCGGCATCTGCCTCCAGATCGATCAAAAGATCCAGAAGCTCGCCGACCACTTCCTCGCATCTGGCGTCCGGGCGGTCCACCTTGTTGATCACCATCAGCACGGGAAGCTTCAGATCGAGGGCTTTTTTTAATACAAAGCGGGTCTGGGGCATGGGGCCTTCAAAGCTGTCGACCAGAAGAAGCACGCCGTCCACCATCTTGAGCACGCGCTCCACTTCGCCGGAAAAATCGGCGTGGCCGGGGGTATCAACGATGTTGATCTTCAGGTCGCCGTAGTGCACGGCGGTGTTTTTGGCCAGGATGGTGATGCCGCGCTCGCGCTCCAGATCGTTGGAATCCATCACGCGCTCCTGCACCTGCTGGTTCTGGCGGAACACGCCGCCCTGCCTGAGCATCTGGTCCACCAGCGTGGTTTTGCCGTGATCAACATGGGCAATGATGGCAATGTTGCGTATATCGGAACGAATCAATCTGTCAATCTCCTTTATATGTCCGGGTCAGTCGGGGCGCAAGCGCAGGCGAAAAAACCGCCCTGTCGGGCGGCCGGCTGCGCAGCTTCGCGCCCAGCCATATCAACAAATCAAATCGCGTCAAAGCAGTTAAAACCTCAATACATCAGGCATTGTTTTGCCAGCCTTGAGAGTATAGGCCAGTTTTAGCTATATGTCAATATTGGGAGACGAAAATGACATGAAACAAGGGGCGCGGAGTAATACCATTTCAAAACACTAACTCGTTCAAGTGAGAGGGCAGGAATCAATCGTCTCTTGACATATCAAACCGGCTCATCATGTATTGGAGCAGGGGGTTATGGTTCACATAGAGACAAA
>CAZYKQ010000208.1:0-2154 GCA_964648235.1 uncultured Christensenella sp. | reverse complement strand
TTGCCGCTGATATCCGCCAGCAGGGCCAGGTTTTGCCGGGCGCTGTAATGGTTCAGAAAGCCGGAGTTTTCGATGATGACGCCGGTGGACGGCGCGAAGTCCACATCTTTGCCGATCACCTGATCAAGAACTGTGACTCGTCCCTGTGTGGGTTTCGTAAAGCCGCAGATACAGCGCATCAGCGTGGTCTTGCCGCAGCCATTTTCACCGGCCAGGCCGGAGATGGTGCCGGGGTGTAGCGTCAGGTCAACCTGCTCAAAAATAGTGGCCTCGCCGTATCGTTTTGTCAGCTTTTCTATCAGTATCATGCCGCTGTGTCCTTTCGTGTGAATTGCATATCCATCTTCTTGGTGCTGATCACCATGCCGCCGATCAGCAGGGCATCAATGGCCGCGTAAATCAGCAGCGTAACCGGTACGGTGCTCAGCTCTTGCCCCGGAAACACAGCGCCGATATTGGCCAGGGTTGCGTAATTGGTCGGGATAAGCGCCCGCAGCCAGGGCGGGAAACTCTCCCAGGTCAATGTGATGGCCAGCATAAGGATGGATACATAGATGATCAGGCCTATATTGGGCTTACCCGCCAGCGAAAAAAGCAGAATGACCAGCACCATCGTAAACCAGAACGCGAACAGCATGGCAAACGCCAGCAGGTTTGCCTGCAAGGGAGAAATCACGCGGATAAAATCGGGGACGAACTCAGGCACATACATCAGGCTGGGATCGCTGCTGACCATGCTCCATCCGTGGCCGGGGCTCAGGTAAGGAAGCGTCAAGGCCATGCTCAGCAGGCTCAGCATACCGATCATCAACAGGGGGATGAAAGCGCAGAATAATATTTGCGCGCGCAGCCATTTCAGGCGGGTCGTGCGCATCAGCATGTTTAGCTGAGCGGGGATACGCCTGGGGATCTCTGACACCATGATCAGGAAGTAGGCGCTGATCATCAGCAGGTTGCCGAACGCACGGGACAGGTAAACATACAGCGCCTCGCCCGCGTGGGCTGTGAGGGAATAGATAGAGAGGGTCCTTTCAAAGTCTTTTCCGTTGATATACCCCAATAATATGATGATGAGGATCATGATGACCGTGCGCGGCGAGTGGATCCAGTCGCTTATTTGCCCGCGTATCAAGGCCCGCATGGAGCGCAGATGTTTAGGCATAGCAGGCCCTCCTCCTGATCCCGGCATAATATACGATGAGACTGAGAACGAGAAGCGCGCCATAGGCGATCAGCGCCTGCTTCACCCTTTCCGGCGTCTGCCCGTCATTGAACAAGGTGGCAGGGCTGATCAGGCGGACGCCGGTCAGGTGAAAGCTGAGGCTGCCGGACCACAGCTGATAGATACAGGCGGGGATGGTAACGGCCAGCAGCTTGTCGGGCACCCAGACGGCGGCTGCCAGGGCGACGATAGACCATACCCCGGCTGAAAGGGCAAGCCCCAGTGTAATATGCAGATAGATCGGCAGCGCGTGCGCGACGGACACCCAGGCGAAGAACAAGGTATCTTCCATGAAAGGCACTTCGTGATTAGGGTAGGCGATGGGGTCATAAGGCAAGGCCAGCAGGTTCCACAGCAGGAAGTGGATGGCAAAGGCCCCCCCAATGGCCGCGGCGGCGGCCAGGAAGCTGACGAAAGCCTTGCGCGCCACATAGCTGCCGACGGAGCCGCGCAGTACGCTCCAGCGCATGATGCCCGATCGCAGGTCATCCACCTGGCTGATGGCATGAGTTGTGGGCGAACAGAAGGGCTGCAGCAGAATCGCCCCGCCGAAGAAGATGCCGCCCAGGCTGAGCGTCAGCGCGCTTTCTCTAAGTTCCAAGGGTTCGTTTGCCAGATTATTAAGATATACGGGCAAAGCGTAACCCTGCAGGGTCAGAAAGAAGACAAGGGCGGAGAGAAAGAACATGGGGGAGGTAAAGGCGCGCTTCAGTTCCTTTCTCATGGCTGGCCACCCGCTTCTTCCCAGGAGATGAATCCCGGGTAATCGGATGCTTCACGCCGGTTATCGAATCTGTCGATCACCTTGCCCGTTTGTGCATTGAAAAGTACGGTTTTATATTCTGTCATGGAGCGCTCTTCCACGTCCATGCCGGTATAGTCGCGCAGCTCTTTGGTGGGGCTGTTCACATAATGGCATCTGACTGCCCACA
>CAZYKQ010000207.1:0-2181 GCA_964648235.1 uncultured Christensenella sp. | reverse complement strand
GCAGATAAGATCTTTGATCACAGCGGGGGATTGAGACCATTTCACAGATCCTCGCGCCATACCAGCCGCGCGTACAGGAGGGCTATGACGATCATGCACAGCCCGGAGAACAGCAGCGCCATATGGATAGAGAAAGCGGATGAAAGCCACCCTGTGATGAGCATGGAGAAAAAATACATCAGGCTGGAAAACATGGATTGAAAGGACAGGATTGTTGCCCGCACTTTTGCGGTGATCCCGAGATTTAAGATCGCCTCTTTGAGCGGATTGGCGATACCAAGCGCGAATTCAAACATCAGGATGAATATCAGCGCAAGATAGAAACTGCCTGTCAGCGCGAGCGCGGCCACAACCAGACCGATCAAGAGGCTTGCGATCAGCAGGTGTTTTTTCATGTGCCCGGCGAACCGCTTTGACAGGGTGCTTCCGCCCAGCATGGCAAGCTGCATCAGCGTCCAAGCCAGGCCGATGAGGCTGTAGTTGTTGCCCGGGTAGCTGTGCAGCAGAGGCGACCATGAGACAAAGACGGCCGATACGGAAAAGGTCATCAGTCCGCTGTATACAATGATCGTCCTGACCTGCCTGTCCTTGACGCAGTAGAGGAAGCTGTCCGCGATGACCCTGCCCATCGTTTGCGCGCCGGCATTTATTTTGCTGATGAAGCGGCTGTGATTAGCCCTCTCCCTTGTCTCTTTGATGAAGACATGGACCAAGGCGGTGAACACAAGAGCGGCTGCAATAGACAAGGCAAAATTCAGCCTGATGTTGATATCCGCGAGATAGCCGCCAATCAGCCCGCCTGTCAGCATAATCCAGCTTTGAAACTTGTCTTTGTCGGCGCACACGCCATCGATCCTCTCCTTGGGAAACCCTGGCGCGTCAAACACCCAGGCATCCAAAGGGCCTGACAGCATGGCAGCCGAAATGCCTGATAATAACTGCCCGGCCAGCAGCAGGCTGGCGTTGCGGGAGAACACAAAGAGAGCGTTGGCTCCGACCAGCGTAATCCCGCTGATCAACAGGACGACCCTGTTGCCCCATATATCCGACGCCGCCCCCGAGGGGATCTCCGCGATAAAAACGCTGAGGACGGCGCTGGCGACCAGCATATTGACCACAAAGGGCGAATATCCGAAGGAATAAAGAAATAAAACGAAGGTTGCACCGGTGAAGCCTGTATAAACGCAAGCTAAGGCATTCAGTGTCTGATATACCCTGATCCTGCGCGTGATCGTCATAAGGAGTCTCCCTGTTATTTAATCCTCAGGCAGCCAGGTCGCCTTCACTTCATGCCTTGTGCGGTACTGCCCATAGGTCAGCGCCCCTTCATCCGTTTCCACCTCGCCCGACTGGTTGTCATAGGGGTCGTTGCGGGGGAAGGTCCTTGCGGGCTGGAAGTCGCCCATGTACCGGTGGTTGAAGACGGCGCGGTAGGGGTCGAGGTTGCCAAAGTAAAACTCCCGCCGTTCCTCGTTGCCGCCCCGCCTGCCCGCCCCGCCGAAGCTGCAATCCGCGGGCAACCAGCCCCAGGCCTCGGTATAGAACCAGGCCCAATCGTGGCTGCCCTCATCGCCGGGGGCGGCGTAAAGGCCGCTTTGCCAGCGGGCGGGGATGCCCGCGATACGGCACAGCGTGATGAACAGCAAAGCCTGCAGGCCGCAGTCGCCCCGCAGGTTGACCGCCGGATACTCCGCGCCGTTTTCTATCAGCTGGTAGGGCCTGACATAGCTATAGAGGACCCTGCCCGTGATGAAGTCATAAAAGCGCTTGGCGCGGCGTACGGACACAATCTCATCGCCGATCAGCTCTTTGCAAAGCGATACCAGGTAGGGCGTAAAAAGGATGTGCGGTGCCTGGGGCTCCAGGTCCTCCCGCGCGGGGGGCTTTGCCTCTGGGTAAAGCACGCGGGGGGCGGGGTCGTTGACCGGGTCACAGTAATACAGGGTTTGCACGTAGCTTGAACTGGCCGTGAAGGCTGTGTTCTCAGATATCGCTTCTTCAAAGTAGGCGGTGCGCTGGGGCGCGCTCTCCCGCGAGATATGTTTGGGATTAGGCTGGACATCGCAAAGTGTTACCTGCCGCTGCTGGGGCGCGGGGCCGGGCAGGGGCAGATGGACGCGGTAAGTCGTTCCCGGTTTGAAATACTCGTCCCGGATCCTCAGGGTGCTGGTCAGCTCCATG
>CAZYKQ010000206.1:0-2226 GCA_964648235.1 uncultured Christensenella sp. | reverse complement strand
CCTATCTGTTCATCAGCCCCTACATTATCCTGTTCCTGGTGTTCCAGCTGATTCCCGTTATCTGGACGGTGCAAATCAGCTTTAACGAATGGAACGGCCTGGGTTCAATGAAAAATGTGGGGCTCGACAATTATTCGCTGATGTTTAAGGACTACATGTTTGTGGATTCCATCCGCAACACTCTCTATTATTGGGTTTTCAGCGCCATTGGGGTCATTGTTTTCTCCATCGCCATCGCTTCCTTGCTCAACAGTGAGTCCCTCCGTATGAAGCCCTTCTTCAAAACCACGACTTTCCTGCCCTATGTGTGCGCTTCCGTCGCAATGGGCCTTATCTTTGGAATGCTTTTTGAGGAAAACGCCGGCCTAATCAATGAGATCATCGTTTCCTTGGGAGGGCAGCGTATCCCATGGCTGACCAGCAGCCAATCAGCAAAGATACCTGTCGTCATTCTGCATATTTGGCGCCTTACCCCATGGTATACGATGATCGTGCTGTCCGGTTTGCTTAACATCCCCGAAGAATACTACGAAGCCGCTCATATTGATGGCGCAAACGGAGCGCAGCAGTTTCTCCGAATCACCTTGCCCATGTTAAGCAACATTCTTTTCTTCTGTTTTGTCACGATCACCGTGGACAGTTGGAAAATTTTCAACGAGCCCTATGTTTTGGCTGGTCCGGGCAGTTCGAACATGTCTCTCTTCCAGCTTATGTACCGAACTGCTTTTTCCACCTTCAAGATGGGCTATGCCTCCGCCATTGGCGTGGTTTTGATTATTATTCTGCTGGCTATCTCATTGGCACAGTTTACAATTAGGCGCCGACAGGGCGAGATATAAGAGGCATGCCATGAAGAATAAAAACTCTGCCTGGTCGATACTTATCCACGCATTTATGCTTGTTGTGGTATTGGTTGCCTGTTTCCAGTGATCTGGATGATCATCATTTCTTTTAAAACAGTGGGGGAAAGCATTTCCGGCTTCAACTCGCTTGTCATCCAGCATCCTACGTTTGCTAATTATGAACGGCTCTATCAGCTGATTCCTTTGTTTCAAAACCTGTACAACAGCTTGTTCACCACCATCATCGGTACCCTGACCACCCTGTTCTTTTGCGCCTTGGCCGGGTTTGCATTTGCCAAATATGAGTTCCGGGGCCGTACGGCATTGTTCTACTTCGTTATTGGTACCATGATGATATCTGCCGAGATCGGCGCCATCCCCTTGTTTATCATCATGCGAAAAGTCGGCCTGATCAACAGTTTATGGTCGCTCATCATACCGCGCATCGCTACGGCGGTTGGTATCTTTTACATGCGTCAATACATTATGGGCGTACCGGATGAGATCATTGAAGCCGCTCGCATCGATGGCAGCAAGGACTTTGGCATCTTCATGCGGATCATCCTGCCTGTGATTAAGCCTGCTTTGGCTTCCTGGGCCTCACTGACGGTGATTGCCCGCTGGAACGACTTTTTCTGGCCGCTTCTGTTCCTTCGCAACTCAAATAAATACACCCTGATGGTCTCCGTGTCGATGCTGCCGGTTTCGGATGGCCTTTCCACCCCGTGGCAGGTTGTATTAGCTGGTACCACCCTGGTCGTTGTGCCAAGCATATTGATGTACCTTGCGCTGCAGACACTCCAGAGATCCGGCATGATGGCCGGCGCTGTAAAGGGTTAGCCGGTGGTATGCACGAGGCCTTCAAGGCCATTCCCTGGCAGCGTCTGAAGACGCACTGAATGATCTGGCAACCGCTGCTTTTTCTCAGGCCGCCGCTTAAGCGGCCTTTTTTATGCCTTCTCTGTCTTGCTGCCCGTAAACGGGTCTATGTACTCTTTGAATGACAACTGATCCGCCGCTACATCTGACTGAAGCTGTGTCCTGGTACTGTCAAATCATATTCGCAACTTTGGACTCCATAAGCCATGTTATGCTGCCTGGTAGCTCAGTGAGTGAAGCGATTCCTCGCTCAAGTATGATCTGGTAACCGACCAATCCTCTGAGTACTCCATCAGGTAGGCTGTCACCAGCCGCAGGTAGGATTCCGGATTGGGAAAGATGCCCACCACTCTGGTCCTTCGCCGGATTTCCTTGTTCAACCGCTCCAGCATGTTGTTGGAGCTGACTTTTCTGGCATCCAATGAAGGGAATAACAGAAAGGTCAGCGCATCTTCAAGACCCTCTTCCAGTGTTTCAATCGCTTGGGGCACTTGATTCGGTACTC
>CAZYKQ010000205.1:0-2238 GCA_964648235.1 uncultured Christensenella sp. | reverse complement strand
ATCGATATTTGATCCTGAATCCGCCCCTAATTCACTGAAGCTAAAACGTCCGCCAACCTGCGATATGAATAGAATATCTTGAATTCCCAACAAATCAACTACTTCATCCACCTCATACCCCTCCGGAATATACGAAGGATAGTACTCCCCGCCCCACTCAGCCGGCACCTCCACGCCCGACCCCGGCTTCTCCTGCAGGCTGACGCGGGTGTACTGGCGCTCGATCTCAAAGATCAGCTCCATCACCCTGGCCCGCACGGGCTGCACGGTGGCGATGGCGGCGGGCATGCCGATGGCGAATATGATCAGCAAAACGGCCAGGGCCTTCCCAAGCCTCGGCAGGGCCGCCTTCGCCAGGCGCAGGGCATCCCGCCGGGCGCCGCCCCGGCCCAGCGCTGACATCACGCGGGCGCGCAGGGTCTCCTCCTCCCCGGGCATCGGGATGTATGCCGCAACAGCCCTGTCCGCCTGCCGCTCCTGCGCCTCCAGCAGGGCATAGCGCAGCAGGGCCTCCTCATAATCGCGCCGCGCCCTATCCCTTGTCAGCGGATGTTTCGTCTTCTTCATAGCCTTCTCCCTTGATCAGTTCCTTCAGCTGCGCCCTGGCGCGGCTCAGCCTGCTGCGCGCGCCGCCGGGCGTGATGCCCAGCATCGCGGCGATCTCCTTGTCGCTCAGCCCGTCCAGGGCGCTCATGCGGATGATGTCCGCCTTGTCCTCGGGCAGGCGGCCGATGGCGGCGATCACCGCTTCCGCCGTGATACCGGCCAGCGCCAGATCCTCCGTCCCCTCCCCGGGATGCGCCAGCCTGTCCTCCAGCTCCTCGGTCATGGGGCCGCCGCGCCCCCGCTCCCGCTGCCGCCTTTGCAGCATGGTGATGGAGACGTTCCTGATAGTACTGACAAGATAAGGCCGCAGTTTGTTGCAGGGAATGCCCCTGATGGCGTCAATGTTCCGGTGCAGCTGCACGAAGGCCTGGCTGACCGCGTCCTCCGCGTCCGGGTGATTGCCCAATATCTGATAGGCCACCGCCTTCATCCCCCGGGCATGTTCTTCAAACAGCTGCGTCAGCAGCCGCAGGCTTTCCCCGTCGGCAATGAACAGTAGTACGACCGGAAACATCATCAGATCCATCGTTTTTCCTCTTATTCCTCAAAGCTTTCCCGGTGCTTCTCAAAAAAATCATACCAGGCCCTGACATTCGCAAGCTCCGTCCAGCGCTTGATATCCGCGGGCCGGGCGTCCAGGTCGTAGATCTTGGCCCCCTTCATCGACAGCAGGAAGGGCGAGTGGGTGGAGATGATCAGCTGGCAGCCCATATAGCGCACCGTTTCCTCCAGGTATTCGGCCAGCGCGATCTGCCCGGGGGCGGAGAGGCTGTTCTCCGGCTCATCCAGCAGGTAGAGGGCATCTTCCTCGATGCGCTGCTTGAAATAGAAACCCGCGCTTTCGCCGTTTGACTGCTCGCGCGCGTTCTCCATCAGCTGACTGCGCACGAAGGAGGACTGGGTCTTGCGCCGGGCGTCGGTGCGCTTTTTCAGCTCCTCATAATCATCAAGCGAGCGCAGCTTGAATACCGAGTGGCGCGCCTCGAAGTGGTCCTCGTAGAGGGTTTCCTTCTTGCGGTCGATGCCCTCATTGAGGCTGCGGATATCCAGCATGTAGTCAAACACATCGTCGCTGGTGACCACGCGGCTGTGCCGGGGGATATCCTCCTCGATGTTCACGCGGCAGAGCTTGACATAGTCTTCAAAAAAGTTGGAGCGGTTGAAGGGCGCGCTGCGGGATAGGTTCAGCTTTTCCGCGATGACGTTCAGCGCCGTGGTCTTGCCCGAGCCGTTGCCGCCGTACAGGATGGTCAGCGGCTCAAAATCCAGCCGCTCAAGCCCCGCCTTTGACAGCGTATAGAAGGGGTAGAGGCTGTTGTAGCTGGTGCGCTTGACCGACATGCGGAAGGCCCATTCCCTGTCCTCATTCGGAAAGATGATGCTGTCCAGATAGATCACTTGACGCCCCCCTTTGCTTCTTGTATCTTAACGTATTTTCATGCCCATGCCTATCTTTTTACGGCTCCTTGTTTTATAATGCGCGTAAATGAAAAAACGCCCGTCCCGGGCAGCAGGAGGCAGCTATGGCAAATGACAAGGCATCCCGCTTTAGCTTGAAGGAGAGAAGCTGGATACTGTACGACTGGGCCAACTCCGTCTACGCCACCAACATCATGGCGGCCATCTTCCCCA
>CAZYKQ010000204.1:0-2306 GCA_964648235.1 uncultured Christensenella sp. | reverse complement strand
CTTTCATCCGTGGCTCGGCCGCATTCATCTTCACTCCACGGGCCCGCTTGTTCGCCGAGCGCCTCGCTTACAGGCGCGTCGGCAGCCTGTCAAACAGCAGAAGATAAATCATTTTTTATTTTGAAACTTGTCATCTATTGACAAACAATGACCAAATCTGATATGCTCTGATCACATAAAAGGCCGTGAATTGTGGCCTCTATAGTTGAAAGGAGTATGCCCTATCATGAAAAGAATTTTCACCTTGGTTCTTGCCCTGTGCCTGATGGCAACCTTGTCCGCCTCCGCTGTTGAGGTGCTGACCATGGGCACCGGCGGCACCGCCGGCACCTACTATGCCTTCGGTTCGGAAATCGCGGGCCTGTGGAATAACTCAGACCTGGGCGTCGAAGTCACCCCCATGGTAACCGGCGCGTCCAAAGCCAACATCGTCAGCATCCATGACGGCGAAATGCAGCTGGGCTGGTCGCAGAACGACACCATCTTCTACGCCTACAACGCCGATCCCGAGATCTTCGAGGGCGAAAAGTTTGACAATTTCTACGCCATGGCGGCCCTCTACCCCGAAGCTGTCCAGCTGGTTGTCGCCGCTGATTCCAGCATCAAGAACATCGAAGACCTCAAGGGCAAAAGCATCTCCATCGGCGCCGCGGGCTCCGGCACCTCGGTCAACGCGATGCAGATCCTCGAGCTGGCCGGCCTGAAGCTGGATGATGTCAAGGCCCAGTATCTCTCCTTTGACGCCAGCGCGGATGCCTTCCAGAACATGACGATCGAAGCATTCTTCGTCACCGCCGGCATCCCCAACACCGGCATCATCTCCGCCGCGATCAAGCGCCCGGTGCGCGTGATCAGCCTGACGGATGAGCAAATGGAAAGGCTGCAGGCCAAATATCCCTTCTACGTCCCCGTAGAGCTTAAGGGCGGCACCTATACCGGCCAGGATGATGACATCATCATCCCCTCCATCACCGCCGTTATCATCGTTTCCAAGGATCTGAGCGAGGACATGGTCTACAACCTGACCAAGACCCTCTTTGAAAAAGCAGACGACCTGACGCACGACAAGGCCCGCGTGCTGGATCCGCAGTTTGCCGTCCAGGGCATCCCCTGCCCCATCCATCCCGGCGCGGCGAAGTACTTTACCGAGGTCGGCGTCGAAATCCCCGAGCAGTCCCTGCTGCCCTGACCCCGGTTTAAGGGTCTGACCGGCCCGGCTTAAGCCGGAAGGTCTTTCAAAGTTTCATCAACGGGGAGGCATTCGTGCTCATCGGGTGCCTCCCCGATTTTAAGGAAGGAGCCTTCCAATGTCTGATCAACCGGAAAAAATGGCAAACGATGCCCGGGAGGATGAACTGTTGACCTCTGCCCCTTCAGAAGCAGATGTTCAACAGGCTGACCTGGAAGCCATCATGGCCAAGTATGACCGCGAGAGCGTCTACCGCGTTCTGCCCGATTTTCGCGGCAAGGCCATCGGCTTCATCGCCATCGCCTTTTCAATTATCCAGCTGTACAACACCTTCAACCCCATCACCTTCATCCGCCCCCTGCACCTGGGCCTGGTGATGCTGCTGGCCTTTTTGCTCTATCCCGCCAAGAAGGGCGGCAATAAGAGCACCCTGCCCTGGTATGATATCGCCCTGGCGCTCATCGCGTGCGGCGTCTGTTTTTATCAGGTGGCCAACGAGGGGGCGCTCAACGCCCGCCTGCGCCTGAAGCCCTATGAGATGTACATCGGCATTATCGGCATCCTGTTGTTGCTGGAAGCCACGCGCCGCGTCGTCGGCCTGCCCATCGTCATCATCGCCAGCGTGTTCATCCTGCTGGCCCTGTTTGGCAAGTATATGCCCGGCTTCCTCAAAAGCAACCTGCAGCTTCGCAAAATCGTCGAGCACCTGTGGTACGACAAGGAGGGGGTCTTCGGCCCGGCCATCGGCGCCTGCAGCACCTTCATCTTCCTGTTCATGCTGTTCGGCGCTTTCCTTGAAAAAACGGGCGTCGGCCAGTTCTTTATCGACCTTGCCAACGCAGTCGCCGGCCATCGCCGCGGCGGCCCCGCCAAGGTGGCCGTCATCAGCTCGTCGCTGATGGGCACGGTCTCCGGCAGCTCGGTGGCCAACACGGTAGGCACCGGCTCCTTCACCATCCCGATGATGAAGCGCATGGGCTATCGCCCGCAGTTTGCCGGCGCGGTTGAAGCCGCCGCCTCCACCGGCGGGCAGATCATGCCCCCCGTCATGGGCGCGGCCGCCTTCCTGATGGTGGACTCGGTGGGCGTCAACTACGGCACCATCATCAAGGCCGCC
>CAZYKQ010000203.1:0-2324 GCA_964648235.1 uncultured Christensenella sp. | reverse complement strand
GAGGAGCGCCGGCAGGGCATCAACCCCCACAAGCGCGATAAGCTGATCCGCGCGGGGGCCGAGGCCATTGCCGGCGACTTTGCGGATCTTTCCCGCCTGATGGACTGGATGAACCTGGGAGGAAAACACCATGCGCTATGAGCAGCTGAGTCTGGAGGGCGTACGCATGCAGTCGGCCCGCAAGCGGGTCAACCTGGTGCGCATTGATACCTTGATGAACCCGGGCGACCCGGCGGAACCCTGGGACGCCGAGGGCTTTGACGAGTTGGCTGAGCGCGTTGTGCACGCGCGGCAAAACGGCCGGCCTGTCATCTTTTCCATAGGCGCGCATGTCATCAAAGGCGGGCTGTCCCGTTACCTGATCGCGCTGATGCGCGCGGGCATCATCACCCACCTGGCGGGCAACGGCGCCTGCTCTATCCACGATTTTGAGCTGGCTTGGCTGGGCGGCACCTCCGAAGATGTGCCCACCGCAATTGAGGATGGCAGTTTTGGGATGTGGGAGGAGACGGACCGCTGGATGAACGAGGCCATCAACCGCGGCGCAGCCCGCGGGCAAGGCTATGGCGAGGCGCTGGCTGTCGCCATGGAGGAGCAGCCGCAGCGCTATCCCCACAAGGAGGACTGCGTGCTGTACCAGGCGTGGAAATTAGGCGTTCCGGCTACCTACCACATCGCCTTGGGCACCGATATCATCCACCAGCACCCGGTATGCGACTTTGCGGCCATCGGCCGCGGCAGCCAGGTTGATTTCCTGCGCTTCTGTCACTCGGTATCGCAGCTGGACGGCGGCGTGTTCCTCAACTTCGGTTCGGCAGTCATCGGGCCGGAGGTATTTCTGAAGGCACTGTCCATTGCCCGCAACTTGGGCTATCCCACCTTCGACATCACAACCGCCAACTTCGACCTCAAGCCCCTGGGCGACTTCCGCAGCAAGGTGGGCGATGATCACCCGGATTATTACTACCGGCCGCGCAAAAACATCGTCAACCGTCCGGTCAGCCGGGGCGGAAAGGGCTGGCATTTCACCGGCGACCACCGGCATACGCTGCCCGCGCTGTACCAGCGCCTGCGTGAGAAGGGGTGGGCGATGCCATGAGGCTTTCCGAACTGTTTGACCGCTTCAGCAGCCTGCGCACCGCGGTGATTGGCGATCATTGCCTGGATGTGTATTGGCGGGCGGATATGCGGCTGAGTGAATTGTCCCGCGAAACGCCCCATCACCCTCTGCCCGTGGTGGAGGAGCGTATGTCGCCCGGTGCCGCGTCCAACCAGGCAGCCTGCCTGGCGGCGCTGCGGCCGCAAAATGTGCTGGCATTAGGTACGCTGGGCAACGATTGGCGGGGGCAAGTCCTGGCCCATCAGCTGCAGAGGCTGGGGGTTGATGCCTCCGGCCTGGTCATCCGTGACGAGCTGGTAACCAATGCCTACATCAAGCCCTTGCGAGCGGGCATATCGGACCTTGTGTATGAGGACCCGCGCATCGACTTTGAAAATCGCGAGCCTCTGTCCGCTGAGGCCGAGGCCGCGCTGCTGGCCGCGCTGACGGCCGCGGCCCCGACGCTGGATCTGCTGCTGGTATGCGATCAGCTGGTCAAGGGCTGCATCACCCCTGCCCTGCGGGAGCGCATCAACAGCTTGGGAGAGAAAGGGCTTGCCGTGGTGGTGGACAGCCGCAGCCGCATCGATGCCTTCCGCCATGCATTGCTCAAGCCCAATGAAATGGAAGCCCTGTGCGCCACCGGCGAGCCTCGGGCCGACCTGGCTGCCCGCAAACTGGCCCGTCTTTCCGGGCGGCCAAGCCTGGTCACGCTGGGCGAAAAGGGATGTGTGGTTTCTGACGGCGAGGGGGAAACAGCGTATGCGGCGCTGCCCGTCCAGCCGCCGACAGACCCGGTGGGCGCGGGGGATGCCTTTGCCGCGGCCTTTGGCCTGGCCTATGCCGCCGGGGCAGACATGGCCCTGGCTGTGCGCTTTGCCTCAACGGCTTCCGCGGTCACCGTCAAAAAAATCGGCTGCACAGGCAGCGCCTCACGGGATGAAATCTTATCCATATGGAAAAAGACATAATTGTTGATCTGGAAGGGAAAAAGCCATGTATAACAAGGTGGAGCAGGCAGCGCAGCTGCTGATCGATTGCTTTCAAAACGGGGGCAAGCTGTTGCTCTGCGGCAACGGCGGCAGCTCGGCGGACTGCGCGCATATCGCGGGCGAGCTATGCAAGGGCTTTCTGCTGGCGCGCGCGCCCGGGCAGGCCTTTATGGATGCCGTGGGTGAGCCCTGGGCCGCCCGGCTGCAGCAGGGCTTGCCGGCCATCGATCTGA
>CAZYKQ010000202.1:0-2326 GCA_964648235.1 uncultured Christensenella sp. | reverse complement strand
AATCGACAGTCGGATTGTTGAAGATGGACTGGATGTTCGTGATCATCTGCCCCCAGTTTTGGGGCAAGGCGACCGGGGTGAACACAATCTCCTTGGCGCTTTTGGCGGCATTGATCACCACCAGAGCGAAGGGAAGCATAAAGATGATAAAAAGAACCATCACGGCAATTTCGGCAATGATGCGGCCGGTTCTTCGCTTGTCCCTGACAGCCTTGACCTTCAGCGTACTCATGCTTCCACCTCCCGCCTCTTATTGATGTAAACCTGTGTGACGGAAAAAACCACCAGTACAATGAAGAACACCACTGCCTTCGCCTGTGCTTCCGCCATGCGGTTGGCGGCATTGGCAGTTTTATAAATGTCCATCGCAAGCAGCTCACTTGCGCGGATGGCTTTGCCCATAAAGCGCATCGCCGGTCCGCCATTGGTCAGGGCGAAGTTGAGATCATACTGTTTGAAACTGTTTGTCAGCGTTAAAAACAGCGTGATCGTAAACGCATTGGCTACCATCGGCATCAAAATGCGGCGAATACGCGTGAAATAACTGGCTCCGTCCACACTGGCCGCTTCCATGATGGAGGCGGGAATGGACTGGATAGCCGCCACGTAGATCATCATGATATACCCTGCATACTGCCAGGTGTTCACAAAACTCATCGCCCAGATGACGGTACTTTTATCCGCAATCAATGATTTTTGGAAAAAAGCAATGCCCAGGGTGTTTCCCAAATCCACCTGCACATTGTTGAACACAAACTGCCAGATATAGCCCAGCACGATACCGCCGATCAGGTTGGGCACAAAGAAGCCGGCGCGGTACAGGTTGCGCAGTTTTAACCCGCTGGTCACCATGAGAGACAGAGAGAAACTGACAATGTTGACCAGGATCACGTTGATTACGGTATACGCCAGGGTGATCAGGAAGGAATAGATAAACTGCGGCTCCCGGAACATCCCCGTGAAATTGCTGAGCCCCACAAAATTTATGACAGGGTTGACACCATTCCAATCGGTCAGGGAATAATAAATACCGATTCCGAAGGGCACAATGATCACCATCACAAAGGCGAGCACACAGGGAAAGACAAACAGAAAGTCGATAGAAGCGCGTCGTTTCATCAGCAGGCCTCCTTGTTGCTTAAAATGGCAAAAAGGGGAGAAGCGCGGTGCACGCTTCTCCCCGGGAGTAACAATTATTTAGCGATGCTCTGGAATGCCGCAGTCACATCATTGACAAAGGCTTCAACGTCACCGTCTGTAGCCAGCAGCTCAAAGATCGGGCCAAGGGTATTCTGGTTGAAACCGTCGGGGTTCTGGCCAAAATACCAGTTGTAATTTCCGCCGCGCGCATTGGCTTCCACCAGCGCCTTGGAGAAATCACCGGGAGGCATCAGCTGCACAGACTTAAAGGCAGGCACCATGCCGGCTTCTTCCACCATGTATTTGGCGCCATCCTCGGTCAGGGCCATATGGTTGAGGAAGTCGATGGCAGCTTTCTGCTTTTCAGGCGAAGAAGCGCTGTTGACCACGAAATAGGAAGGAGGAGCGATAAACAGGCCGGCGCTCTCCTGTTCCAGGAAGTTGTGGCCGATGAAGCCCATCTTGAATTCAGCGCCCAGCTGCTTCATATTGGGGTCAGTCCAGTTGCCCTGGGTGATGAATGCGGTCTTGCCCTGCGCAAAGGCGGCCACCTGGGCGTCATAGTTGCCGTTGACCAGGATGTTTTCATCCGCGTAGTCATACAGCATCTTCAGGTAATTGGCAAAGGCTGTCAGACGCTCCTGATCGACCTCACCTTTACGTAAGCTGTCATAAACGGAAGAATCGCTAGGAGCAAGATAGCCTGAATAAAAAGCATTGAACACGTGCTGGGAGGTGACCCACCACAGGCCGCCGGACACAGAAGTGCCGACAGACACAACACTATCAATGCCCAGTTCTTCCTTCATGCCGTCCAGCTTTTCAAACGCCGCCTTGGTAGCGGACAGGGTGGTCAGGGTCGCGGGGTCGATGCCGGCCCTTTCAAGGATCTCGGCATTGTACCCGAGGCCGAAGCCTTCAATTCCGATGGGGAAGCCGATGACCTTGCCTTCAGGTGCGTAATACAGGTCCGTGTCCTTGACCCATTCCGCATCCGACATGTCAGCCAAATAGTCCTTCCACAGCTCATAGCCGCCGATCCCTTCAATCATGAAGATGTCAGGCATGGAATCGGATGCCATTTTGGCTTTCAAGCCGCCGCCGTAATCCGCGCCGCCGCCTAAGGTCTCTACCGTGACGGTAACGCCCTCTGTCGCGTCAGAATAACGCTTGGCAAAAGCCGTGA
>CAZYKQ010000201.1:0-2344 GCA_964648235.1 uncultured Christensenella sp. | reverse complement strand
TGCGGTATTCTTCCGCGCTGGAGTAAATCAGCACTTTCTTATTGTCAGATGCCGTCTCCTTGCTGCCGCAGCCGCTTAGTCCAAGCATTGCCGCCATCATAACCATGAGAACGATCGCTTTTTTTGACACGAGCCTTCTCCTCCTTGCGTTCATTTTTTGAGATATTACCACCTGCAATGAACAAAGTCAAGGTGTTTTTTTAACTGCCTTGACTGAACACTGAAGGGGCAATATAATCTTTTTAATCACATATCGATGGGTAAAAAAGTAGTCCGACATCCCGAGTTTCCGGGAAGCAGGACGGAACGGGGATACATGGCTGTGAAACTCGGTCGTTTGTTGGCGGGTTTATTATGCTTTTTTATGCTGTTTGGGATCATCTCTGACGGTGCTTTTGTGAAGGCGGAGGATGCTTCGCAGACGATCGATGCCGCGGAGGAGATTGAGGCGCATCTTGCGGCGCCGGAGGATATGCCGGAAGAAGCGGTGAGGCAGGCTGAGGAACCCTTGAACGATGGGAAGGACGAGGCGCAGGGTGAAACTCAAATGCCCTTGATGCCCGAGCCGGTGGCTGATCCCACTCCGGCTTATCCCGATAAGGAAGCTGAACAGCGGATGGACGCGGTTGGTGCAGATATTGACATGTCTTTTGAGGAGCCGTCCCTGGTGTCCGAGGAAGAGCCTGAAGACGATCAGAGCATAAGCATTGATATCCGCCTTGACAAGACGGCCATCGTGATCGGGCAGAAGATCACCGCGTCCTGGTCCATCAGCGGCGCAGTTGAACGCATCGAATCATTCAGCAGCGTATGGCGTATATATGAACAGGATGATACCTATTCTCTTAAAGGGTTTTCGAATAAAAACACCTTTGGCAGTTCGCTCATTCCTGTTTCCGGGGTAAAGTGTTGCCTGGTGATCACTATTCATGACGCTGAGGGAGTGATGATACAAAAGGTATCTGATTTCGTTGAGATCATCAGGCACTTTCCGCCAACAGAGATGAGCATAGACATCTGTCTGGATAAAACAAGCATAGGGGTGAGGGATACGTTGACGGCAATCTGGACGGTGAGCGGGGTGCATGAACCGTATCAGTCGTTCAGTTGCGTCTGGCATGTGGTCGATCTGGAGGGAACGCACAGTCTTAAAGGGTATACAACAAAAGTCTGCAGCACCAGCTCCTTTATCCCGACATCGGGCGGAAAATGCCGTCTGGGCATCACGATTTTCGGAGCGGACGGGCGGCAGATCCAGGCATATTCGCAGTATGTCAGCATTGATCCCGGCCTCATATTGATTTCATCTATTACCTTGAATAAAACGACCCATACCATATCCCCCGGGGAAAGCTTTCCCTTGACCGCCCAAATATCGCCGGAGGATGCGGCGGATAGGGGCCTGATTTGGTCAAGCAGTCATCCCTTGATCGCTGATGTGGACCAGAGCGGTAAGGTGACAGCTTTACAGGAAGGGAATGCTGTCATCACAGCGAAGGCAAATGACAGCGGCGGGGCGGAGGCAAGCTGCCCGGTGACCGTGGCAGGGAAGCTAACCATGTTGTCCATGAACCTGATTGCCGATCAGGTATATACAGGGGAAGCCATTGAACCCGCCCTTGTCCTGAAAGACGGCGACAGGGTTCTGTCGCAAGGAAGCGATTATGCCCTTGAATACTCACATAACATCCGGGTAGGGACCGCGAGGATCACCATCGCAGGCAAAGGAGTGTACGAAGGAAAACGGGAGGTATCGTTTTCTATCATTAAGGCTGATTATGATATGGGAAAAGCGGCATGGGACTACGCGACACCGTTTGTCTATGACGGATCAGAAAAAACAGTCCGGGTGACCGGTTTGCCCGACGGCGTCAGCGTGCAGGCGTATACAGACAACAATAAGACGCAAGCGGGGCGGTACCGGGCCGAAGTGACGTTTGACTATGATGAGCATAACTACAATGGCCCATACATGACGGGGCAGATCTGGGAAATTCTTCCTGTTCTCCGGGCCCCGGCCATCTCGTCGCTCTCAGGCACGCCTTATGCTGTCGGGCTGACGATCAGCTGGAAACCTGTGGAACACGCCAAAGGCTATGTGCTGGAGCGTGCCTTAAGCCTGAAAGGGCCCTTCAAACAGCTTTACAGGGGGCCAAACACATCCTATACCAATACCGGATTGGGTGACAGCAAGCTTTATTATTACAGGGTCTCGGCCTACATGAGCTCCCTTGGCTTTGACCACGCGGGGCCTTTCGGGGCCGTCAAGTCGGGCGCTGCGATCGCGGCACCTGCCAGCCCGAAGGCTGAGATACTGAGCAAAACCAGCCTGAAGCTCACCTGG
>CAZYKQ010000200.1:0-2354 GCA_964648235.1 uncultured Christensenella sp. | reverse complement strand
TCAGTATAGCACGGGAGATCTCAGTTAGAGATTGCTAATTTCTGTCATATTATTGAATATCTGAAGTTATTATGCGCGCTGCTGATTACCTTAATTCCGGTATCCAGCCATCGCCATCCTGCCTGTAAAAAATTCGCCGAGGTCATCACGCAGCATGACTTCTACCACCCGCTCAACGTGAGGCGTAAGCGCGTACCGGCCAAGCTAAGGCATCTCAAGCCAAAATACCTCGCCTTCATTCGAGGTTTTCATCTCCCCCTCATACTTGTCCGTCTTATACAGCAAAACAATGTAGCGTGCCTTGCCTTCAAAAGAAAAATGCTTGATACCGCACAAGCGCGGAGCACTGATGGTCAGGCCTGTTTTTTCATATACCTCCCGGATCACGGAATCCGCGAAGGATTCTTCACGCTCCACATGCCCGCCGGGAAATGCCAGGCCGGGCCAGTCCGGATCGTTCCTGTCAGTCACCAGAATCTTGTCGCCCTCATAGACCATGCACATGTTGGTAAAGTTTGCCTTTTTACTTCTGACCATGTTCTCCTCGATTTTTGCCCTTGTCCTCTCAGCTTCTATATGAGTATACTATGTCTGCCAATCTGTGGATCAAGGAGTAGAACCTGATGAAACAACCAAGCATAGACCCCGCGGCCATCATCCTGCCGGGCGCGCGGGTGGTAGGGGAGGTCAGCATCTCCCCCGAGGCCAACATCTGGTACAACGCTGTCATACGGGGGGACATGGCCCCCATCACCATCGGAGAACGCAGCAACATACAGGATGGGTGCGTCATCCATGTCGATGAAGGGTTCCCCACCCGCATCGGCCATGACGTGACCGTCGGCCACAACTGCATCCTGCACGGGTGTACCGTCAGCGATCATGTCCTTGTCGGCATGGGCAGCATCGTATTGAATGGCGCCGTCCTGGAGGAGGGCTGCATGGTTGGGGCGGGCTCCCTGGTAACGGAGGGCACGGTTATCCCCGCCGGCATGCTGGCTTTCGGACGCCCGGCCAAGCCCGTCAGGCCGCTCAAGCCGGAGGAGACGGAAGGCCAGCGGCGCAACATCGCGCACTATGTCGCAAATGCCATGGAGCATATAAAGGGCATGTAAACGGCGGGCCCCTCAGCGATATTCCTTGCCCGCCAGCACCGCGTCAAAAATCATCGCGCAGTCCAGCGTATCTGACAATGGCATGATATCGCTTTGCGTCTTCCCTTCCCGGACCAGACCGCCCACGTGCCTGATCTGGTAGATGAAGCCGTCGTCAAACTGATCGTCAAAACGCTCTGCCAGGGAACCATCCTCCGCATAGAGCAGTGCCTCCTTCGCACGGAAGAAATCGACGGGCAACACGATCGAGCCCTTTTCGCCGTAGATATGCGCCCGCGCGGGCGCTGCCGACGCAATGCTTGAAATCGCCGTGCCAATGATTCCGGAGGAGTAGAGCAGATTGACCACGCATTGCTCGTCAACCCCCGATGGACCAAAATACGCGGCGCTTTCAACCGCGTCCGGCCTGCCCAAAAGGCCTGTGATAAACTCAACGGCATATACCCCGATATCATACAGAGCGCCGCCCCCCATATCCTTGCGGTAAAGCCGATGCCCGGCATCAAAAGCCCAGCGATAGCAGAAGGAGGCATCCACCATCCTGACTTTTCCGATCCTTCCACTATCGATCCATTCCTTCACCTTCCCATAGACAGGAAGAAAGCGTGTCCACATTGCTTCCATCAGCAGCACATTTTTTTCGCGGGCAAGGCTGATCATCTGCCTTGCGTCACCCGCGTTCAATGCCATGGGCTTTTCACACAGCACAGCCTTCCCCGCCCTTAGGCACTGCAGGGCGATGGGCAGGTGCATATCATTGGTCAGGCCGATATAAATGACATCCAGGCCTTCCACAGCCAATACATCCTCCACCCGGTCAAACACCGCGCAGCCGGGGAAGTTCTCAGCCAGCGCCAGGGCGCGCCCGAGATGCCTGTTGTAAATCGCCCGTACAGCCATGCCGCTCTCGCCTGCCAATACCTTGGAAAAACGTGTGGATATATTTCCTGCGCCGATAATGCCCCAGTTGATTGTGTTCATGGTTTCCTTCTCCGTGCTTTTTTTATCGATATCAGTACGCCTCTGTCCTCTTTTTGATATCATACCATAAGAATTCAACAATAAAAAAACAGCCTTCCTTGTTTTGGAAGACCATTTTCTCGTGTGGTGCGCCTTCAGGGACTCGAACCCAGGACACCCTGATTAAGAGTCAGGTGCTCTACCAACTGAGCTAAAGGCGCGTGATGGAGCGGGTGATGGGAATCGAACCCACGTGACCAGCTTGGAAGGCTGGAGCTC
>CAZYKQ010000199.1:0-2391 GCA_964648235.1 uncultured Christensenella sp. | reverse complement strand
GCATGCTGTCCATCGTCGGCATGATCATCTCCAACGACGCCTACGGCCCCATCGTGGATAACGCCCGCGGCCTGGCCGAAATGGGCGGACTGGGTGAAGAAGCCATCAATGTGGCGGATGAGCTGGACAGCGCGGGAAATACCGTCAAGGCCGTTACCAAGGGCTTTGCCATCGGCGCCGCGGGCCTGACCGTCATCGCCCTGCTGGGTGCCTTCATGACAGAGGTGAACACCGCCATCGAGGAGATCAACGCGGCGGCGGGCACAGTGGTGCATGAGCTGCTGACCGGCTTCAACCTGATGGATCCCACCGTGTTTTTCGGCATCCTGGTGGGAGCGGCCATTCCCGCCGTATTCTCCGCCATGCTGATCCTGGGCGTTGACAAAAACGCGCAGCGCATGATTGCCGAGATTCACCGTCAGTTCAAGGAGATCCCGGGCCTGGCCGAAGGGAAGTCCGGCGTTGAACCTGAGTACAACAAGTGCATCGACATCGCCACCACCGGCGCGCTGAAGGAACTGATCCCCGCGGGCCTGGTTGCCATCGTCGCCACCCTGCTGGTCGGTTTCATCGGCGGCGTCAACGCCATCGGCGGCTTCCTGCTGGGCAACATCGTCACCGGCCTTCTGCTGGCGCTGTTCATGTCCAACGCCGGCGGCCTGTGGGATAACGGCAAAAAGTATGTGGAATCCGGCCATTCGGGCGGCAAGGGCTCCGACGCGCACAAGGCCGCCGTCATCGGCGATACCGTGGGCGATCCTTTCAAGGATACCGCCGGCCCCTCCATCAACACGCAGATCACGGTTGTCTCGCTGGTTGCCAGCCTGCTTGCAACCCTGTTCTTACGGTTCTCCATTTTCTAAGATCATCTTTTCTGAGCGCAGAGTGCCGGATGCGGAGCGAAAAGTGATCGCCACAAGGCGCGTGAACTTGTAACTCGGCATGCGGCACTCTGCGCTTCATTCCAACTCAAGCATTTAAGGCATTGTTGCCCGGTGCCTCATCATTGGACATTTGATTCAGGCTTCCGGTTCCGCATTTTGGATGCAGATAAAGTTACATTGAGATCAGATTAAAATAAGGGAGACATCCTATGTCGCAGATGACCACTGCCCTCATTATTTTTGCCGCCACCTACCTGGGCCTTCTGGTTTTTTCCAACTACCGCGCCTATATTGCGCTGGGCTCCGCCGTGCTTTTTGTGGCATTGGGCATTATGCCCATCGGTGAGGTGCTGCCTTCCGTTGACTGGAACGTTCTGATGATGATCGCGGGCACGATGGGCACGGTCGCGCTGTTCATCGAATCCCGCATGCCGGCCCGCCTGGCCGACCTGATCATCAACCGGGTTCCCAACGTCAAGTGGGCCATCATCTCCTTGTCCGTGTTCGCCGCTGTTATTTCTGCCTTCGTTGACAATGTGGCGACCGTGCTGATGGTGGCGCCCGTCGCCCTGGGCATCGCCAAGAAGCTGAAGATATCGCCTGTAAGCAGCATCATCGCCATTGCCATTGCTTCCAATCTGGAGGGCGCTGCGACCCTGGTGGGCGATACCACGTCCATCCTGCTGGGCGGTTATGCCAACATGACCTTTCTGGATTTCTTCTTCCTGGAAGGGAAAATGGGCATGTTCTGGATCGTTCAGATTGCGGCGGTCGCGGCCATTTTTGTCCTGTGGATTGCTCTGCGCAAAGAAAAGCAGCCCATTGAGTTCAGCGAGCCGGAAGAAGTGAGCGACTATTTTCCTTCCTGGCTGCTGCTGGGCACGATCGGCCTGCTGGTCGTGGCTTCCTTTATGTCCTTCCCTGAAGGCTTTCCCATCAACGGTGTCATCTGCGTGGCGGTTTACGCGGTCGGTTTGCTGCGCAACATCTTCATCAAGAAGGATACGGGCGTGGTTATCCGCTCGCTCAAAGAGATCGACCTGTTTACCCTGCTGCTGCTGGGCAGCCTGTTTGTGGTCATCGCCGGCATCGGCAAGGCCGGCGTGATCAGCATGGTGGCAGATTTCTTCAAAACCGCCAGCAACGGCAACCTCTTTGTGATGTACACCATGATCGTGTGGTTCTCCGTGATCCTCTCCGCCTTCATCGACAATATCCCCTATGTGGCGACGATGCTGCCGGTTGTCACCGCGCTGAACAACGGGCTGGGATTGGAGGGGAGCTATCTGCTGTACTTCGGGTTGCTGGCCGGCGCGACCCTGGGCGGCAACCTGACCCCCATCGGCGCTTCCGCCAATATCACGGGGCTGGGCATTCTGCGCAAAGAAGGCTATGATGTGAAGGCCTCAACCTTCATGAAACTGAGCATACCGTTCACGCTGGCCGCCGTTATCGTCGGATATGTATTGATCTGGTTTATCTGGAAACCCTGATACGGATTCAGAAT
>CAZYKQ010000198.1:0-2505 GCA_964648235.1 uncultured Christensenella sp. | reverse complement strand
CACCAACGATACCGCCCAGATAGCGGTACAGCGGCAGCTCCAGCGCCTTGGCGGCAGCAGAGGCGGCGGCCAGGCTGACACCCAGCAGCGCGTTGGCGCCCAGCTTCCCCTTGTTGGGGGTGCCGTCCAGGGCGATGATGGTCTCATCCAGCTTGCGCTGATTGAACGCATCCATTCCGATAATTGCAGGGCCGATAACATCGTTGACATTGGCAACAGCCTTCAAAACGCCCTTGCCGCCAAAGCGGCTCTTGTCGCCGTCACGAAGCTCAACGGCCTCCCGGGTGCCGGTGGAAGCGCCGGAAGGCACAGCCGCCACGCCGACATCACCGCTAACCAGGCCGATCTCAACCTCGATGGTGGGGTTGCCGCGTGAATCCATGATTTCACGCGCCTTGACAGAACTAATGCTGGTGTACTCGTTCATAGTAGTAATCCTCTCTTGATCTAAATTCGGCGCAAGCGCCTGCATAGCTTAGCCTCCTGTTTCAGGCGGTTAAGCCATCAATTCACATACTGTATGATACCCTTGCAGGAGAAATAAGTCAAGGTAAAATCCATACAAACGCATGTCTTCCGCTTGTTTGTTGACAGCCACTGCACAAGCATATACTCTGCATGGGGGCAAGGTTTTAGCATCATGTGTACACTTTCGTATCAAAGGAGGCCAACTGATGGAGATCAAGATCATTCCGCAAAGTCCTCTGGTCAAAATATTCCCTGATGAAGCGCCCGAACAGGCGCCCTACACATCCTTGAGCGCACTGCCTGGTGAAACCGCTTCTTTTCAGGTAGCTTTCCGCGGCGACCAGCCCAAGAGGGAAGACATCTCTGTCCGGGCGGAATCTGTCCTTCTCCCCTTCATGCGCATTCGTTACGTAAAGCTTTCTCCTTCCGCCTACCCCTGCCTCCCGGAAACGGACAGCCTTTACCTGCGAACCTCGCCGGGCATGTTTCCGGATTATTTAAAGGATATCCAGGATGGCAGGATCTGCCTGATCTCAAGCCAGTGGCACAGTTTGTGGGTGGATATCGAACTGCCTGAAGATATTAAAACAGACATCTACGACATTACCTTGACGCTTGATCATCCTCAAACCACCTGCTCTTGTTCTGTCAGCCTGGAGATCATGGGCATGGCGCTTCCACCGCAAAAGCTGATTCATACCGAATGGTTTCACAGCGACTGTCTGGCGGATTTCTACGGGGTTGAGCCTTTATCGGAAAGGTGGTGGCATATCACTGACAACTTTATCAGCACCGCGGCTAAACGCGGTATCAACATGATTCTTACCCCCGCATTTACACCGCCGCTTGATACCGAAGTGGGGCAAGAACGAACCACCGTACAATTGGTTGAAGTGAGCAAAGAGGGGGACCGATACAGCTTCTGCTTTACCCCTCTTAAGCGCTGGATTGATCTGTGCCTGGCCAAGGGTATAGGGTACATTGAGATCGCCCATCTGTTTACCCAGTGGGGCGCGAAAGCAGCGCCTAAAATTATGGCAAGGGAGGATGGAGTACTGCGCCGTATCTTCGGCTGGGATACACCCGCGGTCAGCAAAGAATATATCAGTTTTCTTCATCAATACTTGCCTGAGTTAAAAAGAAATCTGTCAGAATGGGGAATACTGGATAAAACTTATTTCCATATTTCTGACGAGCCCGGTGAAGAGCACCTGGAAAGCTACCTGGCCGCCAAAAGGATCATCGCCCCCTTGCTTGAAGGTTGCCGCATCATTGATGCCCTGAGCGACTACAGCTTCTATGAAAAAGGTATTGTGGAGCATCCGGTGCCCGCTAATGACCATATCCAGCCGTTTTTAGAACACAAAGTCCCCGAACTGTGGACCTATTACTGCACCGCGCAGAACCTGAAGGTGAGCAATCGCTTCTTTTCCATGCCTTCGCTTCGCAATCGCATTCTGGGCATACAGCTTTACAAATTCGGCCTGCACGGCTTCCTTCACTGGGGCTACAACTTCTACAACTCAGCTTTTTCGCGTGAACATATTAATCCCTTCGCGATTACCGATGCCGATAGTTGCTTCCCCAGCGGTGATTCCTTTTTGGTGTATCCCCAACCGGATGGCACGGCTGGGGAATCCATCCGTTTGATGGTACTTTTCCATGCCATGCAGGATATCCGGGCGTTTGAGCTTCTGGAAAGCCTGGCGGGCCGGGCCTTTGTGCTGATGCTTCTTGATGAAGGGCTTGATACACCAATCAAGTTTGATCATTACCCCGTTTCGGATAAATGGCTCTTAGAGCTTCGGGAGAGGGTTAATAAGGAAATCGCGAAAAGAAGCTGACCTTGCCGATCGCATTCAATCGATCAGGTCTTCCACATTCTTATGAGTCAAACCACTCCGCCTCGCAAGAGTGTTTGGGATGCCATCAGAAAGCCTTTAAATACAGATATAGAAAATCCGTTTCTTTCGAAACGGATTGTGGTGCCGAAGGTGGGACTTGAACCCACACGATATTGCTATCAACGGATTTTGA
>CAZYKQ010000197.1:0-2559 GCA_964648235.1 uncultured Christensenella sp. | reverse complement strand
GATTATACATGATGTTTGAAAAAAATAACAGGAAATCAGCAAAAATTTGGAAATAATCAAGAAGAAAAGAAAATAAAAGGTCAGCTTCATGCCAGCGAAAAGCATGAGTACCACATTTCATCCCGCCAGACAGCATGGATTTTGAATTCAGTATGAATACCTTATAAGAAAAAAGCCGCCCGAAGGCGGCTGAGTCAAACCCATATTACTACTGGAATATATCCTTGACCTTTTCTTTGAAGCTTTTCTGTTTCTCGTTTTCCCTGCCGCCCGTCGCTTCATCAAACTGACGCAGCAGTTCTTTTTGTTTTTCATTGAGGCGTTTTGGTATTTCCACGCGTACGGTAACCACCAGATCACCCTTCATGGTACTGCGCAGGCGCGGCATTCCCTTGCCCTTTACGCGGAAGGTGGTGTCCGTCTGCGTTCCTTCCGGGATCTTTTGCTTCACCGGCCCTTCCAAGGTTGGAATCTCCAGTTCAGCCCCAAGCGCCGCTTGCGCAAAGCTGATGGGCATCTCCATGTACAGGTTTATGCCGTCGCGGCGGAACAGTTTATGCGGGCTGACATTGATCACGATCTGCAGATCCCCGTTGGGGCCGCCGTTGCGGCCGGGCTCTCCCTGACCGTTCAGCACAATCACCTGGCCGTTGTCGATGCCGGCCGGTACGTTCACATTGGCGGTACGCTTATGCTTCTTCAGGCCGGAACCGCTGCAGCTTGTGCAGGGCTCCTTGATTACCTTGCCGGTACCGCCGCAGGTATGACAGGGCCGTACCGTCACCATGAATCCGCCGGAAGAACGCACCTGGCCGCTGCCGTTGCAGGTCTGGCAGGTGACAGGCTGAGTGCCCGGTTTCGCGCCGCTGCCATGGCAAACATCGCAGTTTTCATTGCGGGTAAACTCAAAAGATTTTTTAACCCCTGTCGCCGCTTCTTCAAAGCTGATGCGAAGGCTGAAACGCAGGTCGTTCCCTTGCTGCGGCGCATTGTGTGAACGCGCGCCGCCCATGCCGCCGCCGAAAAGCTGATCAAAGATGCTCTCAAAGCCGCCCATCTGGCCGGGGTCAAAGCCAAATCCGCCAAAGCCTCCGCCGCCCATCTGCGGGCCATCCATGCCAAACTGGTCATAGCGGGCGCGTTTATCCGGATCACTCAGCACTTCGTTGGCTTCATTGATCTCTTTAAATCGTTCTTCTGCCGCTTTATCGTTAGGGTGCAGATCAGGGTGAGACTCCTTGGCCAGCTTGCGGTAGGCCTTTTTGATCTCATCGGCTGTCGCTGTTTTCCCGACCCCCAGCACCTCATAATAATCTCGTTTCGTTGCCATTCATCTCTCCTAACCCAAGGGGGAAATTAACGCCCTTGGGGCTGCAAGCGCCTTCGCTTACAGCCCCAAGCGTACGCCATAGCTTAATGTACTTCGCCGTCCGCGTCAACAGAGCCATCGGGGTTTTCCACAGGGGCCTGCTGATCCATCTGCGGACCGGACTGTGCGCCCTGATCCTGGTAAAGCTTTCCGAAAATCTCATAGACCTTTTGGGTCATCGTATCCATGGCGGGCTTGATCTCGTCAGCCTTCCCGCCCTCACGCACCTTCTTGAACTCGGCGATCTCATTTTCAACCGTCGCCTTGTCTTCGCTTGAAAGCTTCTCACCGTTTTCACGCAGCTGCTTTTCAAGGTCATAGATCAGGTTATCCGCGCGGTTGAGGGTTTCCACTTCGTCCTTGCGGCGCTTATCTTCTTCCGCGAACTGCTCTGCTTCCTTCACGCGGGCGTTGATCTCGTCCTCAGACAGGTTGGTTGTCGCCGTGATGGTAATATTCTGGCTGTTGCCGGTGCCCAGATCCTTGGCCGATACGCTGACGATGCCGTTCTTATCGATGGCAAATTTCACCTCGATCTGAGGTACGCCGCGGGGCGCCGACGGAATGCCGGTCAGCTGGAAGCGTCCAAGCGTCTTGTTGTCATAAGCCATTGGCCGCTCCCCCTGCAAGACATGGATCTCAACGGTGGTCTGACCGTCGGCAGCCGTAGAGAACACCTGGGACTTTTCAGTCGGGATGGTGGTGTTCCGCTCAATCAGGCGGGTAAAGATGTGACCTTCGGTCTCAAGCCCCAAAGACAGGGGCGTAACATCCAGAAGCAGAACATCCTTCACTTCGCCGCCCAGAACGCCGGCCTGAATGGCCGCGCCAATCGATACGCACTCATCGGGATTGATGCCCTTGAAGGGCTCCTTGCCGGTAATATTCTTGACGGCATCCTGTACGGCAGGAATGCGGGTGGAACCGCCGACCAGGATCACCCGGTCGATCTGCGAAGCCGACAACCCGGCGTCCTTAAGGGCCGTCTGCATCGGCCCGATGGTACGCTCCACCAGATCGGCGGTCAGCTCGTTGAACTTCGCGCGCGTCAGCGTGATATCAAGGTGCTTGGGGCCGTTGGCGTCTGCCGTAATGAAGGGCAGGTTGATATTGGCCGCCATCACGCCGGACAGGTCGATCTTGGCCTTCTCGGCCGCTTCCTTCAGGCGCTGATAGGCCATGCGGTCCTT
>CAZYKQ010000196.1:0-2651 GCA_964648235.1 uncultured Christensenella sp. | reverse complement strand
CTCCTTATTCTTCAAGCAGTGTCAATATGATTGGGTTGTGGCCGCAGGCTGGCAAAAAGATTTCCAAGAAATCGGAGCTTTTTAAACTGACTGTCTTAAAATTGACGCCGGGATGAAAAAGCAAGTATTCATATCCAAGAATACTATCATCAATTGCAAGCCGGATGCGTTTTTCAGTATCGTATATCAGGCTGAGCGGATTGACCGCCCCTGGGTCAAGCTGAATCATACTGGAAAGATGTTCCTGTTTGGCAAAGCTGAGGCGTGAGACGCCTATCAATTTGCTGACAACAGCCGTTTTGAAGGGGCGGTCGTAGCGCATAAGCATTAAATAAAACTGAGTTTCCTGCCGGTTGCAGAGGAAAACATTTTTACACATCGAAGACCTGCCCCAGTCAATGCCCGGAGTGGTCTGACAAGCTTCGACGCTCAGCTTCGGTTCATGCTCATACAGAACGTAGGGAATCTTTAAAGCTTTCAGATGCTGCAGGATGTCTTTACTCCGATCCATATTCATCCTTCTTCTTGTGAATGCCGGCTTCATAGCCTTGACTCCCTGGCTTGTAATAGACAGCGTCTTCAAAGCCTTCCGGCATGTAGTTTTGTTTGATCCAATGGCCGGAAAAATCGTGAGGATACAGATAACCTGAAGTATTGCTGATGCGTTCATGTCCGGTGTAATGGGTATCCCGAAGGTGTTCGGGCACCGCGCCTATCTGTCCCCGCTCGGCATCTTCCTTAGCAGCTGTCATTGCCATGACGACGCTGTTGCTCTTTTCACTTTCACACACGGTGATGATGGCTTGGGTCAAGGGCAGCCTTGCTTCCGGCATACCAATCAACTCAAGCGCTTGGGCAGCAGCTACAGCTGTAAGCATGGCTTGTGGGTTAGCCATTCCTACATCCTCACTGGCGTGGGCGATCAGCCGTCTGGCAATCAGCCGCGGATCACAACCTGCGTATAGAAGCCTTGAAAACCATAACAGCGCCGCGTCTGAATCAGAACCTCGAAGGGATTTGCAAAAGGCAGATAACATATCATAGTACAGCGATTCATCTACTTTGATAACAGGCTTTTGAATGCTGTCTTCAGCGATCTCCAGCGTGATATGGATCTTTCCGCCGATGGTTGGCGTACTAAGCGCGGCCAGATCCAGTGCATTGAGAGCCATACGGATATCTCCGTTTGAAGTGCGTATCCAATGGCGCAAAGCCTCGTCGTCAACACTTACGTTCATCGGCCCCAGACCATTGATTTGGTCAGTAATAGCACGCCTGAGTGCTTTTTCTATGTGATGCTCTTTCAGCGGCTCAAACGCAAACAACCTGCATCGACTGACGATAGCCGGGGTCATGGAAATCATAGGATTCTCGGTGGTGGATCCTATGAAACGGATCAGCCCTTCCTCAATAGCAGGCAAAATGCTGTCTGATTGTGCTTTGCTCCAGCGATGGCATTCATCAAGCAGAAGATAGGTTGCTTTTCCATACATCCTGCGTCGGTCATTTGCTTCCTTCAGGACCTCGCGAACTTCACCAACACCCGAAATAACGGCGTTCATGCGAACAAATTCAGCCTTGGTGATCTGAGCAATCACCGAGGCCAGAGAAGTTTTTCCGCAGCCTGGAGGTCCATAGAAAATGCTGCTGGTCAGCTTATCAGCCATGATAGCGCGCCGCAGCAGTTTACCAGGGCCAACAATATGTTCCTGACCAATAAACTCATCCAGAGTTTTGGGACGCATTCGGTCGGCTAGAGGCTGGTTGGACGGAATATCCTGTGTGTTTGAAAAATCAAAAAGCGTCATAATTCTTCCTTGAAGTTGACTAAAAGCCCTTTAGCATCAGAACTAAAACGCCAAGTATGAGGAAGCTGATGAAGGGCGCATTCAATATGAAGGGTTGCAATGCCGAAGTTGATGTTACAAAAACCCTTGCCGGAAAGCCGCATAGTGTTTCCTGAACAGGAAAAACGCCAGGGTTGACGATTAAAGGCGGAAGGAGCGGTACGTACCGTCTCTGCTGCCTGAAAGGCCCAGTTTGGCCAATTTTCAGGCTTATCAAGGCACAAAGCCTTAAGCGGCTTGCGCCTCCGCAATCGCTTGCCTTCTTTGGAGGAGGGTTGACCATAGGGGATCACTGCCAGTATCTTCTCTCTGTCTGATATAGGAATATCTACAGCGCTTCGACGGAAGGTACCCTGTACCCAGCAACTGCCAAGCCCCATGGAGGTGATCTCCAGAACGATTGCCTCACCGGATATTCCAGCGTGAAGCTCGGCATTAGGGACTGAGCCATCGATGATTACAGCAACATATTGCCTTGCATAATCAATGCGGGAGATAAAGGGAAGTGAATAAAATAGTTGATTGCTGTCGCAGTCAAGCAGAGCAAGCCTTACGCCTGGCAGGCTAACCCTTGCAGCAGTATAAGCAAGGGCACTCTGTTGCTCTACGGATGCGGGCGCAGTGAAGCGTCGACAAGCAAAGCGCAGAGGAAGGGCTTCAAACCAGCGCTTGAGCTGAGAGGTTGAAAACTTACCTTCCCACGGGCAAGCGGGCATACGAACATCCTCCTTATCTATGTTAGCAGTTTAGCATGAGAATATGACAAATTCAAGACAGACAAGACAATAGTTGCAGGATTTGTAA
>CAZYKQ010000195.1:0-2738 GCA_964648235.1 uncultured Christensenella sp. | reverse complement strand
GCGGCTGCCAGTGCACGGAGGACGACATGTTGCCGTGGATCAGCAGGATGGTCTTGCCGCCCCGGCCGGCCTCGCGGTAGGCGATGCTTTCGCCGCTGCTCAGGGTCAAAAATTGTACGGGAAATTGTTTCATACGGGTCACACCTCCACTTTATTTTCTTTCATAAACGTTTCAAAGCTGTCCGCCGCGCGCAGCACCGTCTCCAGGCAGCCCGTTTCCTCCGTTTTCAGCAGGGGCTTCAGGTCGGCGCAGAGGCTGCTGCCCAGATCCCGGGTGAAGCTGTCCACCCAGCGGGCGCACAGCGCGCCAAAGTCCGGCGTGGCATGCGCCCGGTCCTTAACCAGCAGGCGGCTGAGCCCCATGACGGCCCCGGTCATCGCGCCGCAGGCATCCTCACGGCCCATCCCGCCGCCAAAGCCGGCCGCCAGGCGCAGGCTTTCGTCGCTCAGCCGCAGCGCCCAGGCTTCGTTGATCGCCCGCAGCATGGCCTCCGCGCAGTTGTAATCCTGTTGGTAATAGGCTTTCGCCATGTCCCTCAGCATTTTAGGCATCCTCCTCGCTGTGTTCGGCAAACCACGCCCGGGCGATGCGGATATCCTCCTGCATCTTCAGGCGCAGCGCTTCCTTGCTGTCAAATTTAATCTCCGGGCGGATATAGCGCAGGTAGCGGATGCGGATGCGCTTGCCGTACAAATCCTCGTGGCGGTTCAGCAAAAACACCTCCACCGTCGGCTCGCCCTCGGGCAGGGTGGGGTGGTAGCCCTGGCTGAGCACGCCCTCCTCCCGGCGCATGTTTTCATCCGGAAAGATCACTTCCGCCACATAGATGCCGTTTTCCGGCCGGCCTTCTTCATCCGGAAAGGGCAGATTGGCGGTGGGCACCCCCATGGTGCGCCCCACGCGCTTGCCCTGCCCGATAACCCCCTCGATCACCGCTATCGCTTCCATACGCTCCCCCTGCTTCAGGTATTTTCGCCGCTGTCAGGCCCCGGCCCGGATGGCCTGCACGGCCAGGCAGCCCGGCCCGCCCTGCACGGTAAACGCGGGGGTCAGGGTAAAGGTCAGCAGCTTCGTCCCGGGGAAGGCCCTGGCAATAATCTCCTTGGCGGAGGCCAGCGCGTCGCCCGCCAGGGCGTGCGAAATGGCGATGTGATAGCTCTGATCGATGCCAAAGCGCTTGAGATCCTCCGCAATGGCCTGCACCGCGTGCCTGAAGGTGCGCTGCAGGGACAGGCGGGTCAGCTGCCTGCCGTCCTCCGTCTGCGTCATCACCGGCGCCAGCTTGATCAGCTTGCCGATGCCGGCCACCAGCGGCGATACCCTGCCGCCCCGCTTCAAATAATCAAAATCCCGGGGGATCAGATAGCTTTTCGTTGTCAAAAGCAGCTGCTCAAGCTCCGCCACAATGGCCTTCACGCCCTGCCCGGCCCTGGCCAGCGCCACCGCCTTATCCACCATGACCCGGTGGGGGTAGCACAGCGTGCGGCTGTTGAACACCGTGACGCGCCCGGGCTTATCCGTCATCTCTGCCGCGCTGAGCGCCGTGCCGTAGGTGCCGGACAGCCCGTCGGCGATGGTGATGTTGAGCAGTTCATCCTGCGGATACTTTTCATATAGCTCCAGCACATCGCCCGGTGACGGCTGGGAGGATACGGGAATATGCCCCTGGTGAATCAGGCCGATAAAGTCTTCCGTGCCGATCTCCTCCAGCTCCCGGTAGGTCTTTCCGTTGATGGTGACGCACAGCGGCGCGACATCAAAGCCCCCGGCCTCAGCTTCAGCTTTGGTGTACAGCGTGGAAGTGTCTGTTATAATTCGAATCATCGCGCTCCGCTTGCCGGTGCGGCGGCCGGCAAAAACAAGCCCGGAAAACCGCGCCGCCAAATTGCGGTTTCGCCCGTCTGACCTCTCCGGGACAAGCAGCCGGGTACGGAGAACTCCCCCCGGCCATTTCTAACCCTTCGCATGGAAATACGATATCACGCCAAGCCGCTTTTGTACATAATAGATATGGAAACAATAGGTGAATAAGGCGTTATAACGGCGGAGCGGATGATCGCCGCGCGCCGCTCTGTGCCCGGGGCGGTGGTTTAGCAAAGGACCCCGTGCTATAATCGGGTCAAGAGGTGATGCCTGATGTGCGGCAGATTCTGGACGGTCAGCGAGGCCGAAGGAGCCGAGGCCCTGCGACGGCTGCAGGAAAAATACCCGGAGCGCGATGCGCCCCGGGGCCTGGTTGTGCCCACCCTGCCCGCGGCTGTGCTGACAGCCGATGGCCCGGCTATCATGCGCTTCAGCATGAAAAGCCCCTTTGGCAACGGCCGCCTGCTGAACGCCCGCAGCGAGACCCTGCTTTCAAAGCCCACCTTCTCAGCCCACTTCCGCGCCGGGCGGCGCTGCCTGGTGCCGGCCGCTGCCTTTCACGAGCCCACGGCGGATAAAAAAGGCCGCCGCTTTTCCCCGGCGGCGGGCGGCTTGCTGTACATGGCCGCCCTCTATCGCCCGGCCGAACAGGAGGATACGGAGTTTGTAATCATCACCAGGGCCGCGGACGCCGTGGTCGCCCTATACCACGACCGCATGCCCCTGCTGCTGCCAAGCGGCGAGCTGCGCGAGGCCTGGCTGCGCTCGGACAGCCTGGCGGAGGATATCCTCCGCCTGGATGCCGGGATGGAGCTGGTGGATATGCCGGCCTCGGGGGATGCCTTGGGAGAGGATGAATGAAAGAGCCGCGTGT
>CAZYKQ010000194.1:0-2767 GCA_964648235.1 uncultured Christensenella sp. | reverse complement strand
CCTATTCCAGCCAGTGGACCAACATCATGACCAACCTGGGCTTCTTCTGGGCGGATATGAATGCCGCTCCTCAAGAGCCCAACTGGGACGCGCTTGATTGGGCGACCCTGGTTCAGGCAGCAAACTAAGATGTAAACACCGGGAGGGGGCAGATAAAAAAACTGCCTCCTCCCCTATTTTTTTAATTGGATAGTGGAGTGCTCTGCCATGATTGATTTGAAGGATATTGTCGTTAAATTCGGTGATTTTACAGCGCTGCACGGCATCAATGTGCACGTAAACGAGGGGGAGTTTTTTACCTTTCTGGGCCCCTCCGGTTGCGGGAAAACCACGACGCTGCGCGCCATTACGGGCTTTGCGGAACCTGCCGAGGGCACGGTGTCCATGGCCGGGAAGGATATTACCCGCGTGCCGATCGAAGACAGGCGCATCGCGATTGTTTTCCAAAGCTATGCCTTGTTCCCGACCATGACGGTATACGACAACATTGCTTTCGGCCTGAAAATCAAGCGGCTTAAAAAGGATGAAATCGACGTGAAGGTGCGGGCCATTGCCGTCAAACTTGACCTGTCTGACGAGCAGCTTCAAAAGGCAGTCTCCCAGCTGTCCGGCGGCCAGCAGCAGCGCGTGGCCATCGCCAGGGCGCTGGTTAACGATCCGGCGATTATCTGCATGGATGAGCCGCTATCGAACCTTGACGCCAAACTGCGCGTGCAGCTGCGCAATGAGCTGAAGCAAATGCAGCGCAGCTTCGGCATCACCTCCATCTATGTTACGCACGATCAGGAAGAGGCGCTGACGCTGTCCGACCGCATCGCCGTGTTCAACAAGGGCTTCATCGAGCAGATCGGCACGCCGCACGAGGTATACAACCGCTCGGCGACGGAGTTTGTGTGCAATTTCATCGGCGATATCAACAGGCTGTCGGATGAGACGGTCGGCAAATTGAACGCGGGCGGCCTCATGCTTGACCCGCAGCAGCATCATTACATCCGCCTGGAGCGGGTAAGCCTGGATGATGAAGCCCAGGGAGCCGACTTGATTGCCAAGGGCAAGGTGGTCAGCCGGGAGTACTATGGCTTGTTTATTAAATACACCATTGACATCGGCAGCCAGACCATCCGGGCCATCGAAAAAAATGACGGCATCCATATCCATGAGGAAGGGGAGGAGCTGCCTGTCGGCATCAAGGGATCAGACCTGATGAGCTATGACCTCGAGGGAAAGGCGGTGAACATTCAATGATGAATACGCAGCCGCGCCCGAATAAACTGCGGCCGGAGTTTTTATTCAAGCTGTTTGGCGTAGGTTTTTTTATCTACCTGTTCTTCGGCTTCATGCTTTTGCCCACGCTCAACACGCTGACGCAGATATTCACAGCCAAAAACCCCGCGACCGGGCAGACGGATCCCTGGGCGGTCATCCGCTTCTTCCTGGCGGGCAACATGTCCAAGTTCCTGTGGAACTCGGTTAAGCTGGCTGTGCTGCTGGTGATCACGGTGAACGTGGTGGGCATCAGCATCGTGCTGCTGACAGAGTATTTTGACATCAAGGGCGCGAAAGTCCTGCGCATGGGCTATATGACCACGCTGATCTACGGCGGCATCGCGCTTGGCACCGGCTATCTGTTTTTGTACGACAACAACGGCATCATCACGGCCCTGCTGCAAAACGCCTTTCCGGGGCTCAACCCCAACTGGTTTTCCGGCTTTGGCGCCGTGATGTTTACGATGACTTTTGCCTGCACCAGCAACCATATGCTGTTTTTGCGCAACGCCATCCGCGGCATCGACTACAACACGGTGGAGGCGGCGCGCAACCTGGGAGCCAAGCCCTTTAAAGTGCTGCTGAAGGTGGTCTTGCCCACCCTGATCCCCACGCTGTTCTCCCTGACCGTCATGACCTTTATCACCGGCCTGTGCGCCATGTCGGCCCCGGTGCTGCTGGGCTTTGACAGCATCAACCCCGAGATCGTCCGCCTGGCCGGCTCCTCCGTTGCCGACGAAGCCTTCCCGCAGGCGCGCGCGGCGCTGCTGTCGATTATCCTGGCGATGTTCACGATCGTGCTGCTGACCATCCTCAACAGCTATGAAAAGAAGGGCCATTACCTCTCCGTTTCCAAGACCAAGGCCAAGCTGGTCAAGCAGAAGATCAACAACCCGATCGCCAACGCGCTGGCGCATGTATACGCCTATGTGCTCTTTGTCATTTATATGACCCCGGTGGTCATGATCGTCATCTTCTCCTTCCAGACACATAGCGCCATCCAGATGAAAACGCTGGATATGAATGGCTGGACGCTGGTCAATTACTTCGGCCAGCAGGATTACAGCTACATGACCTCCAGAGGTACCTACCGCGTGCGCGAGGGGGCGATCAGCGGCCTGTTTGCCAACGAGGCCACCTTAGGCGGCATCCGTACCAGCTTCATCCTCTCCGCGGTTGCCGCGGCCATTGCCTGCGTGATCGTGGTGATCGCCTGCAACTATATCTTCAAGCGGACTAAAACGGGCAAACTGCGCAAATCAGGCGCTGTGCTTGAATACAGCCTGCTGTTTCCCTGGCTTTTGCCGACCATCCTGATCTGCTACTCCTACCGCATCTTTTTCAACAGCAACGAGATTTGGTACACCGGCTTCAACAACCTGTATTACATGGACAATGTGCGGCTGCTGATTGTCATCGCCTACGCGGTGGTGCGCCTGCCCTTCTCGCTGCGCATGATCAAGGCCAGCTTCTACGCCATTGATACCGAGCTGGAGGAGGC
>CAZYKQ010000193.1:0-2793 GCA_964648235.1 uncultured Christensenella sp. | reverse complement strand
CTGCCCCAGCAGATAACGGCAAAGGCCTTCGCCTCGTCCTGCGGGAAGCCGCCCATCCACTGATGCAGCACGGTGGAAATATTGCAATCCGTATAGCCGAAGCGATCCAGGTATTCCTTGACCTGCTCCCGCAATGAATGGATTGCCGCCACATCCTGCACCAGGTTGCCGCACTGCCCGTACCCCACGGTGACGTTGCGCACACCCTGCTCCGCCGCGACAAGCGCCTCGATAATGGCGATCGCGTTTGATACGCTGGGCGGTACCAGCGTACCCGTCAGAGGGCCGAAAGGCTCGCGGTTGATGCTGATGCCTCTTTCCTCATAATAACCGGTCAGCCTGTCCACATATTGCCAGGTCAGCAGGGTGTGCTCCATCGACACGTTCTTTGCGTAAGGAATATTATAGGAGATACCGCCTCCCTCAAAGCTGGTGAAGCCGCCTGCCAAGGTGATTTCCGACAGCAGCCGCGCGTCCGGCGTGCCATGCCGTACCTGTACGGGGGCGTTGACAGCGCTTGTCACCTGGCGGCAGCCCGCCACGCCATGGTTGACGGCGGGAAAGCCGTTAAGCATTGCCTTGCCGGAAGCCTTCGACTCCTCAATGCCGTGCTGCGCGTCCTCGTAGCGGTTGAGGCGCGTGTAGGCATCAATGGTGGTGGGCAGCAGATCTGCACCTCCCTCCGTCTCCAGGTGCCGCAAAAGCCGGATATGCTCTTCTATCAAAGGCACACCCGCGCGGGGCTGGATCAATGTGATGTCTTTTTTGATCGCGTCATCCAGCCTTGTTTGGAAGCGTTTTTCATTCGGGATGCTTTTTTGATAGGCTACCGCCTCATCCAGGTCCACATCCTTGCCGGTCGGCCAGCCCGCCAGCACCTGCTTTCTCTCACTTAAGAACTGTTCCTCAGACCATTTCCTGTTGATCAGCTGCATATGCTTCTCCCCTTTTCAAGTGGTCGGTCATAATATCAAAGGCCGCTTCACGGTTATACCCGGCCATAAGTCCCATCGCCGACAGGATATACTGCCTGTCCACAGTTACTTCAAACTGACGGGGTATCAAAGCGCTTTGATCGCGTATCCGCACGCTTTCCTTCGCGATGCCGGCAGAATCCCCGGCATGTATCAGCGCCCCGCCTGTCAGGATAAAATGGTTCACCCGTGTGAGATCCTTGCCCGTCTGCCTGTACAGCAGGCCGGAGGGTGAATAAACTTCCTCCAAGGTTCCGGCATGGCGCATCAGGCCCAGCCGGATCGCCAGAACCGCGAGCGCCCGATCAAAAGCCTCCTCCTCCGGGCCTTGGGGCAGCAGAGACGGGTCCCGCTCGATTTTGTCAAGCATCTCCCCGCATTGTCTCTCGTCAAGGCCGCTGACTTCCATCAGCTCCTCCATACCCACCGCCGCAAGAATGCCCCTCGCGCTGTAGCGCATACCGATATCGCCCTCCACTGTGCGTTTGACACGCGGCTCACGCAGACCGTGCAGCCCGATGGCCGGATCAGCAGGGTCGCCCCTGGCGATGGAATAGATATCCGTCGTAGCGCCGCCCAGATCAGCGGCCACCAGGTCACCCAGACCTCTCCGGTTTGGCAGCCCGTCGCTCAGAAGCGTCAGAGCCTCCAGCACCGCTGAGGGCGTGGGCATCAGGATTCCGTCCAATATGTCCGCGTAACCGGACAGACCCTTGGCGCGTATGATGCGTTCCAGGAAGATGTCGCGGATGACTTGCTGTGCAGGCAGTACTTCCAGCTTTCCCAGGAAAGGCATCACATTGGGAGCGGTATACACCTTGTGCCGGCTTTTGGACATTGTCTGCGCGCAGTCAGAGGCGGCGGCCCGGTTGCCTGCGTAGACCACGGGAAAGTCCCCTTCAATCCCCGCGATCACCGCGGCGTTGTGGCGGACAACTTCGCTGTTGCCGCCATCCGTCCCGCCGACCAGCAGCAGGATATCAGGCAGAGCCTCTTCGATTTCCCGGGCATCCTCTTGCGTCAGTTCGTAGGCATAGGTCTTGATTACCTTGGCCCCCGCGCCGAAAGCGGCAAAACGGGCGGCCTTAGCTGTCAGCTCCGGCACCAGGCCGCAAGCCACCATCCGAAGTCCGCCCGCAGCGCTGGAACAAGCCAGCCGCGCTTTGTATTCAAGCGGGCCGGTCTTTTCTGACAGTTGACGAAAGGCTTTTTCAAAGCCGATGGATACATCTTCCGCCACCGTCGTATAACTCTGGGTGGTTGCCAAGATGACCCTGCCATCCGCGTCAGCCGCCGTCAGTTTGGTATAGGTCGATCCAAAGTCGATCAGAAGTACCGGATCCATCCCCTATTCCCCCAAGTCCTCCCTGAGGGCGGCGATGGCCGCTTCAGGCGGTGTACCGGGGCCGAAAACACGATTAAAGCCCATGGCCTTGAAACGTTTTTCAACCTCTTCAAAGGGCTGTTTGCCGACAACAATATTGCCGCCCACATACATCAAAATGCCCTTCAGCCCCGCCTCGTCACATTTATCCCTCAGGCCCTGACAGTCAAGCTCCCCATGGCCGTAGAGGGAAGAAACAATAATGGCATCAGCGGCGGATTCAATCGCCGCCTCGATGTACTCCTCCTGGGAAACCATGACACCCAGATTAATCACGTTGTAACCGGCTTGTGTGAAGGCATAATAAAGAATCTGATTGCCGACCGCATGCACATCAGCGCCGATGACTCCCATGACAAGCGTTTTCTTGCCCATAGAATATTCCTCCTTGTTATGCCCCGATGATACATCCAATTTTCTCTTTTGTCAATGGAT
>CAZYKQ010000192.1:0-2910 GCA_964648235.1 uncultured Christensenella sp. | reverse complement strand
GACGCCATTCGGAGAAGCCGCGCAAAAACTCAGGAAGAGCGACCAGCACAGCGGATGAAATAATAGAACCAGTTATGGAGCCCATACCGCCAAGCACTACCATGACAAGATATTCAATGGATTTATTAAACCCAAAGGTCTTGGGGCTGAGCATGCCAATCTGGTGAGCATAGAGACCGCCGGCAATCCCCGCGAAGAAAGCGGCCAATGTAAAAGCAAACAGCTTATAATAGGTTGTTTGTATGCCGGTTGCCTCTGCCGCCACCTCATTTTCTCGAATAGAAATGATGGCACGGCCATGACGAGAGCGGCCTAAGGTATAGATGCTGGCAATGATGATCACCATCACCCAGAACACGATAGAAAACTGAATAGCGCCCGATAAGTTGGTATCGCCTGAAAAAGCGCGCGACATTCGCGTGATGCGGGATAGCCCCCCTGCACCGCCTGTGATGGATAGATTCTCAATAATTACCCGGATAATTTCGCCGAAACCCAACGTGATGATGGCCAGATAGTCACCTTTTAAGCGCAGTGCAGGCATACCGATGATCAGGCCAAACAGGGCTGCCAGCAACCCGCCAGCGATCAGACCGATAGGAAGACTGATAACAAAGCTGGTTCCACTCATCGCTTTGGTAATCAAAGCTGCGGTATAGGCACCAATGGACATAAACCCTGCGTGGCCAAGCGCCAGTTGCCCCAACAGACCAGTTGTCAGGTTCAGACTGACAGCCATGATGACCGCAATGCCGATGGTGATGATGATGCCGGAAATGTAGCTGTTAATACTGCCAGTCGAAATGAGGACGGATAAAACGGCAAAGATGATGACAAGGGCTGAGATATTCAGCATATAGCTTTTAATTTTTTTATTCATCAACTACACCTTCTCCCTTGTCCCGTGACCAAGCAAGCCTGATGGTTTGAATAGAAGCACAACAATCAGAATGCCGTACACCACAGCATCACTAAGCTGTGATGAAATGTATGCTTTTGTCAAACTTTCCGCCAGGCCCATAATGAGTCCGCCCAACATGGCTCCGGGGATAATTCCGATACCGCCAAGTACGGCAGCAATAAAAGCCTTCAGGCCTGGTAGAGCGCCAAGCGAAGGTGACACGCTGGGGTATGCCAGACCATAAAGCAACGAGCCGATACCAGCCAGAGCACATCCAACAGCAAAGGTGAGTGAAATTGTATTATTGACGTTAATGCCCATGAGCTGGGCGGCATCAAAATCTTCCGACACTGCGCGCATGGATTTCCCGGCGCGAGACTTTGAAACAAAAGCCTGAAGGAGGATCATCAGCACAGCAGAGGTGATGATTGTAATGGTGGTGGTTGAGCCGATCATTAAGGAGCCGATTTTCAGCGCCGGCAGCTTTAAGCTGATCGGGTAGGGCTTTGGCGTAGGGGTGAAGATCAGCAATGCAAGGTTCTGCAGCAACATACTGACACCGATGGCCGTAATCAGCGAGGAGATACGGGGTGAATTGCGCAAAGGCTTGTAAGCTATCCGTTCAATCAAAACACCGAACACGACGCAGGCCAGTATGACCAGCAGGATGACCAGGGGGACAGGGAGATTCAGCATGGTGATCATGACAACGGCGGTATAAGCCCCCACCATTAAAATATCACCGTGCGCGAAATTAATCAGGCGCACGATGCCGTATACCATGGTGTAGCCCAACGCGATCAGCGCATAAATTGCGCCGACGTGAAGGCCGTTGATCAGCTGGTTTAAAAAAAGTATCACTTAAGTCGTCAACCTCCGTCCTCCCGAAATAGATACAAGGGGGAGGAGCAAGTCCTCCCCCTGAAATGATACCCGAGGTTTAAGGATTCTGCATCTTGACGAACACTTTATTACCCTGATCGTCAAAGGTCATGATGAAAGCGCTCTTGATTGGGTCGTTGTGGGCGTCAAAGGTGATCTTGCCGCTGACAGCTTCAATATTGGTTGCTCTGATGGCAGCTGCGACATCTTCATACTTGGTTGAGCCCTTCTTTAAGGCCTCGGCCAGCACCAGGGCAGCGTCATAACCGGTGGCAGAGAAGGAAACTGTTGGCTCCTCATTATAGGCAGCCTGGAATGCTGCTACAAAATCTTTGGCCAGCTGGCTGTCAGCCTGCGTAGAGAAATGATCTGAATAGGTCATATTTGTGAGCAGGGATTTGTCTGCGATGGCGTCAACGATGTCCGCAATGCCGTCAGCGCCCAGGAATTTGACTTCAAGCCCAATATCTTTGGCTTGAGTCAGAATCAGGGAAGCTTCTGCGCCATAGTAGGGCAGGAAGACAACTTCAGGGCCCGCATTCTTGACATTCGTAAGTTGGGTTTTGAAATCCACATCTCCGTAAGCAGCGGATTCAGAAGCAACCATTTCAAGGTTCAGCTCAGCAGCCTTGGCAACAAAAGCTTCATAGAGGCCCTTGGAATACTCGTTGCCATTGTCATACAGGGCAGCAACCTTGGTATAACCCTCATCCTTCGTGTAGTGCGCCATTTGAACTGCCTGGAAGGGATCCAGGAAGCAGGTGCGGAACACGCTGGGGCGATCTGTAGTGATTTCATAGGCGGTGGATGATGCGGTGATCATCGGGATACCAATATCCGCGGCATATTCAGCCACAGCCTTGGTTACACCGGTCAGCACGGCGCCGATAATGGCAACAACACCGTCATTCTGTACAAGCTTTTCAAAGGCAAGTACACCATCGTTTGCTTCGCCGCGGTCATCTTCCCAGATGATCTCGACTTTTTTGCCGTCGATGCCGCCTTGCTCATTCAGCTGGTTAATATAAAGGTCAACGCCCTTTTGAACAGCCAGACCATAAACAGCATAAGGACCGGATAGGACGGCGATGCCCCCGATTTTAATTGTATCTTCTGCCAGCGCAACC
>CAZYKQ010000191.1:0-2951 GCA_964648235.1 uncultured Christensenella sp. | reverse complement strand
CTTGGATAAACCGGTTGTGGTATCCATCCTGGAATTCCTGTATAATAATACTCTATTATTGTATGGAGGAAAAAACTTGCGCAAAACGATCATTAGCTTTGTCCTTGCCTGTTTGATGCTGACTTCTCTTGCTGCGGCGGGCGAGTCACCTGTCATCATGGCGGGGTATGAAGATCAGCAGAGCTACAGGACATGGAGCGAGAATCTGTTTTTCAAACGGATGGAGCAGAGAACCGGTCTTGTATTTGAATATCGCCAGGTACACAGCAGCCAGGAGTGGGAGAAAATCAAGGCAGGGTACTATAGACAGGGGGCTGAACTGCCTCAGGTGCTGTTCAAGGCGGGGCTGAGCCCATCGGAGACCATCGAGATGCTTGACGCGGGTATTTTGTTGGATCTGGCTCCCCTCATTGAGGAAAACGCCCCTAACCTTTATCGGCTGCTGGTGGATAATCCGGATGTCCTGGCTGCTGTCACCTTGCCCGGCGGGCGCATCGGCGCGCTGCCTTATATCGACCTGGTACCATCCCAAAACTGCCTGTGGATTAACCAAAGCTGGCTGGATGAACTGAAGCTTAAGATGCCGGATACGGCGCAGGAATTTCAGGAAGTGCTGACTGCGTTCAAGGAAGGCGACCCCAACCGCAACGGAAGGGCTGATGAAGTTCCGCTGGGCTTTCTGGGTGCTTACGACCTTAAGTATCTTGCCCATGCCTTCGGGCTTGTGGCGAACGACTTCAATTTGTTTGCGAGGGACGGCCTTGTCAGTTTTATGCCCGCGCAGCCCGCTTTTCGTGAATTTATCCGCTGGGCACGCGGTCTGTATAAGGATGGGCTGCTTGATAAAGACGGCTTCACCACCGCAGATTCACTGCGCCAGGTTACAGATGAAAAGGCAACGCAGCGCTATGGCGTCCTGATCGCTCCCCTGCCAAGCTATATTCTTCCGGCTTCCTGGACCGAGGATTATGCCGTTGTTCCTCCCCTTTCCTATGAGGGAAATCGGAGCTACCGCAGCATTGCGCCGCGCGCGACGCCCGGCACTTTTGCGCTGACGAGCGCTTGTGAGAATCCGGAGGAACTGCTTGGCTGGGTCGACTTTCTCTATACGCCCGAAGGAGCCATCCTGGAAACTTCCGGCGAGGAGGGTCTTGACTTCCTGGTGGACGGTGACGGAACCTGGCGCAAGACGGAAACGGCTTCCCAGCAGAGCTTCCTGGCCGAAGTATCCATCATGACCGGGACGACCCCGCCGGGTGTCAGCAACGATGCCTTCCAACGTCGCTACGGCGACAGCATCATCCGCCTGGTATCAGAGCAGATCGACCGGGTGGCGGCGGTGGCGCAGGATCCTTTTCCGCCTTTCTCTTTAACCCGTGCTCAGGAGGAAGAGATTGAACCCTTGCAAAAGGCTTTGGGGCGGTATGTGGATGAAAGCATAGCGCGTTTTGTGCTGGGAGAACTGGAGGTTTCAGACGAACAGTTTTCCGCCTTTGAAGAGGGGCTCAATGCTCTTGGACTTGAAAAGTTTTTATCTATCTGGCAAGATGTGCTGGACAATACGGCGGAGGACATTCAATGAACTACACTAATCTGCTGCGAGAACTGCAATCCCCTGAAAACATGAACCGGCTGGTTCGTCTTTACGGCCACCGTGAGGGTACATTGGTCGGCCAGGTCAGACGTTACAATGCTCTGATCAAGTTGCACAAGGATATTTTTCAAACTGAAAATCCTTTGTATGTGATCAGCTCTCCCGGCCGCACCGAGATTATTGGAAACCATACCGACCACAACAGGGGCTGTGTGCTGGCCGCTGCTGTCAACCTGGATACCCTGTGCGTAGTCACCGCGAGGGAGGATAAGCTGGTCCGTCTGAACAGCGAAGGCTATGAACCCATCGAGATTGATTTGAATGATCTGCATGCGAATCCTGCTGAAGAAGGCACGTCCGCGGCGCTCATCCGCGGGGTAGCGGAAGGCATGGTGAAGGCAGGCTACACGGTCGGCGGTTTTGATGCGGTGGTTACCTCTGATGTGTTGAGCGGAAGCGGCTTATCTAGCTCGGCCGCTTTTGAAGTCATGGCAGGCTGTGTGTTTAACACCCTGTTTAATGAGGGCAGGATGGACGACGTGGAACGCGCCAGAATTGCTCAATACGCGGAGAATGTCCACTTTGGAAAACCTTCGGGTTTGATGGACCAGATGGCCAGCAGTTTGGGCGGTATGACCTTCATTGATTTCAAGCGAAATGAGCCTAAGATTGATCCGCTTGGTTTCAGCTTTGAAGCGGCGGGTTATTCCATTGTAGTCGTCAGCACGGGCGGCAGTCACGATGATCTGACGTCCCAGTATGCCGCCATTCGAGAGGAAATGAATGCCGTTGCCGCGTATTTTAAAGAGGAGACCCTGCGGGGTGTCCGGCCGGAAGAATTCAGTCGCGCAATCGCCGAGATTCGGGACGCCTGCGGTGACCGCGCTGTGTTGCGGGCGATGCATTACTATCATGAGAACGAGCGGGTTGGCCTTGCGGTGGACGCTTTGCGCAATCACGATCTGGACAGCTTTTTTAAGCAGATCAATGCGTCAGGGCGCTCAAGCTGGCAGCTGCTTCAAAACATTTCCCCCGAGCATGGGGAGCAGCCTCTGGCAATTTCCCTGGCTCTTGCAGAAGAAACGCTTGGCGGGCGCGGGGCCTGCCGTGTGCATGGCGGTGGTTTTGCGGGAACGACGCTCAATTTTGTGCCGGCGGACCTGCTTGACGGCTTTATCAAAAAGCAGGAGGCGGTGTTTGGAATCGGCTCCTGCCATGTGCTGGATGTTCGGGCAGAGGGGGCTGTCAGGGTTTTTTAAATCAGGCTTGACAGCTTAGCCTGCCTGGTGATATAGTCACCGTGAAATGAATACCAAGCAACTTCAGGGCGGGGTGCAAGTCCCCACCGGCGGTAAAG
>CAZYKQ010000190.1:0-2998 GCA_964648235.1 uncultured Christensenella sp. | reverse complement strand
ATCTACACCAGCACGGTGGATTTAACAGCGCCCATTACGGCCAAACGGTTCGCGCTGGGCGTCAACAAGGGCAGCGCTGACGAGTTTAACCTGATGATCGCGCCGGGCGATATGGTCAGCTATTACTTCGCTGTCAGCAACACCGACAGCGAAGGCAGGCATGGCGAGGTGGACATGGATCTGCAGATACACGCCAATTTCTCACAGGTGTTTGACGCTTTGCCCGGCATACAGATCAGCCTGGTGCAGCACCTGAACGGACGCAGCCGTCAGCTCAGCAGCTGTGACAGCGAAGGCCTGCTCAGCTACAATCAGCTCGGTGCCTTTTCGGCTTCCGCCGCAAGTGAGCACCTTTTTTCGCTGGTGTTCAGCTGGCCCGACAGCGACGAAGCCCGCCGAACTGTCATGACCGCCAGGCAATCCCTTCCCTTGTCGATTTATATCAGGGGGACTCAGCATGTTTAGGCAAAGCAGGCAGGCAGGCAAAAACCTGCGCGTCATCTTGGCGCTTGCCGCGCTGATCATGGCGGGCTTTGCGGGCGCGGCTTTAGCCTCCTATGTAAAGCAAATGGATCTGTTTGCAAGCGGCGCCGTCGGTCCCAAATATTACGCTTTTGAGGTGGCTTCTTCAAGCGGCCATACCAGCCTGGCGCCGGGAGAAAGCGCCGATTACAACTTCACCGTGAAAAATTACAATGCAGGCGGCATATCGCAGGTGCCGCTTCATGTTTTGATCAGCCTTTCCTGCCCCAAAGACTTGGCGGGCACGGGCCGTATTCAAGCGGATCTAATTGGCGAAGGCCGGGTGCTTCAAAGCTCCGATACCGGCGCAATAGAATGCGCGGGTCTCCCTCTGGCCGCCGCCTCCCAGGAGACCCACCATTATACCCTCCGGCTATCCTGGCTGGACGCGGATATCAGCCTGCTTGGCCAACTGACTGAGCGCGGCTGGGATCCCCAAGCGATTTCCATCCGGGTGTCCGGCTATCAATAAGAGATCAGCGATGAAAAAATACATTATTCCCTTGATATTGTTTATCATACTGCTTGCCTTCATGAGCACAGGCTCCCTGGCCATCTATACCCAGCAAAGAGAAATGCTCGGCAGGCTGTACACCCGTGTTTTTCTTTTTAACGCCAAAGAGAGATCCACGGGCTTAAGCCTAGGCGAAAGCGTACTGTCCTTGGCTCCCGGTGAAGGAGAGAGGGAGTTGTACCGCTTTGAGCTTAGCAACGCCAACAGCTCCTCCGAGGTAAGCGATTATAACATTCAGGCCGCCATTACATCATCGGGCATGGCAAATGCGCTGTCCGCGATGGATGGCCTGGTTTTTCGTCTTTATGATGTCACCAGCGAAAACAACATCCCCATCGCCACGGTTTCCTCCGGCGATCTTTCCAAGGATGGCATTGTCTTCAGAGCGGGCATCCGGCAAACCATTCAATACAAGCTATGCGCCGAGTGGGTGGATACCGGCGACAGCGCAGCCCAGACCGCTGTCGCCTCCTCAGGCAAGCGATACGCGATCGGCCTGAGGATTACCGCCACAGGGATGGATTGACTCCCTGCGGCATAAAGATTCGGCGTCGTGAGGTATTCGGATGAAAGGAGGGCGGCTGTCATGAAAAGCAGGCTGAGGATCATATCGCTGATCGCCGCCTTTTTGTTAATTTCAGGCGGACTGATACCGGAAGCTTTGAGCGCCTATTTTTCAAGCAGAATGCTTTCTTTTTCCTTGTCCCCCGATCTCAGCGCCATTGCGACCCCTGAGCCGACCGCGACACCGACCCCCGAGCCGACAGCAACCCCCAGCCCCCAACCCACAGACGGGCCCGGGAAAGGCCTTGTATTCAGTCAAGACGTATCCGTCCAAAGCGTCGAATGGAACGGTCCCTATCAAGGAAATCTCAGTGCTGTATCCCTGCGCGCTGATAACGTCAACCATAAGCTCGATTTTGATCTGACCTTTATCATGCCGGCGGGCACCTCCCCTGACACGATGAAACATAATTCGATCTGGTTCACCGGTTTCAGGCTGAACGTCCCGGCCACCAATCTGTACAAGGAGAGCATTGGGCTAGGAGGCAACACCGGCACAGCGCAGATTCAGAACATTCCGGAAAAACCCGGTCAAAGCGGCAATGCAACCGTCTACTTCTTTACCAACTGGAAAGTTCCGGACTATAAGCCGGAAGGCAACACAAGCGTTGTCAAGGTAAATGCCTCCGATACCATCATCGGCAGAAACATCAACGAGGCGCCCTGGTATGTTACAGAGGCCTACACGGTAACGGCCACGATCACCCTGATCGTCCCCCCCACCGTGACGCCTGCCCCCACGTCAACACCCACACCCAGCCCGACACCTTCACCCACGCCGACCCTTGCCCCTACGCCCGTTCCTACCGAAGAACCGGGCCAGGGCCTGATATTCTCCCCCTATGTGTCCGTACAAAGCGTCAATTGGAAAGCGCCTTTTTCGGGAGAAACCTCAGCCACCGTCAGCGTGAATAACAGCAGCCACACCCTTGATTTCAATGTAAGCTTCACACTGCCCGAAGGCATATCAGCCGATCAACTAAAGGATCACAAGGCATGGTTCTCCGGGTTTACCTTGTCTCTCCCGGCAACCAACCGCTATTACGGCCCCTTAACCACAGGACTCAGCGGGGCCATAGGCGGCGGAAAGGGCAAAGCCCAGCTGCTCAGCCTCAACATGCAACAGGGAGAGCGCGCTAATGTGCTGGTTGATTTTAGCGGCCATACATGGGAAGTTCCCGATTTCAAACCCGAGGGAAACAGAAGCCTTGTTAAAATCAAGTCTTCCTATACCTATATTCACGCGTCCCTGATGTACCTGCCCTTGTGGATTGACAGGTACGACATCAGCGCCACCATCACGCTGATTCTGCCTCCTCAGCCTGCCGCTACGCCGAGCCCAACACCCAGCCCGACGCCGAGCCCAACACCCAGCCCGACGCCGAGCCCAACACCCAG
>CAZYKQ010000189.1:0-3009 GCA_964648235.1 uncultured Christensenella sp. | reverse complement strand
AAGTGCTTACTTTTTAATGTCATGAGACTGTAGTAACATGCCTGTGCACAGTGGTTACTGTATTAACAAATGAATGGGAGTAGTCAAATGAAAAAACTGTCTCTGTTTCTCGCCCTGGTTCTGGTTTGCATGACTGCCTTTTCCGCCGTGGCGGTGGCCGATGTCCAGCTGGGACAAGCTCTGTATGCTGCGCACGGCACCTACGCCTTTTGCGTAGCCACCGTTGCCATGGATGGCGATGTGATCTCGGCAGCTATTCTCAATGAGTTCCAGTATGTCGCGCCGGAAGGCTATGTTGCTGTACCGAATACAGAGGCCTTCACCAACGCGGAAGGCAACGTGCTGGCATCCAAGCGCCAGAACCACGAAGCCTACAGCGCCCTCATGGCGCAGCATGCGGGCTCCACGCAGGATCTGAAAGTATCCTACGAGGCCATCGAAGCCTTTGTGACCGGCAAGACCGTTGCCGAGCTGGAAGCGCTGATCGCCGGCAAATCCTCCGCCGAGGTTGCGGACGTGGTAACCGGTGCCACCCTGGTGGACAGCCTTGGCTACATCCAGGCCGTGATTGAAGCCGCGAAGAGCGTCGCCCAGTAAGTAAAACAGTTTGACCAAAACCCTCGTTAAGGCGAGGGTTTTTTTGATGGCAGAAGAAAGCTATCTGAATAAAACACGGTCGGCAAGGGGATAAGAAATGCAGGCGGGGGGCAACGCGAAAAATGGAAAGAATCCCCTGATATTGACCGTTCTGTCCAGTTTTTCGTTTTATGGGAAATAGTGCTTTACAAAGCTGCCGCGCCGTACTAAAATCACCTCTCACAGCCGGGGGCTGTGACAATAAACAAACAGGAGCGTATGTATGAAAAAAGTATCTTTATTTCTCGCCCTGGTTCTGGTCTGCATGACTGCCTTTGCCGGCATTGCCGTAGCGGAAGTGCAGATGGGTCAAGCTCTCTATGCTGCGCACAGCACCGATGCCTTCTGCGTGGCCACCGTTGCCATGGACGGCGATGTGATCTCAGCGGCCATCCTCAATGAGTTCCAGTTTGTCGGGCCCGAGGGCTATGAGGCCGTGCCAAACGCCGAAGCCTTCACCAAGGAAAACGGAACCGTGCTGGTGTCCAAGCGCCAGAACCATGAAGCCTACAGCGCTCTCATGGCGAAACTGGCAGGCTCCACGCAGGATCACAAGGTCTCCCTGGAAGCCATCGAAGCCTTTGTGGCCGGCAAGACCGTCGCCGAGCTGGAAGATTTTGTCGCCGGCAAATCCTCCGCTGAAGTCGTGGACGCGGTGTCCGGCGCCACCCTGGTGGATACGCTGGGCTACATCCAGGCCGTGATCGAAGCGGCAAAGAACGTCGCCGAGTAATTACAACAGATTAAAACCCCGTTATTTGAACTGCACCCCCAACGCCCGACGAAGGCCGGCAAAGGGGGTGCAGTTTATTTTTTATGGAGCGTGTGACCCGAAAAGGCAAGGGATCAGCCCAGGGCCTCCTGCAGCACCCCGGCCAGACGCAGCATGCCTTCCTTGATTTTTTCATCGCTCATGTTGGAATAGTTCAGCCGAAAGGTGTTCTCGTGCCCGCCTGCCGGGAAGAAGGAACCGCCGGGCACAAAGGCCACGTTTTTCTCCAGGCATTTGAGCAGCAGATCGCGGGCGTTCATGGGCGCGGGAAGCTCCACCCACATGAACAGGCCGCCGTCGGGGCGGGTGTAGGTGAGGGATTTGGGGAAGTGCTCATCCATGACGGCCAGCGCGATATCGCGCCGGCGCTTGTAGGTTTCGCGGATGGCGGCGATGTGCGCGTCAATGTCGTTGAGCTCCATGTATTTTTCAATCTCCATCTGCGCCAGGGTGTTGCACTGCAGGTCGGTGCCCTGCTTGACCAGCACAAACTTGCGTATCAGGCTTTCATCGCCCGCGACCCAGCCGATGCGGTAGCCGGGGCAAAAAATCTTTGAGAAGGTGCCGGTCATCAGGACATTGCCGACCTGATCGAAGTGCTTGACGCTGGGCAGAAACTCGCCCTCAAAGCGAAGCTCGCCGTAAGGGTTGTCCTCGATGACGGCGATGCCGTGGCGGGCCGATACCTCCGCCAGACCCTTGCGCCGCTCCAGGCTCCAGGTGCGGCCGGTGGGGTTTTGAAAATCGGGGATCACATAAATTAACCGGGCGCGGGGGCAATCGCTCAGCAGCCTGTCCAATTCCGGGATGATCATGCCCTCATCATCGGTGGGCACTTCCATAAATTCACAGTCATAGGCGCGGAAGGCGCTGATGGCGGCCAGGTAGGTGGGGCTTTCGCACAGCACCACATCGCCTTCATCCAAAAACACCTTGCCCGCCAGGTCCAGCGCCTGCTGCGATCCGTGGGTGATCAGCACGTTATCGGCACGCAAATCGGTGCCCAGGCGGCTGTTCGTCCGCTTGGCGATGCGCGCGCGCAGGGGCGCAAAGCCCTCCGTGGTGGTGTACTGCAGGGCGCGGGCCGCGTCGTTTTCAAGCACCAGGCGGCAGGCCTCCATAATCTGGGGAACGGGAAACAGCTCGGGGGCGGGCAGGCCGCCCGCAAAGGAGATGACCTCGGGCTTTTCCGCCAGCTTCAGGATCTCCCTGATTTCGGACGCTTTCAGTTTGTTCATGCGTTTTGCGGTTTTCAGTTCCATGCGCTTGCCTCCCCCTTTTACTGATGCAATCAGGCTGTGCGGGGGAGTATATCACAAAATGGGAAAGGCGTGTTGTTTATAATATGCATTCAGAGGCTAATATTCATTCAAGGCGATGGGGTACGGCTCACACGGAGACCACAGAGGCACGGAGGCGCTACAGCGCCAATGCGAAATGCTGAATGCAGAATGCAGAATGCGGAATGCGGAATGAGGAGGCCGATGCGCGCTGAGCGTACAAATGAGGTAACGAGAAAGCCTCCCGCTCCGCAGAGCGTTCAATTCAGCATTCCGCATTCCGAATTCCGCATTTGAACGTCATAGCGTTCACTATTTTCC
>CAZYKQ010000188.1:0-3049 GCA_964648235.1 uncultured Christensenella sp. | reverse complement strand
ATCAAACGCCCGTGATTGCCTGAAGTTAGCATCGAACAAAGGAAGGATATCCATATGGCAGATTTACATGACTATCTGTATTGGCGCGGGGATCTGGCGCTTGAAAATGATCACTTGAATGAAATCGACATATTGATTCTGGCCAGGCTGTCATACCTGCCTTTTGATAAGCTTTCCTTGCACGCGGCATCCCCGCCGCTTTCGATACCGGAGGCATGCGTTCAGTTGCTTGCCCTTGCTGACATTGAAGAAAGCGTTCGATTGAAGGATGATATCAGGCTGATGCGCGCGCTGACACAAAGCAATCGTTTCAGCGGGATGCTTCTTTCAAGCTACGTCAACCGCATCGATCTGGAAACACAAACCCAGTTCGCCGCGATCAGGGTGCGGCTCAATGAATCGCTCAGCTGTGTTTTATTCCGGGGAACGGACAATACGCTGGTAGGCTGGAAAGAAAATTTCAACATGAGCTTTGTTTGCCCTGTTCCCGCACAGAAAAGCGCGGCGGAATACCTGGAGGCGGCAGGGCTGTCTTCAAGCGGCCGGTTGATTGTGGGCGGGCATTCCAAGGGCGGCAATCTTGCCATGTATGCCGCCGCCTTCTGCAAGCCGGAGATCCGGGACCGGATCGTTTCCGTTTATAATTTTGACGGCCCGGGCTTTGACAAACAGGTGCTTTCCACGGCGCAGTATCAAGGGGTTCGGGACAGAATAAAGACCTATCTCCCCCAAGCCTCCATCGTTGGCATGCTGCTGGAGCATGAGGAGCAAAGCATCATCGTCCGAAGCACCCAGAAGGAGGGATATTTGCAGCACAATGTTTATTCCTGGGCGGTAGAGCGAAACCATTTTTCCTACCTTGATGATCTGACAAGCGACAGCCGGTTGATCGACCGCACCCTGAAAGGCTGGATCGCCGATATGGATATAGACCGTCGGGAAAAGTTTGTGGACGCGCTCTATTCCATCATCACGCAGACGAAGGCGCATACATTGCAGGAGCTGGACGACAAGCGGCTTGAATCCACCGTCGCGATCTATTCCTCCATCGGCAATTTGGATGGGGAAACACGCAAGCTCATCACAGAAGCCCTGTCGCTTCTGGGAAAAAACGCAAAAAAGAACGTTGAGCAAGCCGTTGTAACCTGGGGAAAAGAACAACTCTTTGAAACATAAAGCAGCTTTAATAGTTCATTAACAAGAAATGGAAAAGACAAACACCATTCCATGCCTGACCGCTATCCCCGCGCATTCTGTCAGAGGTGGTGAAAAATCATGATCATAAGCGTCTTATCTGAAAACACGGCAGCTTCCGAGGCCTTCGGATGTGAGCATGGGCTGAGCCTCCATATACAGACGGATAAGCACAGCCTGCTGTTTGATACGGGTGCCGGCAGCCTGTTCGCCGAAAACGCCGTCAAGCTGGGGGTCGACCTTTCGGCGGTGGATACCGCCGTCCTGTCCCACGGGCACTATGACCACGGGGGAGGGCTGAAGACGTTTCTGGCGCTCAACAGCGGCGCCAGCGTATACGCCCATGCGCAGGCCTTCGGCCCGCACTACGCCGCCCGCCCGGAGGGGCACATGGCATACATCGGACTTGATGCCGCGCTCCTGCCAAGCGAACGCTTTGTGTTCTGCGCCCGGCGCCATGTGATCGATGACGAGCTGGAGCTGTTTTCATCGCCCGAAGAAGAATGGCCCCTCCCCTCCGGCAACGCGGAACTATACCGGAAATCCGGGGAGGAGTTTTTCCCGGACGATTTTTCGCATGAGCAGAACCTGATCATCCGACAAAACGGGCGGACGCTGCTGGTCGCCGGCTGCGCTCACCGGGGCATCATGAATATCGTACGGCAGTTCCAAAAGGACCGGGGGCATTTTCCGGATGTCCTCATCGGCGGCTTCCATCTGCACAGCCGCGGTTCCGGCAAAAGCGAGAGCCCCGGGGCGGTGGATGATCTGGCGCGGGCGCTGCTTGCGACGGGCACCCTCTGCTGCACCTGCCACTGTACGGGGCTGGAAGCGTACCGGCGCCTGAAGGCCGTGATGGGCGATCGGATCGGCTATCTGTCAGCCGGAAGCCGTTTGGATCTGAGTGACGGCGCTGTGTAAGCCCATCTGGTGGAACGTTCCCGCTTGTGTTACACTTCACCCAGTTCATGGCCGTTCGTGCCGGGGGAGTGTGTCTTGATGGGCAAGTCCGGGGGCATCATGGGCAAAGGGGCGGTGTATATCGTTCTGGCCAGCCTGGTGTGGAGCTTTGCGGGGGTGCTCAGCAAATGGGCGCCCTGGTCCGCCTACTCCATCATCGGGGCGAGGGCGCTGTTCACGGCTGTATTTTTTGGATTTGTCCGGAAAAGCTTCAAACCCTCCTTTTCAAAGGGCAACCTGCTGGGGGCCTTCGCGGTGGCCTCCACCTCCATCCTCTTTATTATGGCCAATAAGATGACCAGCGCCGCCAACGCGATTGTGCTGCAATACGCGATGCCGGTGGTGGTTATCCTGGGCTATTGGGTATTCCGCGGGCAGAAGCCGGGCAGGCTGGATATCGCGGCCAGCCTTTGTGTGCTGGCGGGTGTGGCGCTGTGCTTTATGGGCGGCCTGGGACGCGGCGCTTTCTGGGGCGATACGGTCGCCCTGATCAGCGCGTTTACCTATGCGCTGGTGTTTTTTGCCGCCAGAATGCCGGGGGCCGATCCGGCGGATTATACCTATCTGGGCAACCTGGCTGCCAGCCTGTTTTTGCTGTATATCCCCTTTGATTCCGGCTTTACGCTCAGCCCTTCCGCCCTGCTGGCCGTGCTGTTGATGGGCCTGTGCCTGTCCTTTGGCTATTTCTTTTTTACGGCCGGCATGCGCGCGGGCATCCACCCGGTCACGGCCTCCATCCTGTCCAATGTGGAGCCGGTGATGAACCCTCTGTGGGCCTTTGTTTTTCTGGGGGAAAATCCGGGGGTTGTTTCCCTGATGGGGGTAGCGCTGGTGCTGATCAGCGTGTCTGTGTACAATGTGATGAAGACGAGGCAACAGGCGAAGACGCTGCCAA
>CAZYKQ010000187.1:0-3119 GCA_964648235.1 uncultured Christensenella sp. | reverse complement strand
TAAAAGCGGATGCTATGGCATTTGTCAGCCCGGAAGGTTGCATGGTAGCCTGTTCGGCGGCCTTGCTGATATTCTCATACACTTTCTCACCAAATTTGGCTTCTGTCTTTGATATCACGATGGCGGTATCGATCAGCACTTTCCCCTCTTGATCCACCGTGACATCCTTTGTATCGATTGGGGCGTTTGTCTGGCTCAGCGTAGGCTTGCCGGGGGAGGCAGGGATGAGCTGCTGTAATATCTCGCGGGCTTCCTGAGAGGCGAAAATACCGGATATGTTTTGAAACAGCAGGTTGCTCATAAAGCCGCGCTTCACTACCTCCTGGGCCTTGATGGTTCTGGGGATGGTGAGCACTTGACGGACATCCAGCTCCACCATTTGGCCTTGATCGTCCTCCGCGATGACAGGGAAAAAGTTGATCAACCGGCGTATGTTTTCCTCGCGGTCGTCCGTTGTGCCGCCGCCATCTGCCATGATGGGTTTCAGGTTGTTGGCAAATTCATCGTAGATGATCAAGGTGCGCTCCGGGGCGAAGTCAAACACATAGGCGTTTTGCTTGCGGTGCTTTTTGCCGTCCGTGTCATTGTAGCCCCACTGATTTTGCGCGCGGAAGGCCGCCTGCATGTAGAGGCTGGGGGACTTGACGTTGGACAGCATCATCACTGCCGTCCACTCCGGCACCGTGACGCCTGTGGTCAGCTGGCCTACGGACAGCGTGATCGTTCTTTCGTTTGCTTTGATGGCCTCTCTGACCCTGTCGAGCGATTTTTGATTGATGATGGCATCATCCTCGGTTTTTCCATCCCCGGCGGCCAGCACGATCTCGTAATCCTCAAACACAGGATGCTGTCTGAGCAACTTTTCTAAGGCCTTGGCGCTGGCGACACGGTTGAGCAGCCAGAAGCTATGCTTCAATTCATCCCGAAGCTCCGGTGTGGAAAAGGGATATTTTTCATTTTTGGACAGCATGTCCAGCCATTTGACCACCTCAGGTTCATGGATGAACCTGCCCCTGTCATCCGTATCGAAAAACTCGTTGAGATCAAAGGCAAAGTCGATATCCCTGCCATCTATATTCGCGCCTTTGTTCACCTCGTCAGTCATCATTTGGCTCATCCGGTAGGAAAAAAGGTTCAGACGGGGCAAACCTTCATAGGGGTTGTTTTCCTCAGCACCCAGTGGCCAGTTGGTCTTCGCTTCTTGCTCATCGGCATAAGTCCAGTTGTAAATCTGTTCGGCGGAAAACTTTCCGCTGGCGACAGCCTTGAAAGGCGTGCCGGACAGGTGCAGGGTGAAATTTCGCTTGATCTCATTGAAGACGACATCTGTTTTGAATGTATCCACACCCTCGTGCGCCTCGTCGATTACCAGCAGATCCCAGGATAGGTCTTTCACCCATTTGAGTTTGTCGTAGGTGCCTCCGAAGTAGAGAGAGCCTTTGAGATCCTGCAGCGAGACGAAAGAGATGCGCCCGACTTCCTGATCCGCGGGCGCGTAGGCGACTCTGCTGATGAACTGGTCGTGCGTCAAAACAGGCCGCTCACTCAGACTGTCGGTTGTGGAGACAAACAGGTAGTCAGTCTGCCAGGCGATGAAATTCTCAAAATCGTCAAACCAGGAGTTGGCAATGGCCGGGCGGTTGGTGACGATCAACACATTTTGTGACTTCAATCGGCGGGCCAGGTCGTAGGCGGTCAGCGTCTTGCCAAAGCGTGGTTTGGCATTCCATAGGAATTCGCCGCCGGGATGCGCCTTGATATATTCAAGGGTCATGGTGACAGCATTTTCCTGCTCGGCGCGCAGGCGGTAGGCTATCCGATGCTTTGCTTGATCGATGAGCCCGCCGCGGAAATCATTGAAATCTTCATGCGCCTTCCCCGGTGTGCCGTCATAATAGAACCACTCGCTGTCCTTTCGCTGTTCAATCTGTTTGGATCGACGCAGAAAAGTATGGAACTGTTTATCAATGAACCATTCATCCGAATGGAGGAATTTGGCGGGTTCGCTCCATAGCTTTTTGTAGGCGATCCCGGCGGTTTGCATCTGCTGGCGGATGCGCTCATCAACGTTTTTGCGCTCCGTGTAGCCGATCTTAATCCAGCCCTCGTTGCGCGGATAGCCGGGCTGAACATAGGCATAAATCTGAGGATAGATGGTTTTGGTTGTTTTGATGACGGTGTTTTCGCTCATATTCGCTTGATCCCCTTATCAAAATATTCCATTTTATTGCTATCCCAGTTCATGATTCTCACACGTCTGCCGGGTTTGGTGATCCATATATCTTTGAGCGGTTTATCAAGGTCATCCATGGATAGCTGATGATACTTGACCTTTTCTCTTTTCTCGGACAAGGGGAGAGTGCAGCTGAGTCCGTCCATCTGAAACACGTTGTAGCTGATGATGACGGCGATATCTTGAAGAAGGCCTTCCGTCGGCTCTTTATCCCATTTATCCATATAGTAATCCAAATAGGAGTACAGCAGGTTCATCCGCGCGAGCAGCAGGGAATCACCGTTCCACTCAAACCCGTAGCTTGCTTTATAGGCAAGCTCGACCAAGCGCTGCCACTCGGCTTTATCACCTACCTCCCGGCTGATGCGGGCAAGTTTGCGATCAACAAAGCCAACCCTGTCAGCAAGCGGGATGATCTCGCCGGTATTCATGTCATATCGGGAAGCCATGTAAGGCGCTTCGCCGCAGGTGATCTCAAGCCACAGGCGACGGGTGTATGCTTCCAGGGAATCCGATTGATAATCGTTGTCCACGGCGTCGTTTTGCATTTTGACGATCCATGTCGGGGTGAATACCTCTGCCTTTGATTTGGTTCGCTTCTTTTGCAGGGCAATAGCTTTCAGCGCCCTGGGCAGGATCAGATCGCCCTCCTGATGGCTAAGCAAACCAGGCAGGATGGGCGCGGCGGCCGCGTATTTGACAGGGTCTATGTACTTATAGTTATCATTTGCCCAGATGATGTTGTGTGTTTTTCTGGCGTTGGATCTTGTCCTGTCCAGCAGCAGGGTATGAAGAATATGCGGCGTTTGATAGAGGAAACGATTATCTTGCGTCATTGCACACCTTCATCACCGTTGAAGATACAGGCTTTTACAGCAATGTGTAC
>CAZYKQ010000186.1:0-3184 GCA_964648235.1 uncultured Christensenella sp. | reverse complement strand
ACGCCCCATATCTGCTATAATGTCCGCAGCTTCTATATATGACGGAGGTGCAGGATGTCGCAAGCGAGGGACTGGACGGCCGAGCAGGCCGTAACCTTATTTTGCCAGGCGGCGGAACAGCTGGGCTTGATTGAGCAGGAGGATGTGGATTATTCCATCAACCGCCTGCTGGATTTGTTGCAGATAGATCAGCCGCAGGAGGCGGCCAGCCTGGTGCCTATTTTGGACCTGGCTGATCTGTTGGTGGATTATGCCGTGGGGAAGGGTCTTTGCGAGGACAGCCCGGAAGCAAAGGAACGCTTCAGCGCCCGGCTTTTTGGCCTGGTGACGCCGGGGCCCCGGGCCGTCCGGGAGGGCTTTTATAAACTTCTCAGGGAGCAGGGCAGTCTGGCGGCGACTGATTGGTTTTACAAGCTGTGCCGCGCCAACGATTATATCCGCACCCGCCGCATTGACGAGAACATCCGCTATTGTTCGGATACCGAAGCCGGCAGGCTGGAGATCACCATCAATCTGTCCAAACCTGAGAAGGATCCGCGCGATATTGCCCTGGCCCGCCTGACCCCCTCCATAGGTTACCCCAGGTGCGCACTGTGCCGCGAAAACCCGGGCTATGCCGGCAGGCCGGGCTTTCCCGCCCGGCAAAACCACCGCATGATTCCCCTGGAGTTGGGAGGAAAAAGCTGGTACCTGCAGTATTCGCCCTATCTGTATTATGACGAACACTGCATTGTGATCAACCGCGAGCATGTGCCCATGCAGATGAACCGCGACAGCTTTGAAAAGATGCTTGATTTTGTGGATATCTTTCCCCACTACTTCATCGGCTCCAACGCCGATCTGCCCATTGTGGGCGGTTCCATTCTGGCGCATGACCATTTTCAGGGCGGGCGCTACGAGTTTCCGATGGAACGTTCCGGCGAGTGGTTTATCTTTGATACCGGCATCGAAGGCCTGACGGGCCGGGCGCTCAAATGGCCGATGACCTGTCTGAAGCTGGAAAGCAGGGACAGGCAGATCCTGGCCGTGGTGATGGAGAAACTGCTGGATAGCTGGCGCGGCTATAGCGATGAGGGGCTGGGCATCATTGCCCGCACGGATGAGCCGCACAACGCCATCACACCCGTGATCAGGAAAACCGGGGACAGCTACACCGCTTACCTGCTGCTGCGCAACAACATCATGACCCGGGAGCACCCCATGGGCCTGTTTCACCCGCATGCGCAATACCATCACATCAAAAAAGAGAACATCGGCCTCATCGAGGCCATGGGTCTGTTTATTCTGCCCGGCCGGCTGAAAAAAGAGCTGGAGCAGGTGGAGGAATTCCTGAAGGGGAACGCGCCCTTGCCGCCCGACAGCCCGCACCGCCTGTGGATAAAGGAACTGTCCGACGCGATGCCCGATGATTTGCCCCAGGCTGACCTGGGCGGCTTCATCCGCGCCAAAACGGCGGATATTTGCTGCGCGCTGTTGGGCGATACCGGCGTATACAAGCAGGATCAGGAAGGGAAGGCGGGCCTGAAGCGCTTCCTGAACAAGGTGTTTCAGTAACAAGCAGCATGAAACTGGCATTGAAAAAGCTGGATAAATTCAGGGGATGTCTGATCGGCGGCGCCGCGGGCGATGCCCTTGGGTATCCGGTTGAGTTTATGAGCGAGCAGAAGATCCTGAACAAGTATGGAGATCAGGGAATAACGGCCTACGAGCTGACTGACGGCAAGGCGTTGATATCGGATGATACGCAGATGACCCTGTTTACCGCCAACGGCCTGCTTCTTGGGGCAGGCGGAGGCAGGAAGCAAGGCCATTTGGATTCCTATCCGGGCTATATACGAAGCTGCTACGGCGACTGGCTGCGCACGCAGACAGAGCCCTATCCCCTGCCGGAAGGCCAGTGCCGGTCCTGGCTTGTTCAATTGCCTGAGCTGTTCAAGGCAAGAGCGCCGGGGCTGACCTGCCTGTCCGCCCTCCGTCAGGAGGAAGAGGGGACGATCGACAGGCCCATCAACGACAGCAAGGGCTGCGGCGGCGTGATGCGCGTCGCCCCGATCGGCCTGTATTTTGATGAGGCCGGGTATACGCCGGATGACATTGATCGGATCGGCGCGCAGGCCGCGGCGCTGACCCACGGGCATGAGCTGGGCTATATCCCGGCGGCGGCGCTGGTGCATATCATCCACCTGCTGAGCCATGGGGAGGATGTCACCGTGCTTGAGGCGGTGCTTGATATGCAGCGGGCAATGCGGCGTCTGTTTGCTCAGGCCGGGCATCTCCGGGATTTTCTTGACCTGAGCGACCGGGCAATCGAACTCTCCGTTTCCGACAAAGCGGACGCGCGGGCAATCAACATATTGGGCGAAGGATGGGTGGCCGAGGAGGCGCTGGCCATCGCCCTGTACTGCGCCTTGAAATATTCAGATGATGTGGACCGCTGCCTGATCGCGGCGGTCAACCACCGCGGCGACAGCGACTCCACGGGCGCGCTGGCCGGCAATATCGTGGGCGCTTACGCGGGGCTAAGCGCCATTCCAAAGAAGTATCTGGATCATCTGGAACTCAGGGAGGTGATCCTTGAGATGGCAGATGATCTGTACCATGATGGCTGGCGACTGGAACAAAGCCCGACGCGCGCACAGGCCTGGGCGGACAAGTACAGCCGTCCCTCCCGCGCGCCTCGATAGCCTATTTAGCATAAAGAAATTCGTTGGGATCAGACCCGGCACAGGGGGGCGTAGTCCATCGGCTGTGCCTGTTTTAGCGCTTCGGGCGCAAGTTTCAGCTGCCGGCCGATTTGACCCGCCGAAACCAGGATATAGGGAAGCGCCCGAGCGCTTTGATCGATGGCGGTCGGGAAGCTTTTTTTCATACCAAGGGGCGAACAGCCGCCGCGCACATAGCCGGTGACCCCCTTCAGATCGGCTACATGCTCCATGGACAGGCTTTTTACCCCGAAGTGCGCGGCAGCGGCCTTCAGATCCAGCTCCGCGGGGCCGGGCAAGAGGCAGACATAGTGCTTTTTATCGCTGCCCAGCAGCACCAAGGTTTTGAAAACTTGCTCCGGCGGCTCGTTCATAAGTTCCGCCACACGCGTGGCCTCGATGGCTGTGCCGTCGGATGGGTAGGAGAGGGCCTCGTAGGGCAGCTTCAGGGTATCCAGCTGGCGCATGGCATTGGTTTTTTG
>CAZYKQ010000185.1:0-3186 GCA_964648235.1 uncultured Christensenella sp. | reverse complement strand
GATTTCGCAGCTTCAATGAGCTCATCATCAGTCATCGCATCCACAACAGCACCTATCTCTTTGGAGTCAAAAATACTTTTGATCTCTTCCCGTACTTTGAGCACACCTTCATCAACCAGAGCAGCAATCTGCTGACCCAGCCCTTTAGAGGCCCAGCCCAGGTGGGTTTCCATGATCTGCCCAATATTCATACGCGACGGAACACCCAAGGGGTTAAGCACAACATCCATAGGAGTGCCATCGGCAAAAAAAGGCATGTCTTCTTCGGGCAAGATATTGGAAACAACGCCCTTATTACCATGACGCCCTGCCATCTTGTCACCGACATTGAGCTTGCGCTTAACCGCCACATAAACCTTGGCCATCTTGATCACGCCCGGAGGCAAATCATCACCCTCTGTAACCTTGCCGCGCTTAGACTCATATACATCTTTAATAAATTTAACTTGCAGGTCATAGAGATCAATACATTGTTTTACTGCTTCATTGACCTCTTTAGCCGCAAAAACTCCAGCCAGCTTCTTGATCGGCAATTCAGCCAGCACATCTTCGCGCATAGGCTGGTTAGCTTCCAGCAACACCTCGCCCTTGCGCTTACCCATCAAAGATTTGGCGATGCTTTTACCTTTGCACTCTGCCCATATCTTTCGTCGAGTTGCCTCTGTCAGGGCTGTAATATGTTGACCTTCACGTTGATCAATGCGTTCCAGTTCAGCATTTTCAATGGCCAGCGTGCGCTCATCTTTTTCTCCGGAACGGCGATTAAAGACCTTTACGTCAATGACAGTCCCTTCAATTCCTGGTGGAACTTTCAGGGATGAATTCTTTACATCGCGCGCCTTGTCGCCAAAGATAGCCCGCAACAAACGCTCTTCAGGCGTAAGCTGGGTTTCACCCTTGGGTGTAATCTTGCCCACCAGAATATCATCCGGCTTCACATGCGCGCCAATACGGATAATGCCACTTTCGTCCAGATTACGCAGCAACTCTTCGCCAACATTGGGAATATCTCGCGTCACCTCTTCAGGGCCTAATTTGGTATCGCGGGCAAAAACGTCAAATTCCTCAATATGAATAGAGGTATAGACATCTTCCTTTACCATACGCTCAGAAATAAGGATAGAGTCCTCGTAGTTATACCCACACCAGGGCATAAAAGCGACCAGGAGGTTTTTACCCAGCGCAAGCTCACCGTCCCGAATGGCCGGTCCATCTGCAAGCACAGCTCCCTTCTTGACTAGATCACCGATCTGTACGCGAGGTTTTTGTCCGAAGCAGCTGTTTTGATTGGATTTATGAAATTTCTGCAAATCATAAAACTTCACTCCGCCAGATTCCGGATACAGGCCTTCCCCATACGAAATAATGACCCGATCAGCGTCCACGTACATAATTTCGCCATCGCCTTCAGCCAGCAAACAGCTCCCTGAATCCCGCGCCACAATGCCTTCAATTCCAGTTCCAATCAAAGGCTTCTCCGCAGCCAACAAAGGCACGGACTGACGTTGCATATTTGAACCCATGAGTGCGCGGTTGGCGTCATCATGCTCTAAAAATGGAATAAGCGCAGAGGAAATCGATACGATTTGTCCTGGAGAAATATCCATCAAGGTCACTTCTTCGCGTGGAATAATAGCAAATTCACCTTCTTCCCGCGCTTCAACATGGGTGCTGGCAAAGCGCCGATCTTCTCCGATCAATGCATTGGCCTGAGCAATAATATGCCCTGTTTCTGTTGAAGCCTCCATATATTGGATTTCATCAGTCACATATCCATCGCGAACAACCCGATATGGAGTTTCAATAAATCCATAATCATTCACCACACTATGCGTGGTCAGAGAAACAATAAGACCGATATTAGGTCCTTCTGGAGTTTCAATGGGACAGATACGTCCATAGTGGCTTAAATGCACGTCACGGACTTCAAAGCCTGCTCGTTCACGGGTTAAACCGCCAGGCCCCAGGGCTGACAAACGGCGTTTATGCGTGACTTCAGATAATGGATTTGTCTGATCCATAAACTGCGACAACTGCGATGTACCAAAAAACTCTTTAAGGACTGCAGTAACTGGCTTGGGATTCACCAGATCATGCGGCATAAGTGTTGCCACTTCCTGCAAGCTCATGCGTTCTTTAATGGCCCGCTCCATGCGCACCAGGCCAATGCGATACTGATTTTCAACCAGCTCACCCACTGGACGCACACGCCGGTTGCCCAGATGATCTATATCATCTGCCGGGCCATGCGTATCCTTCAAATGCATCAATTTTTTTATGGATCGAAAAATATCTTCATTGGAAAGGGTACGATGGTCTATTGGCAGCTCTAAGCCCAAGCGGGCATTGAGCTTGTAGCGTCCCACCGGAGATAAGTCATAGTAATCAGGGTTGCGAAATAAATTATCAAAAAAAGTAGCAGAAATTTCAGGAGTAGGAGGAGAGCTTGGACGCAAACGCTTATAAATATCAATTTGCGCACTTTCCATATCCTCTGATTTATCCAAAGCCAGTGTATCGCGCATGGAGGAGGAAACTTCTGCTCCAGAGGTAAAAATAGCCTGCAAAGCAGTGATGCCTGCTGCAATACATTTTTCAACAACAGCAGCGGCAAAAGGATCTCCAGCCCGGGCAATGACCTCGCCAGTAGTCCCGTCAACCACATCCTGAGCTGCAAATTCTGTTTCCAGACTTTCGGGACGCACTTCGTAAAAGCTGACGCCAGCCTTGAGCATACGCTTCCACATGCCCTTGGTCAGTGGCTTACCAGCTGCAACAACAATTGCTCCATCAGGAGCAACAATATCCGCATAGGCTGTTTCCTTGCGAAAGTTATATTCTTCTACTTTGCGCAACACCTTGCCGTCCTCAAGATGAAATGTCTCGGGGCGGTAATAATAGCTCAGAATATCATCAGTGCTCATGCCCATTGCCTTTAACAAAATTGTTGCCGGCATTTTTCGACGACTGTCTATACGCACATAGAGTATATCTTTATGGTCAAAATCAAAATCAAGCCACGAGCCGCGCATAGGAATAATACGGCTGCTATATAAAATTTTGTGACTGGAGTGACTTCGCTAATGGTTATTTCCCTCTTAGTTATCTCGAAGACTTCGATTCCGGCATTGGGAGCAAGAGCAACAACATAATTTGTATTGGAATAAGAAGAGATTTCCAAGTCGT
>CAZYKQ010000184.1:0-3198 GCA_964648235.1 uncultured Christensenella sp. | reverse complement strand
AAAGCTCACAAGTCTGATAAAGCAATAAACTCAAACAATGATGCAACCGTCAGCCGGCTGAACCAAGTCCTGCGTGGACCCCTTGAACCTTCCCAGTAAGCGCTATGTTTCACCTGCCTGCCAAAGGGTATGATCACGATGTCGGCAATGTTCCGCAGAAATATTAGTTGTTTAAGGAGTTCTTTTTTTATGCTAAGGATCGGTATTATTTTAGGAAGTACACGGCCGGGTCGTATCGGCGAGCAGGTAGCCAAGTGGGCGCTGGAGCAGGCGAACAAACGCGGAGACGCTCATTATGAACTTGTGGACGTAGCGGACTACAACCTGCCGCTGCTGGATGAGGCCCTTCCGGCCGGTTTTGGCCAGTATCAGCAGGAGCACACAAAAAAGTGGGCGGCTGCCATCGGTTCATTTGACGCTTATGTTATCGTTGCTGCTGAGTACAACCACGCGGTGGCCGGCGCGCTCAAGAACGCAATAGACTACCTCTATGCCGAGTGGAACAACAAGGCTGTGGGTTTCGTGAGCTACGGCAGCGCCATGGGCGTACGGGCAGTGGAGCAGCTGCGCCAGATCGCGGGCGAGCTGCAGATGGCCGATGTACGCTCTCAAGTGATGCTGAGCGTGTTTACCGACTTTGAGAGTTTTTCTGTCTTCAAGCCGGATCCCCGCAAAGCGGACGACCTTAACGCCATGCTGGACCAGGTGAACGCCTGGGGCAAAGCGCTCAAGACCCTCCGCGCATAAACGATCCAGAGAACAAGATTTTGCCAATGCAAAGCAAAAGTATCCTATCCTCATCTCATCGTGTATCATGTTTCTCCTAATCATCAAAATATTAAGTAAGACTAAAGCTCAAACAGCTGGAAGACAATATCCGGAATAAATACAATAAGACCCGCTTCTCACGAGGCAGGTCTTGCGGCATGTATCATCGATATTATTCAATCATGAAGGGCATTGCCTGGGTAATAATCTCATGGAGCATGGCATTGGAGAAGCTGGCCAAGAGTCTGAGGATCGAGGGAATCTCCCGCAGTCAGGTCAGCGAGATGACCAGAGGCTTGCGGGAGCCGGTGGGTGAATTCCGGAACCGCCCCTTGACCGCCTGTAACTGCCCGGTGCTGCGGGCAGACGCCTTATACGAGAACGTACGTTACGGCGACCGGGTTGTCAGCATGGCGATTCTGCTGATTTTCGGAGTGAACAAAGAAATCCGGCGAAGGACCAGGGTGGTCGGTTACCAGATTATGCTTAAGCGAGGAATCGCTTCACTCACTGAGCAATCAGGCAGCATAACATGGATGCTAATTGACTCCAAAGTTGCGAACATGATTTGACAGTAGGTTTACTATAAGATTGATATAAACGCCTTGACAGGGCCGAAATAGACAAGTAAAATTAAATATCGGTAAGTATACTGATTGAATGGCGAATAGAGGCTTGCAGCAGAACCAGTGAACAACGATCATTCCACCCATTCACGTTAAATTATAACCATTATTTTATTCAGAAATCGTATGGTATTGAAGGTTTTTTACTAAACTCACCAACCGGTACAGGAGCCGGGCCGGATCAGACAAATCCATTGATTCCCTTTCTATATCATTTGATGATACGAAAAAACGCATACATGAGAAATATAGCATAGAAAAACCTATCCGCTTCCTGTTCTCCCTGACTTTGCTGCTGTCGCTCAATTCAAGGTCTATGGCGGAAGCTACCCTGCCAGATCCCAGCCATGAGTCAACCTGTGAAAAGACAGAAAAGCCTTCAACAGAGGGCTCCGGCCACACTGCTGAACATATTTATACAAGATCACTTCCGACGAGATGGAGAGGGGATTGATAATAAGCATGAGAGTATTGAGGCTGATTAAAATTGATCCACGCTGAGTGAATCATCCATACTCGAGAAAATGGGAGGTTGATTGTCATGAGAAAGGAAAAGAAAAACCATTGCAGTGCCCGAAAAGTGGCTGCCGCGCTGCTTGCCTTCGCGATCCTGTTAGCCTTGATGCCCCTTTCCCAGGCGGCATCACCATACTTTTTCGTTTACACTGAAAACGGTAAAAGTTTGAATGTCCGGTCATCACCCGGAGGAAAAGTAATCGATCAAGTTGCCTACGGAACAGCTGTGGTCGTCTTTGAGTTTGAGGATAGCGACAGCTGGGCCCTGATACACTATGGATCTCCGGACAGGGATGGTTGGGTCATGACCCGCTACCTGGTGCTGAATAAACCAGGATCCAAGAAGCCGTCTACCCCGCAGGTAGTCGACGATACCCTGGCCATGGTCAATGCTCAGTTTCAAAAGATGAAGTCTGTCACCCCCTATCAGGTGAAAGCGCGACCTTCCCGCGCAGGCGGTTTTGTTAATATGCGCTGGGCACCTTCCACCGACGTGCATGTCATACAGCGTTGTTACAATGGTTATGAACTGTCAGTGATCGCCCAGAACAGCGCATGGGCACAGGTGGAGGACCGCGCAACGGGGCAGGTCGGCTTTATGAGCCGCAAGTACTTGCTTGAAATCTCAGGTGTTGGATCCGGCAACTGATGGCAGATGAAACTGATGATAAAACGTAAAAACGTGTGGGAGGTTCATGTGAATAGAAAGCTTTGTTTGTTTTTAGCGGCGTTAATGATCATGATAACGCTTTCAGCCGCCTCATTGGCTGTTATGGCAGAAGAAGAGATAAAAACTGTAACGGTGAGTGGGGCTTTCCGGGTGACAGTGCGCGTGCCAGAGGAGTGTGCCTATGAAGAACAGTGGATAAACCAAACGACCTATCTTGCGAATCTGACGCCCAAAGATCCACAGGCGCCTACCGCCATGTTCACCATTGCGCTGAGTGAAATATACGACGGCCGCACGCTAAATGATTTTACCGAGGAGGAGGTCAACGAACTAATCGCTATCTTCCAGGAACACTATGATGAGCCGGAGCACTGGATTACAGAGACCGGCATGGGGACAAAGCTCATCATGATCCGGGATAAATCAGATGCAGATCCTTTCGTGGAGATTATTACTGTTTATAAAGGCTATGAAGTATCCGTTCTGATAGATCCGGGCGTCACCGGGGTTAAAATCACAGATGAACAGATACAGCGCGCAATCGATTTCCTGACCGACATGCAGATTACGAATGAGTAAAACAGTTTGCGTTTTACCAGAGATTAAATTAAAAACAGG
>CAZYKQ010000183.1:0-3215 GCA_964648235.1 uncultured Christensenella sp. | reverse complement strand
CTCCGCCGCAGAAACGCTCTTTGTCCAAGCCGAAAAGGACGCCGAAGAACGTTTGTCCCGTTTGAAGAAACTGGCAGCGAACGATTAACACCAATCACTAAGATAAACTACGGGCCTGGCAACTGCCAGGCCCGTAGTTTATCTTATTATATTTTATCTATATCCTGAACAAATACCATAGAGCGCTAGGCCATATCAAGTGCAACGCCAGCAACGATACGCTGACCAAAGCCATGATCTTATGCGCTTTGAAGAACTTCTTCTGCTTCGTTTTATAGTAAATTCCACCAAAACAAGCCGTGATGATAAAACCAGCGAAAGCTAAAAGGCCCGTGTGGAGTCTTAGGCTTCCCAGAGCCTGATAGCCATGCCACAGCGCGATCGCGACAAGAGCCAAGCCCAGAGGTTTATGCAGCTTGCGCAGAAACTTCAGCAGGCTCATAAACCGCTTGTCCTTTGTCCTGAATGTCCAGCTGTTCAGCATGCGCAGCCAGTAGGGGGCGGTGATCAGGATCACCAAAATTAAAGAAATAATGCCAAGTGTCTTGTACACCCTATACCTCCTTCTTTATAAAAACCGCCCGCGGCCATTAAACCGCAGGCGGTAAAATTACATCAATTATTCTGCTTTCAGCTTGCCCACTTCAAGTACACCGCTGAGCTTAGCGACGCCATGCGGGGATTTCGTTTTGATCTCCTCCGTCAGATCCTTGCCTGCCTCAAAGCCATTATGATCGCCATTCTTCCAGGCTCTGCTGTCCGTCACATCGTAGATGACGCCGTCAACAGCAACATAGGCACGCTCGCCATTTTTACCGTTATATTTGGCAAGTTCTTCAAGTGTCAGCTCCAAAGATCCTTCAGGGGCGGCCTCCTCCTGCACGGCTTCCTCCGGAACAGCTTCCTCAGCCGGGGCCTCAGCCGGGGTTTCAGTAGGCGCTTCAACCTGGGGTTCAGGGGTGGGCGTAGCAGCCGGGGTCTTCGGCGCACACGCAGCCAAAGCCAGCGCGGCGACAGTCAGCAATAAAATGAGCAATAGCTTTTTTTTCATGTTAGTCTCCTTCAAAACCTTTTCTCGGGAGGCATTCTCTGCCCCAACCTACAAATAAAGTGTACCCGCCCCTGAAAACCTGTAACAATGCCGAGAAAAATCTATTCAGCCGAACAAGGCCCGGTAATCGTTGCGCGCTTTTTTGATCACTTCCACCGCAACAATCCGGTCCTGCACTTCTCCCGCGGTCGTCTCTTTCCCTTCAAGCGCCTTATAAACCTGGAAAAAGTGACTCATCTCTTCAAACACGTGCTTGGGTAACTCGCCAATATCCTTATACTCATTATAGGTTGGATCGCTGAAAGGAATGCAGATAATCTTATCATCCAGCCTTTTTTGATCAAGCATCCTGATCACGCCAATGGGATAACATCTTACCAGGGTCATGGGCGCAATAGGCTCAGTACAAAGCACCAGCACATCCAGCGGATCCATGTCGTCGCCATAGGTGCGGGGGATAAAGCCGTAGTTGGCCGGGTAGTGGGTAGAGGTGTGCAGGATGCGGTCCAGCATCAATACACCAGTCTCCTTATCCAGCTCATACTTGTTTTTTGAGCCCTTAGGGATCTCAATCACAGCCATAAAATCCTCTTCCTGGATGCGTTCCGGCTTGATATCATGCCAGATATTGCTGCTCATTATTTCTATTCTCCTTATCTGTTTGTACAGGCCGCATTATATCAACTGATCAGAAAAAAAACAACACGCCGATCTGAAAAACCAGCGTGTTGAAAACCGAATGGTCAGTTTACTGCGCAGCCTTGGCCAGTTCAGCCAGCTGGGCAAAAGCGTCGGCGTCGTTGACGGCCAGGTCAGCCAGCATTTTACGGTTAACCTCAACATTCTGCTTCTTAAGGCCGTTGATCATGACCGAGTAGCTCAGGCCGTTGATGCGGGCAGCCGCGTTGATGCGGGTGATCCACAGGCGGCGGAAATCGCGCTTGCGTAACTTGCGGCCAATGTAGGCGTAGCGCAATGAGCGCCTGACCTGTTCGCTGGCAGCACGGTACTGCTTGGATTTGCTGCCATAGTAACCTTTGGCCAGCTTTAAATATTTACGGCGTTTTTTATGGGCATTCACTGCCCTCTTGATGCGTGCCATGAGTTTTTCCTCCTACTGTCAGATAGACTGATTACTTTGCGATCAATGAACGGATGGTGGCGGCTTCAGCCTTGTTGGCCAGAATGCCGTCACGGCGAAGATGCCTTTGCCGCTTGGTTACCTTTTTGGTCAAAATATGGTTGCGGTTCATTTTCCTATGCTTGACCAGTCCGCTCTTCGTCAGAGAAAAACGCTTGGACGCGCCGCGATGGGATTTTTGCTTTGGCATGAAATGGTTTCTCCTTCTGGTTATTCATTGGGAGCGGCAGCGCTTTGCGCTTCTTCCCGTTTGGGATTGGCGCTTCGCTCCGCTTTGGACGCTTTTTCCACCTTAGGCGCCAAGATCATGATCATGTGCCTGCCCTCAAGTAAAGGTCTGCGCTCGACTACGGAAATATCCTTCGTGCGATCAGCGAAGTCCTCCATCACCTTGAGGCCGATCTCAGAGTGCGTAATCTGACGTCCTCGAAAGCGGATGGTCACCTTGACCTTATCTCCCGCGTTTAAGAACTTTACAGCATTTTTCAGCTTGGTCTGAACGTCATTTTCCTCAATCGTGGCAGAAAGCTGCACTTCCTTTAAGGTGATCACTTTTTGATTTTTGCGCATTTCTTTTTCGCGCTTGGACTGTTCAAAGCGATGTTTGTCATAGTCCATCAGCTTGCAAACAGGGGGCTGAGCGTTGGGGACAATCTTGACCAAGTCAAGCTTTTGATCCTCGGCTAGTTTGAGCGCGTTCTGAATGCTTAAAACGCCCAATTGAGCGCCGTCCGCACCAATAACGCGAACCTCTCTGTCGCGAATGTCCTCATTGATCTTCAGATCGTTGTTGATGTCCTGTCACCTCCGGATATAAAATAAATTTGGCGGGCAATCGCTGCCCGCCAAATCTCATGCATTGATTATCATGGATGCTTGCTATACCTTGAAAACTTCTTCGCAAGGTGAGAAGCGGGCGCTTCTGCTTAACGCAATGTTGATTATATGTCTGTTTTCATCGCTTGTCAAGGATTGTCCGAAACTTCCTTTTCTTCAGAAGGAAGGTCCAATGTATTGTTCCTT
>CAZYKQ010000182.1:0-3218 GCA_964648235.1 uncultured Christensenella sp. | reverse complement strand
CGCTGGATGGCCTGATCCCCGCGAAAGAAGCGATCAGAGTCGTGGGTGGGCAGTTATAAGAAACCCAGGCGGTATCTTATGTATAGGTGGGAAGGCTTCTTAGCAGTTGGTGATCGCCTTGCTGATGAAGTGGCGCACGGTAGATAAGGCGTTTATCCTATTGGTTTGCAGCGTATACTGGGAGCTTCCGGGGGAGAATTTGACTTGTACTCCTTTACATCTTTCGATCATGCTGTTTACGGCGTCAAGCGCGGAGATCAGCTCACCATCGGTGAAAGGCTGTGGAATATCCTGTACGTTCAGTAAGCTTACTCCGATGTCAAGGGCCCTCAGGTTATTAGTCAGCATCCGATGTTGCCAGGTATCGGGCTTTACTTTCTGCCGGGTTTTTTCGGATTTGCTGATCAGGGACAGGAGCGGGCGCAGAATGTTGTCAGCATTCACGGTTGTGTTGTGTTGCATTGTGTTCCTCCTTGTGAGTAACAATATAATTGAATGCCCAATGGATGGTCAAGTTAAGTCGGCATTGCTGGCCTGCTCTTAATCTGCTATACTCATTCCTATCTCACGAGGCGCGAAACAGGGGGATCTCTTTCCCCGGTTTGGCGGATTTTTGCATCCTTTTTTATGGGATATTGTTATAAAATAACTTAGGGGGTGGTGGTTTGATACGGCTTTTGGGCATTAACAAGAGCTTTCGCGTGGCAAGGCGAAGGGGAGGGTTTGGGCAAGCGCTTAAGGCGCTGGTCAGCCGGGAGCATGAAACAGTGCAGGCGCTGCGGGATATCTCTTTTGATATCAAGGACGGAGAGATGGTGGGCTATATCGGACCCAACGGCGCAGGCAAAAGCACGACCATTAAAATTATGTGCGGCGTTTTGACGCCTGACACCGGCAGCTGCAATATCAACGGCCGTATTCCATGGAAGGAGCGTATTTCTCATGCTCACGATATCGGAGTCGTCTTTGGTCAGCGTAGTCAGCTGTGGTGGGATGTACCGGTGGATGACAGCTTCGAGCTGATCCGTGACATCTACCGTGTGGATAAGAAACAATACGTGAAGACACGCGATGAGCTGGTTGAGATGCTGGATCTTCACGAAATATTGATGACGCCTGTCCGCAGCCTCAGCCTGGGGCAGAGAATGCGTTGCGAACTGGCTGCTTCCTTGCTGCACCGGCCAAAGATACTCTTTTTAGATGAACCTACCATTGGGCTGGATGCGGTCAGCAAGCTGGCTGTGCGGAAGTTTATCAACAAGCTGAATCGTCAGGAGGGGACGACTGTTATTCTGACCACACACGATATGCAGGATATCGAAGCCCTGGCGCGGCGGATTATTTTGATCGGCCGTGGACGCATCTTGATGGATGGCGGGCTGGATGAGCTGAAGCGCCATGGCGGAGATTCAAAGACACTCACTTTTGAGTACAAAGGAGAGGAGCCGGTACTTTGCCCCGGCATGGAAATGGCGGAGTCCCAGGAGAGCCGTTTGATTGTACGGTTGGATCCACGGCGCTGCAATACAGCGCAGGCTATCGCTCATATCACCTCCCAGGTTGAGTTGCTGGATCTGTCCGTTTCATCCCCAGGAGCAGAAGAGATGGTGGCGGCCCTGTATAAGGAGTACAGCATATGAGTGCCTACCTGGCTATCCTCAGAATGAAGTTTGCCGGAGGATTGCAGTACCGCGCGGCGGCGTTGGCGGGGCTGGCGACACAGTTTGCCTGGGGTTTCATGGAGTTATTGGCCTTCAGCGCCTTTTTTCGGGCGAATCCCGCCGGCTTTCCGATGAGCTTTGAGCAGATGGTCTCTTACATCTGGCTGCAGCAAGCCCTCCTTGCCCTGTTTATGACCTGGTTTATTGACAGGGATATATTCGATGCGATTCTATTCGGATCCATTGCCTACGAACTGGTCCGGCCTATAGATCTCTATGGGCGTTGGTTCGCCCAATCGGTAGCAAACCGACTCAGTCGCGCCGTGCTTCGTTGTATCCCGGTACTGATTGTGGCTTTTCTGCTGCCAGAGCCTATGCGTATGTCCGCGCCGGCCAGTCTCTTACAACTTCTGTTGTTTTTTCTATCCATGGGACTCAGTCTGGTCGTTGTAGTAAGCTTTTCGATGCTGATCTATGTGTCTGCATTTTACACACTCTCTCCCGCTGGCGTGCGGTTGATGGCAACTGTGGCAGCGGATTTTCTGGCCGGAGGAACCATTCCTTTGCCCTTCTTTCCACCTGTGTTCCGCTCCGTGGCGGAGCTGTTGCCCTTTGCCGCGATGCAGAACATGCCGCTGCGTATCTACTCTGGTCATATTGTGGGAATGGAAATGGTGCGCGGTATAAGTCTTCAGATATTTTGGGCAGCGATTTTGATAGGGATAGGCCGTATCCTGATGAAGCGGGCGACGAAGCGCGTGATTGTACAAGGAGGCTAAGCCATGAAGCTGTATATAAGATATCTGAGCATGCATATGAAAGCACAGATGCAGTATAAACTTTCTTTTCTGCTGACCTTCTTGGGACAAATTCTCATCTCCTTCACTACTCTGATGGGTTTGTGGTTCATGATGGAACGTTTTCACAGCGTAGAGGGTTTTACGCTGCCGCAAGTGTTGTTGTGCTTTGCGGTAATACTGATGGCATACTCACTGGGCGAGGTGTTTGGGCGGGGTTTTGAGCGGTTTCCGCGTATGATATCAAATGGGGAATTTGACCGTGCTCAGGTACGGCCAAGAAGCCTTTTGTTTCAGGTGATGGCCTCTCAGATGGAGCTGTCGCGCATTGGCCGACTGATCCAGGCAATGGCGGTGCTGGCCTATGCCTTGCCCCGCGCGGGGATTGTTTGGGGCCCGGGTCAGGTGTTGACGCTGATCCTGATGATTGCTTGTGGAACGCTGGTGTTCTTTAACCTGTTTGTGGTCTATGCCGCATTCAGTTTTTTCACGCTAGAGGGGCTTGAATTTATGAACATATTCACCGACGGCGGGCGGGAGTTCGGCCGCTATCCCTTCTCTGTTTACGGCAAGGAGGCACTGATGTTACTGACATATTTTGTGCCTTTGGCTTTAGTACAATACTATCCTTTGCTTTATCTTCTGGGGAGAGAGACCGGGATACAATATATGCTGTCACCGTTGTTGTCATTATTGTTTTCCATTCCCACGCACCTGTTCTGGCGGTATGGCTTAAGAAAATACAAATCAACAGGATCAT
>CAZYKQ010000181.1:0-3224 GCA_964648235.1 uncultured Christensenella sp. | reverse complement strand
CTTTACGCATGGAACGATAAACAAACGAAGGACTCTTGTCAAGGCGTCATTGTATTGACTCAAGACTTCTTCACTGGTATGATACAAAGCAATTGAATAACCTTATCAAGAGAGGCGGAGGGGACTGGCCCTGTGAAGCCCGGCAACCGGCATGTGCTTGGTGCTACATCCAGCGGCGCAAAGCGCCGGCAGATAAGGCATGATTTAATCGCTTGTCTGTGTGACAAGCGTATTTTATTGGGAGGGAAGCATGAGAAAACTTTTTACCTCGGAGTCTGTCACCGAAGGACATCCTGACAAGGTTTGTGACCAGGTATCGGATGCTATATTGGATGCTATTCTTGAAAACGATCCGCACGCGCGCGTCGCTTGCGAAACCACAGCGACAACCGGTCTGATCTTTGTAATGGGGGAGATTACAACGGAAACGTATGTCTCAATCCCTGATGTAGTGCGCAGCGTACTTCTTGACATCGGCTACAACAGCTCAAAAATTGGCTTTGACGGTACCACTTGTTCAGTGATCACTTCGGTGCATGAACAGTCACCGGACATCTCAGCGGGAGTCAGCAAGGCCATTGAGACACGCGATGACCATTCTCTTGCTCAGGAAACTGGTGCGGGTGATCAGGGCCTGATGTTCGGGTATGCCTGCACAGAAACGGATGAGCTGATGCCCATGGCGATCGCCCTTGCTCATCGTCTTACCCGAAGGATGACCGAAGTGCGTAAATCCGGCCTCTGCCCTTGGATGCGGCCCGACGGCAAATCACAGGTGACTGTAATCTATGAGGATGGCCTGCCCGTTGCAATTGATAACGTTGTCATCTCCACCCAGCACGATGAGCGTGTCAGCCGCAAAGAGATTGAAGCGGCCATGATTGAGCATGTGATTAAGCCCGTTATCCCTGCTCATTTGCTGACTGTTTCTACGCGCTATCTGATCAATCCCAGCGGTCGATTTGTAATCGGAGGGCCTGCTGGAGACAGCGGCCTGACAGGCCGCAAGATTATTGTTGACACATACGGAGGTTACGCGCCTCACGGCGGCGGTTGCTTCAGCGGAAAAGATCCGACGAAGGTGGACCGATCTGCCAGTTACATGGCGCGTTACATCGCGAAAAATATTGTTAAGGCAGGACTTGCCCAACGCTGCCAGGTAGCGCTCGCTTATGCCATTGGTGTGGCTCAGCCTGTCAGCTTTACAGTAGATACATTTGGTACAGGTAAAACGGATGATACGTCCATTGAACAGGCGATCACCAGCCTGGTCAGTCTAACACCCGACAGTATCATCTCAAGACTTGACCTGCGCAGGCCGATCTATCGCCAGACAGCCAGCTATGGTCATTTCGGACGTGTAGATCTCGACTTGCCTTGGGAACGTACTGATCTGGTGGATGCTTTAAAGAAGATTTTATAAATCGCATATAAAAAAGCGGAGATTCCTGGACAGATCCTCCGCTTTTTTTGGCAATATTTTGCTTGAAAGCTATGTGCCCAAATAAGCCTTTTTGACGTCTTCATCCTTAAGCAAATCTGAAGCTGGGCCATCCTTGACAATCCGGCCTGTTTCCAGAACATAGCCGCGGTTGGCGATGGACAGTGCCATATGTGCGTTTTGCTCAACCAGCAAAACAGTAACGCCTTCTGCGTTGATTTCACGGGTAATAGTGAATATTTCCTGCACAAGCAGAGGAGAAAGACCCATAGAAGGTTCGTCCATCATCAAGAGTTTAGGCTTTGACATTAACGCCCTTGCCATAGCGAGCATCTGCTGCTCCCCGCCGGACAGGGTGCCTGCTGCTTGTTTGCGCCGCTCCTTCAGACGGGGAAAATGTTCAAATACCTTTTCAAGGGTTCGCGCCTGATCGTCTTTATCTCTGTTGGTAAAAGCGCCCATATCCAGATTTTCCATCACACTCATACGAGAGAAAACACGGCGGCCTTCGGGCACTTGAACCAAACCCATAGAAACAAGACTATGAGGTGGTGTTTTTGTGATGGGTCGCTCAGCAAAGATTACTTCTCCATTTTTATATGGCACGAGACCAGAAATGGCATGAAGGATGGATGTTTTACCTGCGCCATTGGCCCCAATCAAGGTGACAATTTCGCCGGGACGAACTTCAAAGCAGATGTCATGCAGCGCATGAATGGCCCCATAGTAAAGGTCCATATGCTCAACTTTCAGCATGTTCCGTCCCTCCTTTGCTTTCCTCCTCCGGTGTGCCCAGATAAGCGGCAATCACTTCCGGATTTTTTCCAATCTCAGCAGGACTGCCGTGGGCGATCACACGGCCATAATTCAATACATAGATTCGTTCACAGATACCCATGACCAGTTTCATATCATGTTCGATCAACAGGATGGCAACTGAAAACTGGTTCCGTATGATCTTGATGGTTGCCATCAATTCGGCTGTCTCAATGGGATTCATGCCTGCAGCAGGCTCATCCAGAAGGAGAACCTTGGGGTTACAAGCCAAAGCACGGCAGATTTCCAGCTTGCGCTGTTGACCGTAAGGCAGGCTATCCGCCTGGGCGTGCGCCACGTCTTCCATATCAAAAACCCGAAGCAATTCCCGCGCGCGGATATCGATGCCCATCTCTTCTGTTTGATACGAAGAGGCACGGATTATGCCGGAAATAGGGGAGTATTGCATCCTGGTATGGAAAGCAACCTTGATGTTTTCAAGCACAGTCATCGATTTGAAAAGACGGATATTCTGAAAGGTGCGTGCGATGCCGCTTTTGGTAATTTCATGTGTCGACATACCGTTGATGGATTTGCTTAACAGAATAATCTCACCGTCTGTGGGAGCATACACTCCTGTCAGCATATTAAATACAGTGGTTTTACCCGCTCCGTTTGGTCCGATCAGACCAACAATCTCGTTGTTGCGTAAGTTCAGGTTGATGCCTTCCGCCGCGACCAATCCACCAAATCGAATTCCGAGGTTTTTGGTTTCCAGTACGATAGAATCCTCCCACACATCATAATGGGGAGTGTAGGGCATTTTAGCCTGTCGCTTTTTGATACCAAGCGTTCTTTTAAACCATTGTGCAACACCATCCCAGATCTTGATCAGCGAAAACTCCTTGGTCCCCATCAGACCGGAGGGACGAAAGAGCATCATCACAATCAGTAAGGTAGAGTAAATGACCAGACGCCATTCGGAGAAGCCGCGCAAAAACTCAGGAAGAGCGACCAGCACAGCGGA
>CAZYKQ010000180.1:0-3226 GCA_964648235.1 uncultured Christensenella sp. | reverse complement strand
GTCCTTTTAATCGACTCATCAAAATCAATAATTCTATAATCCCAATCCTTATATTCACTCAGTGGCAAATCATAAGTCAAGCTCCCGAAAGCTTTACCAATCGATTTAAATCTTCTCAAAGCAGAAATGATCCAGCCAAATCCTTTTACCATCAGGATTCGCTTATGATGCACATGCGCAATCCTGCTAACCATATCGCTCGTATTGACATAGGTTGTATTCTGCGGAAGAAAAACACCCGATTCCCGGTGCTGGATAACCAAACGCACAAACTCACACAGATTGTCAATGTACAGCATGGAGCGTTCGTTTGCTACGGCAGGGAAAAAGGGAAGCTTTCGCGAAAGCATGGAAAGGCTTGCATAGTTACCCTTGCATTTTTTCCCATACACCATCGGCGGCCTAAGGATTGCCACGCTGAAGTTGTTATCCTCCAGCATAGAAAGGCCCTCCTCAGCCTGTAGTTTTGATTTGCCATAATGGCTTATCGGTTTAGGGATAGTATCTTCCGTAATCACACCTTGCTCCATGCCATATATACTCATCGAGCTTAGGAAGGCAAAATGTCCAATCCCTTCTTCCTTTGCCTTTTTAGCGGCTTGAATGGCCAGATCTCTGTTGACTGTGTAATACGTCTCCTTATTCTGCTCAGTCTCTTTGATATGCGCTATTCCTGCTACATGGAAGACGCTGTCGTATCCCTTAAAACCAATTTTTCTCCACGCATCTCCACGTGCGTCAACAGTATCTACATAATAGTCTTCCGGCCATTGGGCTACATATCGCTCAAATGAAGTGCCAATATAACTACCGGCTCCGATAATTAAAATATGCTTCACGGCTTCTCCACCCTCTTCTTTCCCTCGTCGGTGCTGCCTTCAATAATGCCATCCCCTTTGAAAACAGATAAGATGGTCGCGAAAAAGCAGCGGCAATCAAACAAAAGACTCATACGCTGTACATACTCTCCATCCAGCTTTGCCTTCACCGGTATTTCCAACTCATCCCTGCCATTGATCTGAGCCCAGCCGGTCAGGCCAGGGCGCACATCGTTTGCTCCATACAGATCACGTTGCTCCACCAGATCAAATTGGTTCCATAACGCCGGGCGAGGGCCAATGACACTCATATCTCCAATGAAGATATTAAAAAGTTGCGGCAGTTCATCCATGCTGGTTTTACGCAACAGGCGCCCCACACGTGTAATCCATTGCTCTGGATTGTCCAACATATGTGTGGGTCTGTCATGAGGCGTATCTATGCGCATCGTTCGGAATTTAAATATCATAAAATGACGTTTATGAAGCCCTACACGCTTTTGCCTGAACAGAAGAGGACCTTTACTATCTATTTTAATAGCAATCATAATAATCAGCAGAACAGGACTTAGAACCAATAGCCCTAGTGCTGACGATACAATGTCCAAGGCACGCTTGACATAGGTGCAGTATAACCAATGTGGTTGTTCCTTGGAGTGTGACAAAACACGTCCCACCTTTCACTGCCGCAGGGCTAAAGAATTAATATAGGACATACCCCAACAGTTCCTTCCCGGAAATAGCAATACGCTCACTTTGCCAAATTACTCTTTTTAATGTAGATTTTCCTATACGCTCAGCCAGTATAACATAATCAGACTGGCTGAGCACCCTGACACTATCCGCACTGGTAGTTACATCAGGCGCTACAAGCAGTGTGATGTTCTCGTTTAATGCCCCGGCGCTGAAAAGTGCTTTGGACAAAGCTTCCAATTCCGTTCTTGTTAGGGAACCGGTGATCAATAGCGAACCGTGATTTATTTTCTCGCGTAAACTTGTTCCTATATAATCCGCCGCTTCAGCCTTCGTGGAAAATGTCAAATATCTTCCCGCTATTTTGTCAGCAAGTATCGAAAAACCATATCGTTTCTTATGATGCGTACCGCCAATATATCTGATCCCAAGACGCTTTTGAATTTGTTCGGGGGTTATCACAGGTACCTTTACAAGGTAAGTCAATAAGACTGCAAACATACCAACTACGCCCCCTGTCGCTGCACCAGTAATCGCGGAAACAGCCACACCCTTCAGTGAAGTTTCTGTTTTCATCTGATTATCAAGCTGCCGGATGCTGTCGTTTTTAGCCCTGATTTCGGCTTGAAGTGCGTTAATTTGCTTTTGTTGCTTCTGAATCTCTTCCTCAAAAAGTATCTCACCTTCAACAGCATCAGTTACAACGTTGCTCACCATCTCAAAAGTGTGAGGTGAAGTTCTTCCTATGGTATCTTCAAGCTTATTCACATAATAATCATAGATCGCTTCCACAATGGCACGAGGATTTAATTCGTCTCCACCCATCGCGCTTATACTCACCGTGTTGGGAGATTCAGCACTGCTTTGTATGCTGAATTTAATTGTTCGTCTTAATGTATCCTCGTCATATTCCACAGGTAGAATGCTACTTAAATTAGTTTTCAACGACATGCTCCGAAACATAGCACTGTATCTGCTTCGGATCGCACTGATCTTTGCCTCGCTAGGATTAAAGGATATATCAGCTTTGATAGTGGCGATTTTTCCATTTGTAAAATTGCCAGCTGCAATGTATTTATCAATCTCAGCCTGTTTATATGCAATTTCCTCAGTCAGGCCTTCAATGGCAGCCTTTTCCTTCTCAACAGACAAACGGTTATCTTGTTCTATTTGTGCCAGCTTTGTTCCTTGTGGGATTTTTGTATAGCTATACCCGCCCATAAGAACTGCAACAAATACAGCACAAAGCAAAATCGGTATCCACTTATATAGGATATAGATTAAAATCTCCCTTATAGAAATTTCTATCGTTCGCATTGTTTGCCTCCTTTGCGTAAGGTAATCAGACAGGCTTATGCCGCATCAGATACCTTGCGATATTCTACCAGAAAATTCTTTTATTGACTATCTACGTTTCAATTGTTTTGCAATTCTCCAATAAAATAAATGGGTGATACTATTCTCTTCTCTGTATCTCGATGCACGGCTTACGCATGAAGGGCTGGTCAGAAAGAGCGGTGTGAAGTGGCAATAATAATCCCAAAATGCCAAAAGGAATAAGCTGATATATGTCGAATCAATAGGCATCACAAAGAAAGCCGGTTGATTGACATGAGCAGACCACCACTAATGAGCTTGCACAGGAACTTGAAGGGAGTCACGGGGCTCCATGCTACAATAACGGACAGTAAGTTAAGCAGTAAGCTACCTGAAAT
>CAZYKQ010000179.1:0-3245 GCA_964648235.1 uncultured Christensenella sp. | reverse complement strand
TACAGCGTCAAGGGTTCGGTCGGGCCGTGCGCGAAGATGCCGGAGCGGTAGAGCAGCTCCTCCGCGTAAAAATGGTCCTGATGGGTATGCGTGATCAGGATGTTGCGGATGTTTGGCATATCAAGCCCGTCCCGCAGCATATGCAGATAGGTATCCGGCCCCAGTTCAAACAAAAGCGTATCATCCAGCAGCGCCTGCGAGCGCGTGCGGATGTTCTTTCCCCCAAGCTGCTTCGCTCTTTCGCAGTACACGCAGTGGCAAAAAATCCCCGGCCATCCCTCGGCAGCGGCCGTTCCGAAATATGTCAGTTTCATACATTACCTCCTGCCTGGTATTATGGTTCAAGCGCATCCCTTGTCAAGCGTAATATGATACGGTCGCGGGACAAACGTCCGGGGGTGTCTTGACACCCCCCTCTTTTTCCTTTATGCTGTCTCTATCATAACAAAGGAGATGCGCCGATGAGAAAGACCCTCAGGTAATCGTAATAACAGCCACAGGCCTGCGCTCCTTTGGGGCTGCCTTGGCGACGATACGGAGGGACTTTATGCCGGGCATCATCATAGAACATCTTTCATTTACTTATCCGGGCAGCTATACGCCCGTTTTCAGCGATCTTTCCTTCAGCATGGATACATCCTGGCGGCTTGGGCTGGTGGGACGCAACGGGCGGGGCAAAACCACGCTGCTGCGCCTGCTGTCAGGCGGGCTGCAGGGGCAGGGCCGCATTGAGACAAGGGTTCAGTTTGATACCTTCCCCTTCGCGGCAAAAACAGAGGGCACGGCCCTGCATTGCCTGCGGGAAGCCATCGCTCCTTTTGAAGCCTGGGAGCGGAAGATGGGGCGTCTGCTTGACATCGGCGATGGGGAAAGCCTGAACGCCTGGGGCGAGATCGAGCATCTGTACAGCGCACAGGACGGTTACATCATCGACAGCCTGATCGAGCGGGAAGCCGATAAGATGGGCATTCCGGCTTCAGCGCTGCAGCGGCCCTTCCTCAGCTTCTCCCCCGGTGAGCGCACGCGGCTTTTGCTGTGCGCCCTGTTTTTGCGCAAGAACCGCTTTTTATTGATCGACGAGCCGACCAACCACCTGGACATGCGCGGGCGCGACATCGCGGCGGACTACCTGGCGGGCAAATCGGGCTTCATGCTGGTCAGCCATGACCGCAGCTTCCTGGACCGCTCCGTCGATCATATCATGGCGCTGCAAAAAAACAGCGTCCGCATAGAAAAGGGTAACTATTCCAGCTACCGCCAGAACAAGCAGGCGCAGGATGAGTTTGAGCTGGAACAGAACGAGCGCCTCAAAAAGGACATCCGCCGCCTGACACAATCCGCCCGCGAAAAGGCAGCCTGGAGCGACAAGGCGGAGGCCTCCAAGATAGGGGATCACGTGGCGGACCGCGGCTACGTCGGCCACATGGCGGCCAAGATGATGAAGCGCTCGATCAGCATGCAAAACCGCATCCAGCGCAGCCTCGAAGAAAAGGAAGCGCTGCTCAAGGAGATCGAGTTTACGGACAGCCTCAGCCTGCACCCTTTAAAGCATTCCGCCCGGACGCTGATTGACGCGCTTGACCTCAGCTTTCGTTACCCGGGCGGACCGGACATTCTATCTAACCTTAGCCTGCGGATCACGCAGGGGCAGCGCATTGCAATCGCGGGGCATAACGGCGCCGGAAAGACCACACTGCTAAAACTGCTTCAAGGTATTCTGAAGCCAACACGCGGCAGTATTTCAAGACCGCGCGACCTTATCATCTCCACCCTGCCACAGGAGGCAGGGCACGCGCAGGGTACACCCTTTGAAATCGCCGAGCGTAAAGGCCTTGCAGCGGACTATTTCCTGGCGCTGCTGCGCAAGCTTGGCTTTCCGCGCGAAAGCTTCATCCGTGACGCGAAAGGGTTTTCCATGGGCCAGCAGAAAAAACTGCTTCTGGCAGCTTCCATGGCCAGGCCCGCCCACCTCTACCTGTGGGACGAGCCGCTCAACTACATCGACTTGGAAAGCCGCGAGCAGATCGAGGAGATGCTGGCAGCGACCGAGGCCACCCTGGTGTTTGTGGAGCATGACAGGCGGTTTGTGGAAAAGGTGGCGACGGAGATCATCTTTACCGAGTCGGGTTATTGACAATATATCGGTACGCCGATATATTGATGATCCGAGGAGAGAAAGACATGACGATCAATCACTTGCTGCAACAGAAAAACACAACTATGTATGCCCTTTCAAAAAAAAGCGGTGTGCCTTATGCTACGCTCAATGACATTTGCTCCGGCAAAACGCGGCTTGATCGATGCGCCGCTGATACCGTATACAAGCTATCCAAAGAACTTGACGTCCGCATGGAGGAGCTATTAGCCCCATACTATGAAAAGCGCGCCAATTTTGATCTGTTTAAGAGCAATGTATGTCATAGGCTAAACGAACTGGGGGATATTGATTTTATCATCGAGACGCTTGAAAAGAACAATATCCGCGCGTATTATGAGCGCAAATGGTATCCGGAGAGCCTGTATCTTCTGGCCATGCTTGATTATCTCAGTCGCATCAACAGCGTTCCGCTGGCCTTGGAATACAACGATATCCGCGGTTTTAAATTGCTGGATCGCCTTTATCCGGCAAGCGTCTTGGCCGCCGCCTCTGTCGCCCATTCAGATCAGGTGAAAGAGCAGGCGGCCCGGGAATCAATCCCTGAGTTCATCCGCTTTAACATCGTGGAAAGCGAGATCCGAAACCTTGCCTGAGCATACCAGCGTATTCAGCAAAGAGAACCTGGATGCCTATCTGAAGGAACTTGCCAAAGCCTTTCGAAAGCTGAACGGTAAAACTGCTTCCGCGGAAATCATATTGGTCGGCGGGGCCGCAATACTTGTCAACTATATTTTCGCGATATGACAAATGATGTGGATGCTGTTATCCATGCCTCCTCCGCCATGCAGGAAGCCATCAACCGTGTAGCGGATGATCACGCGCTTCCCAACGGATGGCTCAACGCAGATTTTATGCGTACCTCTTCCTATTCGCCCAAGCTCACCGAGTTCTCTATGCATTATAAACCCTTTTTCGGCGTCCTGGATGTGCGAAGCATACAGGCCGAATATCTGGTCGCCATGAAGCTGTGTGCCGGCAGGAAATATAAGCATGACCTGTCAGATATTATCGGCATTTTGGCAGAGCACGAAGCGCAAGGCCTCCCGATTACCCCTCAGATGATCGATACCGCCGTCCGCAACCTTTA
>CAZYKQ010000178.1:0-3267 GCA_964648235.1 uncultured Christensenella sp. | reverse complement strand
ATAAACCCATTGATAGCCTATACTGATAAATATCAAGCAGAAAGGAAGCTGACCCTGTGATTTCACCCATTTATTCAGCTGTATTCGATGAACCCTCAACAACTTGATGCTCTAAACCGTAAGCAGCTTTGTGAAACTCTCCGGCAGGGCATCCTGGCTTGTCGAATTTGCGCGCCTCGCTTTGGATTTGAACCCGCGCCGGTGGTTTTCGGGCATGCTCATGCCAGCATTATGCAAATCAGTCAGGCTCCCTCCGCAACTGTCCACCGCACGGGTAAGCCTTTCAACGATTTAAGCGGCCAGCGCCTGCGGCATAACTGGTATGAGATCAGCGATGAAACCTTCTACAACGAAGATAACTTTTACATCGCTTCCCTTGCCCACTGCTTTCCAGGGAAAACGCCTTCGGGCGGTGACCGTCCGCCGCCCGCCTGCTGCGCCAAACTGTGGCTGGATCGGGAAATAGAAGTGGTTGACAACAAGATCTATGTCGTCATCGGCGGTATGGCCGCCCGTTATTTATTTTCTAAACAAGATTATAATGAACTGATTTTTTCAGACAATACCCTAAACGGCAAACCTGCCTATGTGTTGCCCCATCCCTCACCGCTGAACGTCAAATGGTTCATCGATCATCCGACCTTTGAAACGGAACGCATGCCCGTAATCCGCCGGGCAGTTCAGGAGGCTTTGGCCTCCGTATAAGTCATAGCTTATACGTATAAATGATACTTCATGCTATCTCGGGCGAATTGTTCCACGATCGGGCGATGTTTTTCAGTTAAGGCCTTTCCATCGCATAGGCCTCTTCTATACTCATCCGTGCCCAGAAGGCTGTCGATAGTGAACCGCTTGGCTAACTCTGAAAACCTAAACTCTTCCGGATGCAGTTCCCGAATCGCATCCATCAACATCATCGCCCCCATGAAGGGTTCCATGATCTCACGATCGGTGATATGCATTTGCACACCTTTGCACAGTATTCCCGCGCTTTTGGAAAAAGCAGGCATAAAGCTTGCCCTGCGAAATCGAATGCCGGGAATATGTTCCTCCCTCATCCTTTTCTCCAATGCCATTGAGTCGATCCAGGGCGCGCCTATCAACTCAAAAGGCAGCGCTGTTCCCCGTCCTTCTGACACATTGCTTCCTTCAAAAATACAGGTGCCGAAATAAGCCATCGCGGTGTGCTGGGCAGGACAGTTGGGCGATGGCGGCGGCCATGGCGTATCCGTATCCTCCAGGAAGTATTCACGTTTATAACCATCCATTTTTACAACCGTCAGATCGATGTCAAGTTTCATATAATCTTTTACATACAAGGCATACTCACCGATGGTCAGGCCGTGCCGCGTGGGCAATTCATATTGCCCTACGAAGGACGAAAAGCGCGGGTCAAGAATGGTTCCCGCCGTTTTGACAGCGCCTGTCGGGTTCAGCCTGTCCAGCACAATGACGGGTTTGCCCGCCTTGGCGCATTCTTCCATCGCATAGGACAGTGAATACAGATAGGTATAAAAGCGCACGCCTACATCCTGCATATCAAACACCAGTGCGTCAAAGGCCGCCAGCATTTCCGGCGTCAGGCGATGGTCATTGCCATAGGTGGCATACACCATCACACCGGTCTCCTCATCGCGAAAGGTCCGGATCCCTTCCCCCGCCTGCATATCGCCGCGTATTCCATGCTCACAGGCCAAAAGAGCCGTCAGCTGATACTTTTCAAGAAAAATATCCACCGTGCTTTTAAAATCATGACTGATGCCTGTCTGGTTGGTCATCAGGCCGATCCGCCTGTTGCGCAAAAGGTGGTCGATCGTCTCTATCCTGTCAAGCCCACACCATACCCTTGCCCTCATTCACATCTCTCCTTCTTGGTTGAAAAAATATAATGGGGCATATCTACGCCTCTGTAATGCTTCAAAAACCGCCCGTCAACAGTCATGCCGTTTCGTATGGCTACATTCATAGAGGCATAATTACTATCACGTATAAGCGAGAACACTTCATCGATACCCAGGTCCCTCAATGCGTATACTTTGCAGGCATTGGCCGCTTCCAACGCGTAACCGCTGTGCCAGAACAAGCGGTTGAACAGATAGCCCACTTCGATTACCTCTTGTTCCCGTACCATCTGGCGCGTCAGACCGCACTGGCCGATCATCCGGCCTGTTTCCTTCAGCACGACTGCCCACAATCCAAAGCCATCGCGCCAGTAATTATCCAACTGTTTGTTTAACCAGCCGAGAGCTTCCTCTTGCGTAAAAGCTCCTTCATACGCAGCCATGGTCTGTTCATCCTGCAGTATATCGCATAATGCAGGCAAATCTTTAACATCCATCTCCCGCAGAAATAATCGCTCTGTTTCCATGATTTGTTTCACTGGCTGCCTCCGGCAAAAGTTTATCCTCTTCTTGTAAGATATCATACTTTTTGGTATGGATGAACCAGGCAGGTGATATTTTTCCAGTCGCCGGTCATTGAACTCTTGTATTGTATTTTCATATTCAGCAATGCCAAATGTAAACGTCGGCCTCTGCGAAGGTCATATGGAATAAATCATGATCCCCTGAGAAGCCAAGGCTTCTTCAGGAGATCATGATACGCAAACCCATGTTATCTGAGCAGATGGTTCATTATATATCCGCGTCCCGGGCAAATCCTTCCATACCCATCGGAGATATTGTGACAAACAGCCTCAGGATTTCTTCGCCTGTGTTGACAACCTGCATGCTTTCCCGCCCATCAACCTGTATCAGCTCACCCGGGTGCAGCATCGTTTCCACGCCATCCGTGATCACGTTAGCGCGGCCTTGGATAACCTGTAAAAACAGCGTAGATTCCAGGTGGGTGTGCCCCGGAAGAATTTCCTCTTTTGCAATGTTCAGCATAAAGGCAATCACATTATCACTTTTAAATATCATGCGCTTTGCGATTTTCTTCTCTGGATCATAAAAATAGTTAGAAAAAGAATATTTGTTCATGGTACCCCTCGTTTAACCTGTCTTACCAGTCAATATACCCGATAAACACACAGCAAAAATCCCCTGAAATTTTTAGAATTTCAAGGGACTCTTCTGGCGCGCCCTGAGGGATTCGAACCCCCGACCTTTTGATTCGTAGTCAAACACTCTATCCAGCTGAGCTAAGAGCGCAAGCGCTGTTTGTGACAGCTGGGATAGTATACCATCGCTGTTTACAGAATGCAAGCCCAAATTTTTTAATTTGTTCGCTTACTTTAGAGTATATGCAACAACAAAACTTCTGTAA
>CAZYKQ010000177.1:0-3307 GCA_964648235.1 uncultured Christensenella sp. | reverse complement strand
TCCCGGCACAGCATAAACCGCTCGCCCAAATCATATTTTTTCATTTCAACGCAACCTTTTGCCTTTTCACGCACTATATATAGTGAAGGAGAGTGAATGGCATGATGAAAAAGATGAACCTAAATAAGGCGATGCCCCTGCTGCTGGCCCTGGCCCTGATGCTCCTGCCCCTGTGCGTAGGAGCGGACCCGGTCTTCATTGAACCGCCGTGCGAGAGCGGGGAAGCGACAACGATCTGGGCAGAGGATGAACTTTTTATCCAGCAGCGCAGCGAGGATGGGGCGGAAGATCTGCTCTGCCGCTATGATGCCGGGCAGAGGGAATTTATCACGGTCTACCAAGGGCCGCATTTGCCGGATTCGTCCATGGTGATGGTCGATGGCAGCCTGTATTCAGCCGGTTACATGGATACCGCCCTCCATCTGCTGATGGGCACAGAGGGAAAGGACGCGCCCGAAGAGATCGAGATGTTCCCTGATCAGTTCAAGCGGGAAAACGGGAACAATCTGCAATTCTTCCTGCTCGGTGCTTCGGATGGACCTGTGCTGACGTTCATGGCCGCTTCAGACCGCAAGGGGCAGGAGATATTCCATCTCTGCCGCCTGGATACCGGCAGCGGGGCATTTAAAAGCAAGGAAATATTTGAGCTGAAGAGCTTCACCAGCCTGTCCGACGGGCGCGTGGTCTACTTCAGCCTTGATAAGGGCAGCAACAGGACCATGGATATGGCCGCGACGATGCTGGATTGGGACACCATGCGGGAAAAAGCGCTGGCCACCCTTCCCAAGGCATGGAGCTTTGCCTGGGATGAGCAAAACAGCGCCATTCTCTACATCGAGGAGGACCGTCTGATGCGCCTGATACCGGGCGGGGAGGCGGAGCAGCTGATGGATCTGTCGGACATTAAAAATTCGATGCCTGCCGTCTGGTTTGATCAGCGCGGCTTCCTGATGGACGGCCATCAGTACCTGGTCAGAGTGTACATGAGCGACTATCAGGGATATTCCGCCCAGCCGTTCATGCTGATCGATTTGAATGACCTGAAAGGTAAGTGAGATCATGAAACGATTGCTTAGCTTTATCTTGGCCTGTTTGCTGCTGATCCCCGCCTCTGCTTTTAGCGATACCTCGCAAGCGCCGGATGGCCTGATTCCCGCGGACGGCTCATTTTCCCAGCTGCTGGGGGACGAAAACGCGCTGTATGTGACGCTTGGTCGGGGCAATATCAGCCAATACCTGCCGGAGAAACAGGAAGCGATCGCTTCCTTCGACGAGGAGGAGGCCTACCCCTTCATGATGAATGGGGCCATCCATTTTCTCAATCGAAAGGATGAAACCATCACACGCCTTACACCCCAGGGAGAAGAGCAGCCTGTCCGCGTCCCCGTCACGCAGGATCTGGCCGGGGGCGGTGACGATTGGGAACTGAGGCATCTGAAAACAGACGGGAACGCGCTGTACTTTTTGTACTTCGACCAGAACCGCGAAACGCCGCTGCTGTGCCGCTACCGTTTTGAGGACAAGGCCTTTGATTTGGCCGAAATCGACTCGTTAAGCGAATATGTTTTGGCCCCCGGCGGGGAAACCCTGGCCGTCGCCCGCGGCCCGGAGCAGACCGCTCTTTACGCTGTAGACTGGCAAGGAAAGCCGCGCGAACTTTATCGCCTCCAAGGCAGTTGGGCGGGCTTTGCCGCGTCGGAGGGTGAGCTTTACGCGGCGGACATCACAGGCCTCAGCTTCGCGCGCTTGAAAAACGGCAAGGAGCAGGCCAGGGTGCGCAGCCCCTACGCGGCGGGCGTCACCGAAGGGATCATTACACAAGGCGTTTATTACGCCCTTGGCGCGGCGGGGCTTTACAGCCCCGACTTCGGGGAAAAGCAGGGCGAGGCGCGGGTGCTGCGCGTGCTGGACGGCTATGCCGATGAGACGGACAGGGCCTTCATGCTGGCCCATCCGGATGTCAGCCTGGAGTACATTTCCAGCAACAGCTTTGAGGGCATGAATCTGGGCACCGCCCTGATCACGGGGGTGCTGCAATATGATGTGGGCAGGCTGAGCAACAACGAAGCGGCGGCGGAAAGCCTGCTGGATAAGGGCTATGCCATGGATCTGTCGGCTTACCCCGCTCTGCTTGAAAAGGCTCGGGCCATGTACCAACCCATCCGGGATTTTATCTTCCGAGACGGCCGGCTGATGCTCATGCCCCAGAGGGCAGAGGTGCGGGGCCTCTTGGGCCAATATAATCGTGAAACACTGGAAGCCATTGGGCTGGAAAAGGATGATATCCCCCGCACGATGGAGGAATTTCTGGATTTTATCACCGCCTGGCGGGAAAAGTACGGCGAGCCCGAAAGCACGGATGATATCGTGCCCATCATGGACGATAACGGCGAAAAAGCAAACACGGGAATGGATATGCTGACCTTTGTGATGCAGGCCTATTCCGCCCACTACAGGCGCAAGGGCGAGGATCTGGATTTTGATACCGAGCAGTTCCGCCGTCTGATCGGCAAGGCGCTGACCGCGGCGGATGTTATCCCCCATCAGACCTATGAGATGAACCACAGGAGGCTGTTTGTATTTTTTGGCGAGCGGGTGCCGAGCACCCGCAGCTTTGTCCTCCCCCTGAGCGCCGATGAATCCCCGCGCTATGAGGGCTATCTTTCCGGCTATATCGTAGACCCCAGAAGCCCCGTGAAGGAGCTGGCGCTGGACTACATCGCCTGGCGTATGGAGCATCTTGACGACCTGTATAAGCTGATGCTCTATGAAGGGGAATACGCGGCCCTGGAGCGGGAGGACTACCCCGCCCATGTGGAAGGGCTGCTCAACGAAAAAGCGCTGGTGGAAGAGGCCATCTCAAGGGAGGAGAGCGAGGCGGAAAAGCGCGTGCTGCAGGAGCGTCTGGATAAACTGACGAGGGAGATTGAACAGCCGAAAGATATGTTTCGCTACCAGATCACCCAGGCGGAAATAGACTTCTACCAGCAGGAGATATTGCCCAACATAGAGTTTCCTTTCGCGGACATCACCACCGAGTATTCTTATGAGAACCTCGATACCTGGCGGATGATGCAGCGCTTTGTCGCCGGCGAGCTGGATCAGGAGCGCTTTGTGCAGGAGCTGAACCAGCGCGAACGGCTGAGGCGGCTGGAGAATCAATAACAAGCATCTTCTATCCTGGCGCTTCTCTTTTGACCATTTTATTTCTTCACCGCGCCCGGCCGGCGGCAGGGCGCGGCGTTTTCATTCCCCGTAGTGCCTCATGTCAATATGAGCGCGAAAGAAAGATTGATGCCTCAGATAC
>CAZYKQ010000176.1:0-3325 GCA_964648235.1 uncultured Christensenella sp. | reverse complement strand
CAGCTGCCCGGCATCGGGAGTACCCTGGCCTCCATATCAAATCCTGTCTACATCAGAAGAAAAGCGAGGTAAATCCTTGATTCGCAAGGTTCACGTGGTGTTTAAAACCCATCTGGATATCGGCTTTACCGATCTGGCCGAGTCGGTCGTTCATCATTATCTGCACCGCTTCATCCCCCTGGCCATCCAGGCCGCGGAGGAGGCAAACAAGGAAAATGAACCGCCGAAGTTCGTGTGGACAGTCGGCTCCTATCTGATCGACCTGGCCTTGCGCGAGCTGGACGGAGACAGCACGAAACGATTGGACGCGGCCATACGCCGCGGGCATATCAACTATCACGCCCTTCCCTTCACGACGCACTCCGAACTGTGCAGTGACAGGCTGTTTGACAGCGGCCTGTCGATCGCCAGGCGGCTGGACGAGCGCTTTGGACGGCATACCATCGCCGCCAAAATGTCTGATGTGCCCGGGCATACATCGGGCATCATCGCTCCGCTGGCGCGCGCGGGGGTGAGGTTTTTACACATTGGCATCAATACCGTCGCCCGTATGCCGCAGGTACCCGCGCTGTTCATGTGGGAAAACGCTTCGGGCCAGCGCCTGATGGTCAATTACACCAGAAGCTATGGCGGTCTGACCCTGACCCAGGGACACGACGAAGCTTTATATTTCATGCACACCGATGATAATACCGGCCCGCCCTCCATCCCCGCTATCGAGCGCTGCTTTGAAGACCTGAGACGGGCCTATCCGGAGGCGGAGGTGTTCGCGTCCACGCTGGATTCCTTCGCAGCGGGGCTATTAAAGCTGGAAAGCAGCCTGCCCGTCATCAAAGGAGAGATCGGAGATACATGGATACACGGCATCGGCGTCGATCCTAAAAAAACCGCCATGCTGCGCGCGCTTGACCGGCTGGCGGAAGATTGGGACAAAACCAATACCTGGCAGGACAGGGGCGTGCCGGATGGCAGGCCCTTGCGGGCCGCCTACCTGGAACAGCTGTTGTTGGTCTGCGAGCACACCTGGGGCCTTGACCTGAAAAAGTATCTGACGGATTTTGCCAACTGGAGCAGACCCTCCTTTGAAGCCGCGCGGCAGGCCGACGTACTGCTGGATGAATGGGGGCTGGGCCGGGGGTATGATGACTGCTTCCAGTTTGCCAGGCAAGAGTTCGAGCGCCTGAAGCCCGAGCATCTCCTTTGGAAGGAGCGGCGTTATTCTCTTTTTGAGGCTTCCCATCAGGAGCAGCGTGACTATATCCAAAAAGCGCTCGATCTGCTGCCTGAAGAGCTGAAGAATCAGGCAGACAAAGCCCTGGATATCAAAGCGCCTGATGCAATCGATCAGAACAGGCCCCAGGCAACGAACGCCGCGCTTGGCAACTATGCCCTGCGCTATGAAGAGGGAAAGATCCATGTGTCGCAGGGGGCGTCCGAGTTGTTCAGCCTCCGTCTGCCGCTGTACCAGGAGGTCGGCCTGGCGGCCTACGATAAGCTTTGCGCCCACTACCTCACTGACATGGAGAAAAACAGGGATTGGGCGGTGCCCGACAATGCCAAGCCGGGTCTTGAGGACAGCGACGCGCCTTATGAAAGCCGGAACCATTGGCCCAAGCTCATCTGCTCTGCCCTTTCTGAGGGAGGCTGGCAGATGGACGGGCGCTTTGATCCGCTCCCCGCGCAAACCGCCGGCTGCCCTGAAGGCTTCCGAATGCGCTTTGATCTCTCAGGAGCCAATCTTCTTGTGACATTGTACCTGTATCACAAAGCAGCCAACCGAAAACCCGAAGCCCTCTATCTGCCCTTTGAGCTGAATGAGCACAGCAACCTGCGGCTGCGAAAGATCGATGAGGGGATCGATCCTTCTGCCTGTATCCCCGGAGGCAACCTGCGCAGCCACGGCATCCAGTCGCTTATCTATGAGAGTCATGACGGACAGGTGCGCATCAGCCCTCTTGATACGCCGCTTGTCTGCCTTGGCGCGCCCAGCCCGCTGGATTTTGACGGTGAAAAAGACAAGGGAAAAATCTACTTCAACCTGTACAACAACTTATGGGGAACGAATTTCAAAATGTGGTATGAGGAGGATATGGTTTGCCGGTTCCTGGTAGAAACCTGAGGCTTTACCTAAAACAGCTTCCACTGCTATACTAAACAAAAAGGAGATTCACCATGACCAGCAAAAGCACCTCTCCTCTGCGCTACGCGGTTGGTATGTTTGGTACCTCCATCCCCATCAACATGTTCAAAACCTATGCCGCTGCCTATTACGTGATCGGCCGGGGCGTCACCACGCAGCAGCTTTCCCTGATTTTATTCATCTACACCTTTATCGACGCGCTGGATAACCCCATCTACGGCTTCCTGTCAGACAGGACGCGTACGCGCTGGGGCAGGCGACGCCCTTGGCTGATCCTTGGGGCGCCCCTGCTGGCCCTGTGCTTCATCGCCTTTTTCAATGCCCCCGCCTTCCTCAGCGGGGATAGCCTGTTTGGCTACATGCTGCTGATGTACATACTGACCGGTACGCTGGATTCTCTTATCAACGCCAACTACGGCGCCCTGTTTCCTGAGCTGTTCATAAGCGACGCGCAGCGCGCCAAGACCAACGCCCTGCGGCAGGCGTTTCAGCTGGCTGCGATGGTCATCTCCATCGCCCTGACGCCCCTGGTCACAGACAAGCTGGGCTACGGCATGACCGCCCTGGTCTATGGGACGCTGGCGGTCTTCGTCATCATCTATTGCGCGCTTGGATGCCGCGAAGTACCAACCCCCGAGACCGAGAAAAAGCCCGCGCTGATCCGTACGCTCAAAGAGATATTCACCAATCCGCGCTTTTGGATCTTCGGTCTGGCCAACGCCTTTTACAGTGCGGCGATGTCCCTGGTCATGTCTGCCGTTCCCTTCTTTGTCAAATATACCTTGGGACTGGAAGGCATGGCCAGTACCGTTTTGCTGGGGGTCGTGCTGCTGCTGGCGATGGGCGGCGTGGCTGTATGGGCCCTGGCGGTTCGCAGGATCGGGCTGATGCCGGCATGGCGCCGTGCCCTTTTCATTTTAGCCCTGTCCTTTGTGCCGCTATACTTTGTCAGGGGCCTGGCGGGGGCTGCATTGGCCTGCGTTGGGGTAGGCTTCGGCTTTGCCGGCGCGATCACCACCATGGATCTGATCGGCGCGCGGATCATGGACGAGGATACACGCCGCTGGGGCCTTCGCCGCGAGGGCATCTATTCGAGCACCATGGGCTTCATGAACCGCTTGAGCGGCTTATTTACAAGCCTGGCGTTTTTATTGGTCGGCAGGCTGTATGGCTTTGAAAGCGGCG
>CAZYKQ010000175.1:0-3353 GCA_964648235.1 uncultured Christensenella sp. | reverse complement strand
GAAATGAATACCAAGCAACTTCAGGGCGGGGTGCAAGTCCCCACCGGCGGTAAAGCCCGCGAGCCGAAAGGTTGACATGGTGAGATTCCATGGCCGACAGTAACAGTCTGGATGAGAGAAGAACGCGTTTTGCGTATGCGGTGCATCGCCCTCTGAAGCATTTTCGGAGGGCGATTTCATCGCCGCGGGAAGCTGCTTGCAAAACACAGGAGGTTTTCATGAAGAACAATCGAAAAAAACTGGTATCCACCCAAATGATGGTACGCGTAGCACTGTTGTCAGCCATATCTTTCATACTCTTCCGCTTTTTTGAAATTCCAATCGTCGGTTTTTACAAGCTTGACCTCAGCGGCATCCCTGTACTGCTGGCGGGTTTCGCGATGGGACCGCTTGCAGGCATGCTGACGCTGCTTGTCAAGGATCTGCTGGGGCTGATCGGCTCATCCAGCGGCGGCATCGGCGAGATTGCCGATTTTATCATGCTGGCCTGCCTGATCCTGCCGCCTACCCTGGCCTATCAAAGGAACAGGACCCGCAACACCGTGCTGATCGGTATGCTGGCGGGCACCCTGCTGATGATCCCGGTGGGCATGCTTCTCAATTATTTTGTGCTGATCCCTCTATATACCAGCTGGATGTCGGTGGAGAGCATTATCGGCATCATGGACCAGGCGGTACCCTTTCTGCACATCGACTCACTCAGCAAGCTGATTTTTTACGTCACCGGCCCCTTCAACCTCATCAAAGGCCTGGTTATCAGCGTGGTGACCTATCTGATCTATCCCTATCTGTCGCCGCTTCTGAAAAAAGGAAGGATCTGATTTGAGCCTGATTGCCAATACGGCTGAAGATATGCGCGCGCTGGGCGCCGCGTTGTCCGGGCTGCTCCGCCCGGGGGATGTGCTGCTTTTGACAGGCGGCATGGGCGCCGGCAAAAGCGAGTTTTGCCGCGGCCTGGCGCGCGGCCTTGGCATCGGCGGCCCCGTACCCAGCCCCACCTTCACCATCCTGAATGTTTATGAAGAGGGCAGGATGCCTCTGCGCCATTTCGACTGGTATAGGGCAAACGGCGCTGAGGAACTGATTGAATCGGGCCTGGATGAGCTGATTACCGGCCCCGCGATCACGGCTATCGAGTGGCATGAGCGCGCGCCGGAGCTGCTGCCCGCGGATTGCCTGGAAGTGGTGATTGAAAAAGCGGAGGGGGTGGATCTCCGCCGCGTCCGTTTTGTGCCTCGCGGGGGCTTTTATCTGCCCGGTCTTGATGATATCATCAGGACCAAGGAAGGTGGACAATGATTCTGATGTGTTTGGATACCTCGGGCCCTTCGGCGGGCCTGGCCTTGGTACGGGACGGCGGGCTGATTTACGAAGCCACGCTGGTCAACCGGCTGACCCATTCGGTCAACCTGATGCCCATGGCAGAGGAAGCTCTGCGCGCAAGCGGCCTGAAGATGAAGGACATCGATCTGCTTTCCGCCGTCGTCGGCCCCGGCTCCTTTACAGGGGTGCGCATCGCGGTTGCGGCAGTTCAGGCTATGGCGCAGGGGTTGGGCCGGCTCTGCCTGCCTGTCAACGCCCTGGAGGCGCTGGCGCGGGGCCTGTATACGGATGACCGGGTCGCCTGTCCTATCCGCGATGCGCGGGCGGGCCAGGTCTACGGCGCGGCCTTCCGAGCGAAAAAGCGGCTGATGGAGGACGCGGCGCTCAAGCTGCCGGAGTATCTTGAATCGATCGAGTCCTTCGGCGACCGCTTTGTGTTTGTAGGGGATGGCGTAGATGCCTATCGGGAACGCATCGGGGAGGTGCTGGGGGACAGGGCAGGCTTTGCGCCGGCTCATCTCAACCTCCTGAAAGCTGGTGCCGCTGCCATGATTGCCTGGCAGGACAGAGAAGCCGCCCTTCCTCCGCAGGAGCTGCTGCCCCTGTACTTGCGCCGCCCGCAAGCGGAGCGCGAGCGGGAGGCAAAGCATGGCTGAGCCTATGATCCGGCGGATGACTCTGGCCGATGTGTCCGCGGTCCACCGGCTGGAGGAGGATATCTTCTCAATGCCCTGGTCGAAAAATGATTTCATCTATGAAATGATCGAAAACAAAGTCGCCCGCTACCTTGTCATTGAGGAAGCGGGCGAAGTCATCGCTTTTGCCGGTGCCCACATCATCTGGGACCAGGCCCATGTGACCAATATCGCCGTGCGAAAGGATTTCAGGGGCAGGGGATGGGGCCGACTGATCACTCATGCCCTCATGCAGTACGCCGCCAACCTGGGGGCCGAGTACCTGACGCTGGAAGTGAGGGAAAGCAACACGGCAGCCCAGAACCTCTACCGATCCCTGGGATTTATGAAGGTCAATGTGCGCAAACGCTACTACGAGGATACAGGCGAGGATGCCTGGCTGATGGTCTGCGATAAACTTCCATCGGCTGATCCGGATTTTGAGGAAGAGGAAACAAGGCACGATTAAAAAATCAGATACTCACACTCCAGCCGGCCGTTGTACAGCCGGCGCTTTCTTTGCGCTCGTTTGCCGTACAGCCGCTCAAAGGAGGGACTGGCCGTCAGCACACAGACGTTTTTTGCCATCGCTTTAGTTTCCAGCTTGCGCATCTGGCGGTAGAGCGTGTCGGTCTCCTTTTTGCTTCCAAGCCGCTCACCATAAGGCGGATTGGTAATGACGCAGGTGTTCTCAGCCAGAGGCTCCAAGTCGCGCAGATCCTTTTCAAACACTGTTACGCGCCCTTTCAGCCCTGCCTGCGCCAGGTGCTTCTTGCACAGCACCAGCGCCTCCGGGTCCACGTCGCTGCCGGTGATACCCTCGATCAGATCGGGGTTAAAGCGGAACTTTGCTTCCCGCCTGATCTCATCACAGTGCTTTCTATCCACAAAATGCCATTGTTCCATCGAAAAAGGGCGGACTAAACCGGGCGCGCGGCCTGCCATTTTAAAGGCCGCTTCCACCAGAATGGTGCCTGTGCCGCAGCAGGGGTCGTGCAGGGACCGGCCGGGCGGCCAAGGGGACAGATCCACCATGGCTGCAGCCAGGGTTTCCCTCAAGGGAGCTTCTCCGTTCCAGGTGCGATAGCCGCGGCGATTGAGCGCATCGCCGCTGGCATCCAGCGTTATGCGCACGCGGTCCTGATGAATGGCGACGTGAATGTCATAGCTTTCCCCGCTTTCATCCAGCCAGTTCATCTTATAGCGCCGCTTCAGCCGCTCGGCCACCGCTTTCTTACTGATGGCCTGTACATCGCGCACACTCATCAGCTGGCTCCGACCGCACTGGCCCGTTACCGGGAAGGCCCCGCCCCTCGGGATATAATCCTCCCAGGGAATGGCGCCGATCAGCTGAAA
>CAZYKQ010000174.1:0-3355 GCA_964648235.1 uncultured Christensenella sp. | reverse complement strand
ACTCTTTTTCATAATAGGGGCTGCCGCAATTTTTGTTTCGCGGCAGCCCCTTTATTTGATTATTCTTGGTCAGACTCTGACGCAGTCATAGCGTTCCGAGTTCAGGGCCTCCATCATAAAGCGGTAGGGTTCCAATTCCTTGCCTGCTACCATCCTATAGAGCCTCGGGCTGAAGCCGCTGACGAGGGCCACGCCCTGTTGGTTAAAGGTCACGGGCTGATGGGTGGTGCCGCGGCTGGCCACGTTCCAAAAGACGGTTTGGGGCAGGCGGTAACCGTGGGAAGCATAGAGCTTTTCAGCGTACTGAAAGTTGGTCAGATCGGCATTTTCGGCGCACTTGTCAAACTCCATGTCGGAGATGATGTACAGGGTTTCGGGCAGGTCCTTTTGACTGGCTCCCAGGTCCAGGGCTGCCTGCAAAATCAGCTCGAACACCTTTTTGATGTCGGTATTGGCTATCTCATCATAGCTTCTGCAGTAGCGCACCTGCTCCCACAGGTCTCTCCCCTTGATCTCCACCAGCCTTGGGCTGTTACTGAAGGTAATGAAATGGTTACGGAAGGCCCCTCGGTTACGCTGGGCAAAATAAATGCCCAGGGACAGGGCCGCCGCCGCAGGAGAAGGGTTATCAAAGATGTACATAGATCCGGATCCGTCGATGACGCACAGAGCGTCCTCGCCTCCGGTGAAATCCTCCAAAGCTTTCCAGGATATATCCAGGCTTTCCCGCTCGCTTTCATCCACGCTGCCGCGCAGGATGGGGCGCACCAGATCGTAGGGAATCAGCGTGCCGGTATTCAGCCTGGCTTCGCCCGCCTTGACCCTCTCAAGGAAGGCTCTGTAGCGCGCTTCATCATTTCGGAAAAAGGCTTTGCGGTATTTAAGCATGGCGCGGGAAGGCTGTCGTTCATAGTCGAAGCTGTAATCTTTTTCGCGCAGACGGTTCTCCAGCAGGTCGACGCGGGCGCGCAGCCGCGACAGCATCCTGCGATACTCCGCGTCTTCCATGCCCAGCGCCCTGGCGACACGCTTTGCAAGCCTGACGGTCTCGCGCTTACTGGCATTAACGGAGGGTAGCCACTTTGCAAGCAGGGACAGCGTCCCTTCTTCTTTTTCACAGGCTTTGATGTCCTCGTTCAGCTGCCCTTTGATTAAGGACAGCATCTCCCCTTCCAAGGGGGTGTCAAACAGCGCCAGCAGGTCGTCAAAGCGGCCAAACTTCGTGATCAGGCCCAAGTTTTTTTGAAAGGAGGCAGGGTGATGAATGGCCATCCACCTGGCAATAAGGCGGAACACCCGGCGCTCGCCCAGGCCTCCCCGGATATCCCGGGCAAAGAACAGGATCTTCATGGCCAGGAGGGGTTCTTCTGCCCAGGCCCGCTCAAAGCGCAGCAGGATGTCAGCCTCCGGCCCGCCCCGCAGGGCGCCGATGGTCGCGAAAAGATCCAGGCAGTCAGACAGAGTGGAAGCATGCGTCAGCGCCTCATTTTCGGTGAGGGCGTAATTGGCCTGCCCTTTGATGGCATCAAGCATCGTGGGCTTGCCTGCTTCCATATCCTCTTCCCTCCTTATGGCGATGAAATATACAAGGCACCATTGTAAGGGGGGAGTCGAACCCCCGCCTCACGGGTGTGAAGGCGTCACCGGACTATCTGTTTAGGGCTGCTGTTGGTGCCTTTGGGTCACTTTTTGTTCACCGCTGTTACTTAGGCTAACATGTTTGGAAGGCAAAGGTCAAGCAAACATGAAACCAAGTCTCCCGGCGTACAGGGTGTATCCGCCGGGCTTGCTCTCATTGTGAAAAGTGCCGGCGGGATATTCTCTGAGAAACAACACGGGCAGCGTCATCCAAGTTCTGCCAGCACCTTCTCCGTCATCTCCTCACAACCCAGCGCGTCCTTGCCTCCGCCGATATCCGCTGTGCGGTATCCCTTTTGCAGTACGGCCATCACGGCTTCCTCCACCTTATTCGCTTCCACCTCCAGGCCAAAGGACCAGCGAAGCATCATGGCCGCTGACAGGATCGTGGCGATGGGGTTCGCCTTGTTCTGTCCCGCGATGTCGGGAGCGGAGCCATGGATGGGCTCATACATGCCGCGCGTACCTTCGCCGAGCGAGGCCGAAGGCAACAGGCCAATGGAGCCCGTCAGCTGAGAGGCTTCATCGGAGAGGATATCCCCGAACATGTTGCTGGTGACGACCACGTCAAACTGGGCAGGATCACGTACCAGCTGCATGGCGGCGTTATCCACCAGCATATCGCTGTATTCCACTTCGGGATATTCGGCAGCCAGCCTGTGCATCACCTCACGCCAGAGCCTGGAGCTCTCCAGCACATTGGCCTTGTCAATGCTGACCAGCTTCCTTCCGCGGCGCATCGCCATGTCAAAACCGATGCGGCCGATGCGTTCCACCTCCTGCTCGCTGTAGCACTCGGTGTCATAGGCTTCCGGGCCCATCGCGCCTTCGCGCCGTCCGCGCTCGCCAAAGTAAATGCCGCCCGTCAACTCGCGCACGATCACCATGTCAAAGCCTTTTTCAGCCACCGCCTCGCGCAGCGGGCAGGCGCTTTTCAGTTCCCCAAACAACCTGGCCGGTCGGATATTGGCATATAAGCCCATTTCCTTGCGGATCCCCAGCAGCGCGCGCTCCGGCCGCAAATGGCCGGGCAGCGTGTCCCACTTGGGGCCGCCGACCGCGCCCAGCAAAACGCTGTCAGAAGCAAGGCATTGTTCAACCGTCTCCTTGGGCAGCGGCTCACCAAATTCGTCAATGGCGCATCCGCCGGCCAAAACTTTGCTGAAACGGAAGCTGTGGCCATATTTTTCACCGACTTTTTCAAGCACACGGATGGCGGCCCGGGTAATCTCCGGCCCGATGCCGTCTCCCTCGATGACCGCGATGTTCATGTTCATAGTTTTCCCTCCTTGACAGCGCTTAGCAGACCGCCGGATTCCAATAAGTTTTGCAAAAAGGGCGGGAAGGCGGCAAAGTCCGTCTTCGTTCCCTTTGTCAGGTTTTCGATCGTCCCCTTTTCAAAATCGACTGACAATTGATCGCCGTCATCAGCTTCCACATCGCATTCCACAATGGACAGACCGATGTTGATGGCGTTGCGATAGAAAATCCGGGCAAAGCTCTTTGCAACCACGCAGGCGATGCCGCTTGCCTTGATGGCAACCGGGGCGTGCTCGCGGGAGGAGCCGCAGCCAAAGTTCTCACCGGCCACGATGATGTCTCCCTGCTTCACGCGGGTGACAAAGGTGGGGTCCAGATCCTCCATGCAGTGGGCCGCCAGCTCCTTGTGATCGGTGGTATTAAGGTAGCGGGCGGGGATGATCACATCCGTATCCAC
>CAZYKQ010000173.1:0-3406 GCA_964648235.1 uncultured Christensenella sp. | reverse complement strand
TGAAGGGCGAGAAGCGCAACGGCAAGCGCTACGGCTATGTGCAGTTTGACGCCAACAAGGAGATTGAGTGGTTTGCGGACGCTTTTTGCAAGAAGGGCCGGGGAGCCACGCTCTACAGGCTGCGGGACGACATCATCAAACGATAAGGAAACGAAGGAATGGACTGGATAGAGATCAGCATCACAACCAACACTGAAGGCGCGGATATTGTATCAGAAGCCCTGATGCGCGCGGGGGCCAAGGGTACCCAGATCATTGACCGGGCGGATGTGCCCGACCCCTCAAAACCATCCGGCTACTGGGAGCTGATCGACCCCGCATTAATTGAACAGATGCCCGAGGAAGTGATTGTGAAAGCCTGGTTTCAGGATGCCGCGCAGATAGCGCCGATCGCGGAATCCCTCGCTCAGCTGCCTGCGTTGGCAGGCTTTGACCTGGGCGGGCTGATGCTATCCAGCAACGCGGTGCTGGAGAAGGACTGGGCAGAATACTGGAAGCGCTTTTATAAGCCTTTCCGCATCGGGAGCCATCTGGTAGTCCGCCCCACCTGGGAAGAGTATCAGGCGCAGGAGCAGGACGTGGTAATCGATCTGGATCCCGGTCTGGCGTTCGGAACAGGAACGCATGAGACGACGGCGCTTTGCGCCGAACTGATCGAGCAATACTACACAGGCGGCACGGTGCTGGATGTGGGCACGGGCAGCGGCATTCTGGCCATTGCTGCCGCGCGCCTGGGCGCCGATGATGTGTTGGCCATTGATATTGACCCCCTGGCTGTTCGCACCGCGCGGGAGAATGTGGAAAAAAACCGTTTAAACGATAAGATCACCGTCCGTCAGGGCGATCTGCTGGAAGGGGCGATGGGGCCCTATAACTTCGCGGTGGCCAATATTCTGGCGGATGTGATTATCATGCTGTCAGACCCGCTGCGCCGGGCATTGAAGCCGGGCGGCATCTTTGTTTGCTCCGGTATCATCCGTGACCGGGAAGAGGATGTGCGGCAGGCCCTGCTTCAAAATGACTACCGGATCATCGATACCCGCCACCGCGGGGAGTGGGTGGCCTTTGCCGCCCGGCGCGGCTGAGCATGCAGACTTTTTTTACACAGCCGCCCGAGGATGGCTATGCGGTGCTTGATCCTCAGGATGCGCATCATGTTATGAAGGTGCTTCGCCTGCGGGCAGAGGAGCCGCTGTACATCGCAAGCGAGGGACGGCATTATGAGGCGGTGTTTGATCCCTCCGGCACTATTCCCCGGCTGCGCGTGATCCGGGAGATCGCAAGCCGGGAACCCAGGACCCGCGTGACGCTCTACCAGGGGCTTTCCAAGGGCGAGCGCATGGACACCGTCATGCAAAAGTGCACAGAGCTGGGGGTCAGCCGCATCGTGCCCTGCCTGTTCAGCCGCTGTGTGGCGCAGTGGGAGGGGGGAGAAAAAAAGCTGGCCAGGTGGCAGCGTATCGCCCGCGAGGCGGCAGTGCAGTCCGGCCGTAGTTTGGTGCCGGAAGTCTCCGACTGCCTGAGTTTTCCCGCTTTATGTGAAGCGCTTCAATGCCATGAGCAAGTGCTGATCCCATGGGAAGAAGGGGGACTGCCTGCGCGGGAAGCCTACCGTGGAGCGAGAGACATCGCTATTGTCATCGGCCCGGAGGGGGGCATGACAAAGCAAGAGGTGGAGGCCATGGGCGGGCAGACCCTTACCCTGGGACCGCGAATCCTGCGCACCGAGACGGCGGGCATGGCCGCGCTGACTATGATGCTGACCTTATCAGGAGATATGGAGTAATTAATTTGAGCACAGTTGCTTTTTATACTTTGGGCTGCAAGGTGAACCAGTACGACAGTCAGGCGATGCTGGAACAGTTTTTGAAGGCGGGATACGAGGCCCGCGATTTCCATGAACGGGCGGATGTATACGTCATTAACAGCTGTGTGGTAACGGCAACAGGCGAGAAGAAGAGCTTGCAGGCCATGCGCCGCGCGATGAAAAAGAACCCGCAGGCCGAGGTGATTCTGGCCGGATGCCTTGCGCAAAAGGATGCGGAGGGCTTGCTTGAAAGAGGCCTGCGCCTGGTGGTAGGCAACCAGCGGCGCAACGAGATCGTCAGCCTGTTGAAGGAGGCGGTCGCCAACGAAACGCAGATTGCGGCCGTGGACAGCGTGCTGCGCATTCCTTTTGAGAAAATGGAGATCGCTAATTTTGACGGGCATACCCGCGCGGTGATGAAGATACAGGAGGGCTGCGACCGCTACTGCGCTTTTTGTATCATTCCCTATGTGCGGGGCGGGATTCGGTCACGGGATGTGGCCGATGTACGGCAGGAAGCCATGCGGTTATCCCAAGCAGGATACAGCGAGGTGGTGCTGACGGGCATTCACCTGTCAAGCTACGGGCGCGACCTTGACGGGACGGACACTTTGCTTGACGCCGTACGCGCGGCGGCGGAGCCCCCGGGCATCCGGCGTATCCGCCTGGGTTCACTGGAGCCGGTGATCGCGGCGGAAGCGTTTGTTGTACAGCTGGCTAAGATCAACAAGCTTTGCCCGCAGTTTCACCTCTCGCTGCAATCAGGCAGCGACAGGGTGCTGAAATCCATGCGCCGCCGGTATACGGCGGATGAGTACCTCGCGGCGGCCCGCCGGCTGCAAGCGGCCTTTCCCGGGTGTGCCCTGACCACGGACGTGATCACCGGTTTTCCCGGTGAAACGGAGGAAGAATTCAAACAGACGCTCGATTTTTGCCGTGAGGTCGGTTTTGCGCGCATCCATGTTTTCCCCTACAGCAAACGGGAGGGGACGCCCGCGGCCCTGATGGAAGGGCAGCTTCCAAAGACCGTCCGGGAGGAGCGGGCGCAAAGATTGATCGCCCTGGCGGAGGAACTGGCGGAGAGCTACAGCCGCGGCCTTCAGGATACTGTGCAGGATGTCTTGTTTGAGGAAGAAAGCGGTGAGGGGGCTTCCGGCTACACGCCTCAGTATGTGGAGGTTTGGGCCAAAGGGGCGAGGCAGGGGCAGATTGCGCCTGTACGGCTGTACAAACGAGGAAAAGATCGTTTTGAAGGGATTATTATTTAAGGAGAATCGCTATGTCTGACAACTGTCTGTTCTGCAGGATTATCAAAGGGGAGATCCCCTCGCAAAAGCTTTATGAGGATCAGTATTGTTACGCCTTCGCCGATATCCAGCCCCAGGCGCCCGGCCATGCTTTGATTGTGCCCAGGCGGCATGCGGAGGGGCTGAGTGATCTGGACGCACTGAGCGATACCGAGATAGCCGCCTGCCTGCGCGCGTCGAGCGCGGTGGCAAAAGCGCTTGGCATGGAGGAGAGCGGATACCGCCTTGTATCCAACTGCGGTGAGCATGCCTGCCAGAGTGTGCAACACCTGCACTTTCATATCATGGGCGG
>CAZYKQ010000172.1:0-3408 GCA_964648235.1 uncultured Christensenella sp. | reverse complement strand
CATTGACATATATAGCCTTTGCATGATATTATCTATCAGTTGCCTGCCATGCAGGTAGCTTTGAGTGGTTTTCGGCCGATAAATGACCGAAATTTAAAGGAGACTATATATTTCCGAAGGGTTGCGGGAATTTTATAGGAGGACGCTTGATTTACCAAGGTCCGATCAATTATCAGGGAGGTATTCCATGCCCACGATCAATCAATTGATCCGCAAGGGAAGGCTGAAGATTACGAATAAATCTGACGCTCCCATTCTGCAAGGGTGCCCGCAAAAGCGCGGTGTATGCCTGAGTGTCAAAACAACGACACCCAAGAAGCCGAACTCGGCGCTGCGCAAAATTGCGAGGATCCGCCTGACCAACCAGATTGAAGGTACTTGCTACATTCCTGGCGAAGGTCATAACCTGCAGGAGCACTCGGTGGTGCTGATCCGCGGCGGTCGCGTTCGTGATCTGCCCGGCGTTCGTTATCACATCATTCGCGGAGCTTTGGATACGGCGGGTGTTGCCAAGCGCAACCAGGGCCGTTCACTCTACGGTGCAAAACGCCCCAAGAAATAATCTGGGGAGATCTGATTCGCCTTACGCACTTGCTTCAAAGAACTGACCGTCCCTGGAACCGGGCGGTATAAGCTTTTGAGGAGGGCTCAGGCAGGCGCTATGCTGAAGCGTCTTGCGGAAGGGCAAACCCAATGCAATTCAAGGAGGGAACACTATGCCCCGTCGTGGCTTTATACCCAAGCGTGAGGTGCTTCCCGATCCCATTTATGGGACGGTCACCGTCACCAAGCTCATTAACCAAATTATGTTGGACGGAAAACGCGGTGTAGCACAGCAAGTGTGCTATCAAGCTTTTGATATTATCAAAGAGAAGACCGGCAAGGAACCGGGAGATGTCTTCCAGGAGGCGCTCAATAATGTGATGCCCCAGCTGGAAGTCAAGGCACGCCGCGTTGGCGGCGCTACCTACCAGGTTCCGATTGAAATCAGACCCGAGCGTCGCCAGACCCTGGGCCTGCGCTGGCTGGTAGACTTCAGCCGCAAGCGCGGTGAGCGCACGATGGCCGAGCGCCTGGCGCTGGAATTGATTGACGCATCCAACTCCGCGGGCAAGGCCTTTGGCCGCAAGGAAGAAATGCACAGGATGGCCGAATCCAACAAGGCGTTCGCGCATTATCGCTGGTAAGATCTTCCCTTGCCGTAACTAAGAATAGACTTTTAATGTTCCTCTTGATGAGGAAAAGGAGAAAAATCCCGTATGCAAAGAACGCATCCGCTGAACATGATCCGAAACATTGGCATCATGGCCCATATCGACGCAGGCAAGACCACTACAACCGAGCGCATCCTGTTTTATACAGGCCGTGTGCATCGTTTGGGTGAGACCCATGAGGGCAGTGCGACGATGGACTGGATGGCCCAGGAGCAGGAACGCGGTATTACGATCACATCCGCAGCAACCACCGCCCAATGGAATGGCCATACCATCAATATAATCGACACTCCCGGTCACGTCGACTTTACCGTGGAAGTAGAACGCTCTTTGCGCGTACTGGATGGTGCTGTCGCTGTATTTTGTGCAAAAGGCGGTGTCGAGCCCCAGTCCGAAATGGTCTGGAAGCAAGCCAGCAAGTACAGCGTGCCGCGTATGGCCTATGTGAACAAAATGGACATCACGGGCGCTGACTTCTTCCGCGTCGTTCATATGATGCACGACAGACTGCATGCCAATGCGGTGCCGGTTCAGTTGCCTATCGGCGCTGAGGCGGATTTCCGCGGCATCATCGATCTGGTGAAGATGAAGGCCGAAGTTTACTACGATGACGAAGGCAAGGATGTGCGCGAAGAAGAAATTCCCGCCCATCTGAAAGAGATGGCTGACGAATATCGGCTTAAGCTGATTGAGGCTGTGGCAGAGCAGGACGACACGCTGATGGAGAAGTATTTCGCCGGAGAGGAAATCTCCGAGGCTGAAATCAACAAAGCTATCCGTGGGGCCACCCTTGCCTGTGACATGACCCCGGTATTTTGCGGAACAAGCTATCGCAACAAGGGTGTTCAACCCTTGCTCGACGGCATCTGTGCCTACATGCCTTCACCTCTTGATATTGAATCGATCAAGGGGACCGATCCCGCCGATCCCGATAAGGTGATCGTGCGTCACGCCGACGATGACGAGCCCTTCTCGGCACTTGCCTTTAAGATTGCTGCCGATCCCTTTGTAGGAAAGCTGGCTTTCTTCCGGGTATACTCGGGCAGCATCGATGCCAACAACTATATCTATAACTCCACCAAGGGCAAACGTGAGCGCTTCAGCCGCATCATGATGATGCACGCCAACCACCGTGAGGATGTGACCGGGGTGACAACCGGTGATATAGCGGCGGCAGTCGGCCTGAAGTTTACGACTACAGGAGATACTCTTTGTGATGAGAAGAAGCCTGTTGTCCTGGAAAAGATGGAGTTCCCCGAGCCCGTGATCAACGTGGCGATTGAGCCCAAGACCAAGGCCGGCCAGGAGAAGATGAGCATCGCCCTTCAACGCCTTGCCGAGGAGGATCCGACCTTCAAAGCCTATACGGATGAGCAGACCGGACAGACCATCATTGCCGGCATGGGCGAGCTGCACCTGGAGATCATCGTCGACCGTATGCTGCGGGAGTTCAAGGTAGAGGCTACTGTCGGCAAGCCGCAGGTAGCTTATAAGGAAACGATCCGTAAAGCAGCAACGGCTGAGGGCCGCTATGTCCGTCAGACTGGCGGACACGGTCAGTATGGTCATTGCGTCATCACCATCGAACCTACCGCGCCCGGTGAAGGGTACAGCTTTGAAAACAAAATTGTCGGCGGCGTGATTCCCAAAGAATATATCGCCCCCATTGACAATGGCATTCGCGAAGCGTCAGCATCCGGTATATTGGGCGGCTATGAGGTGGTTGACTTCAAGGTTACATTGACTGATGGATCCTATCACGATGTAGACTCCTCTGAAATGGCGTACAAGATTGCCGGTTCAATGGCCTTCAAGGAAGCATTGAAGAAGGCAGACAGCCGCCTGCTTGAGCCGATGATGAAGGTAGAAGTCGTGGTGCCGGACCAGTATATGGGTGATGTCATCGGCGACATTAACTCAAGGCGCGGACGTATCGAGACCATGGAAGCCAGAGGCGCAGATCAGGTGGTGCATACCTATGTGCCCTTGAGTGAGATGTTTGGTTACGCGACCGACCTGCGCAGCAAATCGCAGGGACGCGGTATGTTTACCATGATCTTTGACCACTATGAAGAAGTACCTAAGAACATTGCCGACAAACAACTCGGCAAATAATATAACAACCTTTCTGTGAGAATATAGGAGGAGATATCCATGGCAAAGCAAAAATTTGATCGCTCCAAGCCGCACGTAA
>CAZYKQ010000171.1:0-3450 GCA_964648235.1 uncultured Christensenella sp. | reverse complement strand
AGACGGGTTAGGCCCTTTAGCTTTGCGTCACAGCCTTTCGACTGCTTTGCCATGAGCACACCCTTGAAGGTGAATCTACAGAGAAATAATACTGCATAAAACGGCTAAATGTCAACTGTATTATCGAATTATTACGGTAATAATTCTGTTCATCTGCTATTGACGGGTTCAGCCATTGTATGCTTATATGGTTTATGGCTAATAATCCGGGAGGGACGTCACAATGCAGGACAGCAAGGGGATGTATACGACCCGTGAAGAAGTTGAAGAGCTGTTAATAAAAACCCGTGATCTTGCGGAGGGAAAAGGCAGGTCGCCCCTGAAAAAGGAAAGGAAAAAACTGTCTCCGAGGAAGCTGATCAGCGGTTTGGTCTATAGCCTGCTGCTGCTTGCTTTGATCGGAATGCTTGGCAAGGTGTGGATTGCCCGCCTGACCGGGCAGGTGCCGGAGTTATTTGGCTATCAGATGTATGTGGTGGAGACGGGCAGCATGATCCCCAACCTGCCCATCGGAAGCACCATCATCGTCAGAACCCTGGACTCGGATATGCAGCCTGCCGTCGGCGAAATAATCACCTACAGCCGCGGCGCGGCAATCATCACCCACCGCATTACAGGGGAAGTTATGGGCGAGGATGGCGTGCTGCGCTATCAGACCCGGGGCGATAACCCTGATAACGCGGCAGACCCCTGGCTTGTTTCCAGGGAGGATATACGCGGCACCGTGATCTGGCATTTTATGCTTCCCTGGGAAAAAAGGTAGGCGGCGCATGAAAAAGATACTGGCAAGGAAGCTGTCAAATACATATGATCCCCCCAATCCGGTTGAGTTCGCGGCGCAGATTGCCCATGTTGATTCCGTGGAGGTCTATCAGTACCCCGGCGGCGCTGAGGAGAAGGTGCTTCAGGATATCACCTTTGACATCAGGCGGGGCGAATGCTGGTGCGTCACAGGAAGTGAGGCCTTTGAAATCGAACTGCTGCTTGAGATCATCGGCAGCGTCCGCCCCTATGACAAAGGCCGCATTATTCTGGGAGAGCGGGGCATGATGCGCAAGAAGCGCAAAGTACTGCCTCATGTGTTCTTTATATCCGACGGCGATGTGATCTTTCCCAATATGACCACGCTGGAATACCTGATGTTCGCTACCGCCAATATGCCGGGGGAGGCGGCAGAGCGCCAGGCAAGGATCCTTCAGCGCCTGCTGGATACCGGGCTGTATTACATGACGCTGACGCCCATCAAATATCTGTCCCGCGCGCAGAAGGCCGTCATCAGCCTGCTGGCTGCCAGCTTCACCTGGTCGCTGCTGATTATTTTTTCTGTTACGCAGCTCAGCTTTGATAATCGTTTATCACAGGGGATCCGGGCGATTGCCCGGATTATCACCACAGGGGGCGGGGCCGTTCTGATCGGCGCAAAGGATCTGGCCATGGCGCATACGGCCGGCACACATGCCGCCTTTCTGATCAAGGGGCGCATCGGCCATGCCGGCTCCATGCAGGAGATGATGGCAAAGCTGGATAAGCGCGTGTATATCGTGGACGTTGCGGACGCGGAGGGCTTTGCGGACAGGTTGAAAGCCATCGCGCCGGCGCTTTCTACATCCGTGCACGGCGGGCAGGCGCATGTTTTCGATTATGGCGAAGAGCCAGTTGATCAGGCCGATTTTCTGGAAATGGTCAGGCAGACCGGCCTTCGAATTGAAAAGCTGGAGGTCAGCAACAAAACCTTGGAAAACGCGTATCTGGAGGTGCTGAGCCATGATCTATGATACAAGCTTTATGCGCAAAGAGTTCCGTAACGCCTATACGCAGCAGAAGTTTTCCAGAAACCGCCAGTTCAGCATGGGTTTGTTCCTGGGGCTGCTATCCTTTGCCATTTACTTCAGCCTGCAAACACTGAAACAAAGCGTCGTATCAGACGCCGCTCCGCAGCTGATGATGCAGAGCTATTTTTCCACCCTCTATATTTATCTGTTTGTCTCCTTGATTTTTAACGTAGTTTTCTATATTACCAACTATGAATACATGACGTTCATCGAGATCATCAGGAACAGATGGTATGCCTTGGTGCAGCTGGGCTACAAGCCCAGCCGTTTGATTGCGCAAAAGCTGATCGGGCGTTTCATCTTTCAGGGCGCGATCTATTCGATTGGCTTTGTAACAACCATTTTTCTCTCTTCCTTTTTGAAGTTTCCGCTGGTGATCGATTATATTATCCCCATGTATATCATGGGCCTGATTGATATTCTGATACTTGCCGCGGTATCGCTGACTGTTTCGCTGTTTCTGCGTAATTCCATCAACGGCCGTTACATCGTGGGCCTGCTGGCTGCGGGGCTGTTTATCTTTAAATCTGCCTCCGGTTATTACGCGGTGCTGGCGGACCGCGCCGCGATGAGCAATCTGTCCAACATGTTTGACGCGGGGCAAACAGTTTTTATGCTGGTAGCCGCCCTGATTATCGCCGGATGCGTTGTTGTTTGCCTGGTCTATGGCAACCTGCTGGCCCGTGTCTACCACCCTTCGATGCTCAACCAGCTGCCGACACTGACAAACAAACAACCCGGTACCATTGTGCTCAAAAGCGCCTCCGAAGGCTCGGCTAAAAAACGGGTGGTGGAGGCCAGTACGGAGCGCCTGACGCGCCGGAAGAACAACATAGCGTCCGTCATCACCGCTTCGGTCATGCTGGTATGCATTATCTTGATGCTGGGCATCAACATTGTTGTCCTGGCCTTTGGCTACGCGTCACCGGAGCGGGAGACCTCCATCAGGGGCATGATCCCTTATGTCTTCCAATCCTCCACCATGGAGCCGCACATCATGCTCAACGACCTGGCGATTTTTCAGAAAGTGGACCAGACTTCAAGGCTGAAAAAAGGCCAGATCCTTCTGTTCAAAGACCTGGCGGGCGTTGTCAATGTCGCCGAACTGACCGGTTTTGAAATGGATGAGGAGAGCGGCGAGGAGACCGGAAGGCTGGAAACGGATGTAAGCAATTATGTGGACGAGCGCTACCGCGGCATGGCCGCTCAGACCATCGGGCGCGAGCAGGTTTACGCGGTGCATGATTATAACAACCGCTGGCTGGGAGCCGTAATCCTCTTTGCCAACACCATCCTGGGACGCCTGATTCTGCTGTTGATCCCGACGATCCTGATATTCTTCTATGATCCCATCGTCAAGTTTTTCCGGGAGATGACAAAGGAGCAGTAGCGATATCTATATTCAATCCTTCAAGGCATCGCCGGGCCGGGGGTTTGTTTGACGATGCTCTTTTTCATTTATTCATTCAGTATGAACGTGCTCATTCGTAACGCCTCAAGTACCGTTGCCGCTTCCTTTCCGGTGCCCGGAAGGTCGCGTACAATGGGAAAGCTCGCGATCCTTTTTTATACAACTTGCTCTTGCTCATCATCCGCGGGGAAGGACAGGAAGCGGGAG
>CAZYKQ010000170.1:0-3456 GCA_964648235.1 uncultured Christensenella sp. | reverse complement strand
GGTTTTTGAAGCTTCCGGGTGCTTCCGTCGGCAATCAGCACGAAATCAGCGTCCATCTGACATAATATCATAAAGGAACGGCCTTTGTCACGTCCTTTTTGAGAAATGACAACAATTCCTTCGCGTAAGGGTGCCTTCAAGTTAATCCTCCCTCAGAGCGGAAGCGAAAACCAGGAAATGTAAGCAGCTCCGGGCCTTGCGGCGTAATCGCGACGGTGTGCTCATAGTGAGCACAGGCAGAACCATCTATCGTCTTGATCGTCCAGCCGTCATCCATTTCCTTCACGCGGTAGTTGCCCAGAGTGATCATCGGCTCGATCGCAATGACCATGCCGGCCTTCAGCCTGGTGCCATGCCCGGGTATGCCATAGTTAGGCACTGAGGGATCCTCATGCATATTGCGGCCGATGCCGTGTCCGGTCAGTTCGCGGACCACTCCGTAGTGATGATCCTCTGCCAGACGTTGCACGGCGTAGCCGATATCACCGATGCGATTACCATCCACAGCGGCGGCAGCTCCGGCAAAGAAGCATTCCTCCGTCACGCGTATCAGATCGGCCTTTTCAGGGCTCACTTCGCCAACCGCAACGGTAAAGGCGCTGTCCGCCTGCCAGCCATCCAGGATCAGCCCGCAGTCGACAGAAAGAATGCTGCCCTCTTTGAGGATGACCTCATCTGAGGGGATGCCGTGCACCACTTCGTCGTCCAAAGAGGAGCAAATGGATTTGGGGAAGCCCTGATAGTTCAGAAAGGATGGAATGGCACCGGCCCGCCTGATCCTTTCTTCGGCATAGGCGTCTATCGCGGCGGTGCTTTCTCCCGCTTTGACTACCTCACGGATACTTTGAAGGATGTCATAAAGCAAGTGACCGGCTGAGCGCATCTTTGATATCTGCGCCGGGCTCTTCAGGCTGATCATTGAATAGCCAGAGCCTCCAGTACTTCCGCGTAGTTCTCCTCCACACCGCCTTCTCCGTTGACATCACGCAAAAGCCCTTTTTTTCTGTAATAATCGATCAGCGGTTCTGTCTGTCGGCGGTATACATCCAAGCGGTTCAGCACCGTCTGGGGCTCGTCATCCTCACGATGAACCAGTCTGCCGCCGCACGTGGGGCAAATAATCGGATTTTCAAGATACTTGATATGGAAAGTACCATTGCAATCGGGACAAAAACGGCGGCCGCTCAGACGATTGGTAATCAATTGATCCGATACAATCAGGTTTATAACCGCATCGATGCTGGCAAATTCGCCCAGCGCTTCGGCCTGAGGCACAGTGCGCGGAAAGCCGTCAAAGATATAGCCATTTTGGCAATCGGCTTCCTGCAGGCGCGCTTTGACCATGCCAATGATTACTTCATCAGGGACAAGCTCACCCGCATCCATGTACTTCTTTGCTTCAAGGCCAAGAGAAGTCTCCGCCTTCACATGGCTGCGTAACATATCGCCCGTCGAAATCTGCGGAATACCCAATTGCTGGGCCAGACGGCCGGCATGGGTACCCTTTCCTGCGCCGGGAGGGCCTAAGAAAATCAAATTCATGCTTTTACCTCAAATTTCCGCCCCCTGCCCCAAAGGGCAGAGGGGGAAATTGTTTCTCTTGTCGCAAGAGTTGTCTTGATGATACCGGCAAGGATGGCCGATATTATAAGAATCCTTTGTAGTTGCGCATGACCAGATTCGCCTCGATCTGGCGGACCGTTTCCAGCGCGACGGACACTGCAATCAACATGGAAGAAGCAGCAAAAGGAATCTGCACGCTCTGCCATATGTAAAGCAGCGAGGGAATCGTTGCAAGCACAGCCAGGAACAGAGCCGCAAACAGGGTCAGCCTGTTTGTCGTGCGTGCCAGATATTCAACCGTGTTTTTGCCGGAACGTATTCCGGGAATATTGCCGCCCTGCTGCTGGATGTTCTTGGCAATATCCTGCGGATTGAAGCTGATGGATGAGTAGAAGTAGCTGAAAGCCACGATCAGCAGCGCAGTCACAACGAGATACAAGGGCGCCTGCGGATGCATATAGGCATTCCACCACTTATAGGCGGATGAACTGGTGCCGAACATTGAAATGATCGTACCGGGGAAAGCCATAAAGCTGTAGGCAAAGATCAGCGGCAACACACCGACAGAAACAACTTTCAGCGGTATATGTGTGCTCTGCCCGCCGTACATTTTGCGGCCGACAACACGCTTGGCATACTGAACAGGTATTCTGCGCTCGCCCAGATCAACAAAGGTGACAACCGTAATAATCACCAGAGCCGTAATAACAAGTATCAGGAAGTTGACCACCGGACTGCCGGCGCCTGTGTAATGGGTCAAACCAAGCGCATCGGTAAAGGCTAGCAGAATGCCGTTGAACAGGTTGGAGATGATGCCGGCAAAAATCAGCAGCGAAATACCGTTTCCAATGCCGTTGGCAGTGACGCGCTCGCCGATCCACATGGCAAGGGCTGTACCGCCGGCCATGATGATGCCGATGGAAAGCAGGCCCCAGAAGTTATTATAGCTGGCCATCAGAACACGCTCACCGCCTGTGGTGGTCGCGCTGTTCAGACCGGCGATAATGCCGATGGCCTGAAGGGCCGCCAGGACAATCGTAGAATAACGGGTAATACGGTTAAGCTTGGCCTTTCCCTCTTCTCCGCCGTCTTTTGCCAGCCGCTCAAGCGCCGGAATGGCGATTTGCAGCAGCTGGATAATGATACTGGCGTTAATGTAGGGGGTGATGCCCATGGCCATGATGGTCATTTGGCTGAACGCGTTACCGGTCATCATGTTGACCAGCCCAAGCATATCAAACTGCTTGGCGACGTCCTGTACCACAGCGGCATTGATGCCGGGTACCGGCACGACGCTGACCAGGCGGTAAATAACCAGCATCATCAAGGTGTACAGCAGCTTCTTGCGAAGCTCCGGAACCTTCCACGCGTTACGCAGCGTCTCCCACATGTCAGATCACCTCGGCTTTCCCGCCGAGCGCCTCAATTTTTTCTTTTGCGGAGGCGGTAAAGCGATCAACTTGAACTGTCAGCTTTTTGGTCAGCTCGCCGCCGCCAAGTACTTTAACGCCATCCTTGACCTGTTTGACCAGGCCATGCGCTTTAAGAAGATCCACGGTCACAACCGTTCCGTCTTCAAAGCGCTCCAGCGCAGACAGGTTAACCGTCGCATATTCCTTACGGAAGATGTTGGTAAAGCCGCTCTTGGGGATACGGCGATACAAGGGCATCTGGCCGCCTTCAAACCCGGGGGCTTTTCCGCCGCCGGAGCGGGCCTTGGCACCTTTGTGACCCTTGCCTGAGGTCTTGCCAAGTCCGGAACCTACGCCTCGGCCAAGGCGCTTCGGAGCAGTCGTGGAACCGATAGCCGGTTTCAACTCGTGCAGTTTCATGAGGACGTCCTCCTTATTCCTTGATTTCTTCCACTTTGACCATGTGCTGAACGCGGAAGAT
>CAZYKQ010000169.1:0-3468 GCA_964648235.1 uncultured Christensenella sp. | reverse complement strand
ACCTCGCGGGCTTCGTGCTGATCGATCTGGCTGACGCAGCCCAGGAAGCTGCGCTGCACATAGCCCAGGGTGTCGCTGCGCACGCGGTTGATGCCCAGGTGCTCCTTGATCAGCGCGGACAGGCGCTCGCCCAAAGCGGAGGAGCCTGAAAGCTGCACATTGCCGTGCGCGTCACGCTCAGTCCGGATCAGGCTGGAGAGGATCGGCACGCCCTTTTCATCCTGTATGCCTTCGCTGATGGCGATGACGCAGCGGCCAAGACGGTCGTATACCTGTTTGACATCGCTTAAGAACAATTCGATAGAGAAGGGACGTTCCGGCAGATACACCAGGTGGGGGCCGTCATCCGGGTATTTCTGGGCAATGCTGGAGGCGGCGGCTAAAAAGCCCGCGTGGCGCCCCATCACGATGCCGATGTGAATGCCCGGAAGGGCTCTGTTGTCCAGGTTCATGCCGATAAAGGCCTGTGCCACATACCTGGCCGCCGATGGATAGCCGGGTGTGTGGTCATTGAGCACCAGATCATTGTCGATGGTTTTGGGGATATGAATGGCGCGGAAATCGTAATGCCACCTCTCCGCCTGCTCGTTGACGATGCGCACCGTATCGGCTGAATCGTTGCCGCCGATGTAGAAGAAATAACGAACATCGTGCATGCGGAAGATGTTGAAAATCTCCTCGCAGTATTTTTCGTCGGGCTTGTCACGGGTGCTGCCCAGGGCGGAAGAGGGCGTGACGGCCACGCGCTCCAGGTTATTGGTGGTCTCCTGTGTTAAATCCAGAAAATTGTCGTTGATAATGCCGTTCACGCCGTTAATCGCGCCGTATACCTTGGTAATCTGACGGAATTTCCGGCTTTCCAGCACCACGCCGACCAAGCTTTGGTTAATTACTGCGGTCGGGCCGCCGCCTTGGGCGACGACGACTTTGCCTTCAAGCTCCATGCCCAGTACTCCTTTTTTTATGCTTTGCCGTTTGAACCCAGAACGTTGACGATCTTATGACGAACCATGCCGGCCAGGGCGCTGCGCGCTTCGCTCAGGTACTGACGGGGGTCAAAGTGGTCGGGGTGCTCGGCAAGGTGCTTGCGGATGACACCGGTGAAGGCCAGGCGCAGGTCGGAGTCAATGTTAATCTTGCATACGGCCATGGAGGCGGCTTGGCGAAGCATGGATTCCGGCACGCCCTGCGCGCCATCCATTTTTCCGCCGTAGCGGTTGATCATTTCAACGTACTCGGGGATGACGCTGGATGCGCCGTGCAGCACGATGGGGAAGCCGGGCAGCCTGCGGCTGACATCCTCCAGGATATCAAAGCGCAGCTTGGGCTCGCCCTTGAATTTGAAGGCGCCGTGGCTGGTGCCGATGGCGATGGCCAGGCTGTCGCAGCCGGTCTTCTGCACAAACTCTTCAACGTCCTCAGGCCTGGTGTAGCTGGAATCTTCCGCGGAAACCTTAATGTCATCTTCGACACCGGCCAGCCGGCCCAGCTCGGCCTCGACGGTCACGCCGTGGTCATGAGCGTACTCCACCACGCGGCGGGTGAGCGCGATGTTCTCTTCAAAATCCAGATGGCTTCCGTCAATCATGACGCTGGTAAAACCGCCATCAATGCAGCTCTTGCAGGTCTCAAAATCGGGGCCGTGATCCAGATGGACGGCCATGGGCAGACCGCTGGTCTCCATGGCAGCCTCGATCAGCTTCATCAGATAGGTGTGGTTGGCGTACTTGCGAGCGCCGGCTGACACCTGGAGGATGATGGGCGATTTTTCCGCTGTCGCGCCCTCCACGATACCCTGGATAATCTCCATATTGTTGACATTGAACGCGCCGATGGCGTATCCTTCCTCATAAGCGCGTTTGAACATGTCCCTGGTATTGACTAACGGCATAATGTATACCCTCCTATATAAATTGCGACTTCCCAAAGTAGGCCACTATAGCAAGTATAGCAGGGGAATTGGGCGGATGTCAAACGGATTTCAGGCGTGTGATACCGGGTTTGATATCAGCCCATTATTTGAACAGACGGTAGAGCCATCGGGTAACGAAGGCGACGGTTGCGGAAAGCGGATGCTGCCGCGATTTGCCGCGCGATAAACCAGAATCGTCATGGAGTGCAAGAGGTCTGCCGTCTGTGCTCACCGAGCCGGAGATTGAATTCATAGGGAATGACAAACCGCTTCCCGAACTTGGCTGTTATTCCTCTGTGTTTTTTACATCAAGGGGAAAATTCTTCCCGGAGCCTTTCCTCTTTTTTACACACTCAGTCAGCAGGTATTCAATCTGTCCGTTGATGGATCGAAACTCATCAGCTGCCCAGGAAGAAATATCCTCATATAATTCTGCGGAAATGCGCAGAGGAATTTGCTTTTTCTTATCGCTCACTTAGTATAGGCTGCCGCTGTTGACGATTGGCTGGGCGTCCCTGTTTCCGCACAGGACAACCAGCAAATTAGACACCATAGCGGCTTTCCTCTCCTCATCAAGATCAACAATGTTGTTCTCGCTGAGCTTTTCAAGAGCCATCTCAACCATGCCCACAGCGCCGTCCACAATCATCTTGCGCGCATCAATAATGGCGCTGGCCTGCTGCCTTTGAAGCATAGCCGCCGCTATTTCCGGCGCATAGGCCAGGTATGTTATCCTCGCCTCAATTATCTCAAGACCCGCCTCCTCCACCCTGCTTTGGATCTCCTTGCGGATTCTCTCGGCCACTATGCCGCTTGACCCTCTCAGGCTGCCTTCATCGGGTTCCCCGTCTCCGGTGGTATCAATGCCCTGGGCCACATCATATGGATAGATTCGGACAATGTTGCGCAAAGCGCTATCGCACTGTAAGGAGAGATATTCCTTGAAATTATCCACGTCAAATACAGCCTTGGCTGTGTCCACAACTCTCCACATGACCGCTATGCCGATTTCTACGGGATTACCAAGGACGTCGTTGACCTTTTGACGGGCATTATTCAAGGTCATGATCTTTAAAGAGACTTTTTTGCTGGCGCCGGCAGAGATGCTTTGACCTGATGCTGAAATTACAAGCTTTGACGATCCGCCTGCGCCTCCGTCGACATCGCCGCTCTGCCCCAGACGAGTTTGCCCCGCAGGATTTACAGCGATTGAGAAGGGGTTTACAAAATAGAACCCCTCCTCCCGGATTGTGCCAATGTACCTTCCAAAGAGGGTAAGGACAAGTGCTTCCTGGGGCCTGATGACTTTCAAGCCGGGAATAAGCAACCCAGACAAAATCATCAGCAAAATGCCTGCAGTCAGGAGAACCCCTCCCGCAAGGCCCAGGCCCTTTTCAATAATTGCCGCGCCTACAACGGTAAGCGCCAGTGAAAACAGGAACAGAACGATGATGAGCATGAGCATCAGCAGACCGGGCCTTGGCTTTAAGGTTTTTTCTTTCATACAAACAGCTCCTGACATAATTTAATATCAATATGATATCATAATGATATTT
>CAZYKQ010000168.1:0-3492 GCA_964648235.1 uncultured Christensenella sp. | reverse complement strand
CTACTGTATCAAAGTATGCACTCAATGCCAAGCTTGCCGGACTGGATGGGGTGGTCTGTTCACCCCTTGAAACGCAGCTTGTAAAAGCTGCCTGTGGTCAGGGATTTCTGACTGTCACCCCCGGCATACGATACCCTGAAGGAAGCACGGATGACCAGAAACGCATCACAAGCCCCGGCATGGCCAGAGAACTCGGCTCGGATTATATCGTGGTAGGAAGACCAATCACAGCGACCGCCGACCCCCTTGCCGCTTGGTTACGGGTCAAAGCTGATTTTGCAGAATAAGAAAGGAAAAGACCCATGCAAAAAGACATTGCGAAGCTGTTACTGAAAATCAAAGCGGTATTTCTTCGCCCTGAGGAGCCTTTCATCTGGGCCAGCGGTATCAAATCACCCATCTATTGTGATAACCGTCTGATCCTTTCCTATCCCAAAGAGCGCAAAGAAGTGGAAGAAGGGCTTGCCACACTGATACGCGATCACTACCCGGAGTCTGAGCTGGTAGTGGGTACGTCCACAGCCGGCATTCCGCATGCCGCCTATGTATCCAATATTCTGGATCTTCCGATGGCCTATGTTCGGGGATCCGTGAAAGATCACGGACGCAGCAACCGAATCGAAGGCAAAGTCAGCGCGGGACAAAAGGTAGTGGTTATCGAGGATCTGATTTCAACTGCAGGCTCTGTGATCGATGTTGTGAAAGCATTGAGAGAGGCTGGAGCATTTGTGCTCGGTATTGCCTCTATCTTTACCTATGGCATGCAAAAAGGCTTTGACAGGTTGGCAAAGGCTGAAGTGAAAAATGTTTCATTGACCACGTTTGAAACCCTGATCAAAGCTGCTGCCGAAGAGGGATATATTACAGAGCGTGATGTCATTCGCCTGGAAGCATTTCAGAAAAATCCATCTGATGAAGGATGGATGAGACTATGAACAATACTTCATTAACGGACTTTCGGCAGGCTTGCTGCTGCGACGGATTGCCCGATGCGGCGGCTTTTTTCATCGGGGATATGCAGCTGCAGATGCCTGCTCAGCTCCGGGAAATCCAGTGCGAGCGCCTCCCTGGCCTTGGATAGAATCAGGGTGCCACCCTCGCCCGAAGTGACGCGCCCCATAATCAGGACATGATCGATCTCATAAAACAGGGCATAGTATGCGATGGCATAGCCGAAGTAGACACCGATTGTCTCATAAAGTCTGACAGCTTCCGGGTTGCCGGCTTCCATTTCATCCTGTACGATTCTCAGCTTTTCAGCGGGAGAAAGGCTTTCCTCCAAATGAATACCCGCGGCCGGCGCAAGCTTGATCACCGCATCCTGAGAGAAGTACTTCACCCCGCAGCCGATATCACCGGACCATTCGTCAACCATTGCGCCCGGGTTGAAATCGACAGGCACAAAGGCCAGCTCGTTCAGCCAGCCCACGATGTGCATGTCACAGTCAACATAGCCGCCGGCTTCGCTTGTGCCCATGGCGATGCCCAGCACATTTCCCGCGCTAAGGCTCATGGCGCCCGCCAAAGCGGTCACATCGCCGTCATTGGCAACAACCAATGGAACATCGCCAATCTCTTTGGCGACATCGATATACATGTTTTTGACTTTCAAATTGAACTGGTCCTTGGGCACCTTCAGGAAGAGGGAAGCCACCATGATCCGGTTGTCGATGTAAACCCCCGCGCTGCTGACACCGATTGCATCGACGCGGGGCATATGCTCCGCCGCTTCTTTCATGGCTGATAGAATGCCCTCATAATGATAATCAGGATTTTCATTGATCTTTGGAAACCAGACAACTTCCTTGGAAAATACAGCCTCCCCGTCAATAACAGCGGACACCTTTCGGTCACTGCCACCTGCGTCAAAACCGATGCGACAGCCGTCCATATGCCGTCCGATGGGGCTGGCAGCTTCGATGGATTCGGAAATGCTCTGCGCGTCCTCCGACCAAAGAACCTCAAAGGGTTTTTCGTATACACCAGCCATGAAACTGGCATCGAAAGCACGAAGACCGCCGGGAGCATAAGCGTTTTTTAAATATTCATAGAGAGCCCTGTATCCGGCAATCTCTATCTTGTAACCGCCGCGGATCCATAAAAGCGATTTAATGATACGCTCAAGCAGTGCGACGGTCCGCTGCTCCTGAACGCCCTCAGGCAAAATCATGGCTTCCCAGGCAGAGCTTAGCCCTTTGTCGCGATGAATGGTGCAGACAAACCGCCCGGGATTGTCATTGACCTGTGCTTCGCGCTGATAATCCCTCCATACTAGGGAAAGGGGTAAGAAATCCGGATCCAGCGGGGCAGTAAGGGCTGGTTTTGACATCGGTCAGTTCTCCTTGCTGTATTTGAGCGTGCCGCGCACAAAGGTGGAGTAAACATGGCAATCATCATCGATCAGTATAAAATCAGCATCCTTGCCACCCTCAATTGAGCCTTTTTCACGATCCGCGCCAATTGTCCGGGCGGCGCTGAGTGAAGCGGTATGGACAGCGTCTTTCAAAGGGACACCGCCTAGATGATGCAGATTACGCACGGCATTGTTAAGTTTCAGCACGCTGCCGGCAATGGTGCCATCCTGCAAACGGCATTGAATGCCATTGACAAAGATCGGCTGGCCACCCAGCGTGTACTCGCCGTCAGGCAACCCACCGGCTCGAGTGCAATCAGTCACCAGCACCAACAGATCCCGTTTCACATTGTATAACAAGCCGAACAGTCCCTCATGCACATGAAAGGCATCGGCAATCAACTCCGTGAACACGTCACTTGTCAACCCTGCGCCGACAATGCCGGGCTCACGGTGATTCAGGCCGGTCTGCGCGTTGAACAGATGGGTAATGTGAGAGGCTCCCGCCGCAATGGCCTTCTTGGCCAAATCAAAATCAGCGTTGCTGTGGCCAATGGAGACCGTGATATCACTTTTGCTTGTCAGTTCGCTGATAAACTCAAGCCCGCCTTCCATCTCAGGCGCCATGGTGATCAGGCGCACGACGTCACTGTGCGGCAGAATCAAGTCAGCGCGCGGGGGAATAATATGCTCAGCTGCTTGCGCGCCTTTGCGCTGCGGGTTGATGAAAGGCCCCTCAGCGTGACAGCCGATGATCTGGGCGCCGTTGAAACCAGGCTCTCTGCTTTCAGGCATCAGACGGCGGACCACCTCAAAGGCAGATTCGATTTCATCCCAGCTGACAGTCATCGTTGTCGGTAAAAAGGAGGTAACGCCGTTGGCCAGGACGCCCTCGGCTATGATACGCGCACCTTCTTCACTGCCGTCGGAAATATCCTCGCCCAGATACCCATGGATATGCACATCGATCAAGCCGGGCGCAACATAATTCCCCTTGGCATCGATCACTTCTTTCGACTGCACCTGTTCAAGCGGCACGATTCCTCGAAAAACCGTATCAAACAAGAGGGCCATACCACGGATCTCCTCTTGGGGTGTCAGTATAACACCGTTAACGATCGCCTTCATTTTCTTCTCCT
>CAZYKQ010000167.1:0-3502 GCA_964648235.1 uncultured Christensenella sp. | reverse complement strand
GATCTTCCAACTGGTATCATAAATTAAATCATATTTGGTACTTTACACAATACCAGAAAGCGCTATGCTTGTAAAGGAAACAGATTCTTTCAGGGAGGGTTCATCATGACAAGAAAAACAGCGGCGGCCGGTCTGGCCTTCATGGGCATGATGGTGGCGCTTGTCTTTGTATCCAACTATATCAGCATTCCCACCGGCTATTCGCGCCTGCACGCGGCCAATGCCGTGTGCCTTTTGGCCGGTATGCTTTTTGGCGGCGTGAAGGGCGGTATCATCGCGGGCCTTGGTTCAGCGCTGTTTGACCTGACCTTCCCGGCCTACGCGCCGGAGTTCTGGATCACTTTTATCAATAAGGGGGCCATGGCCTTAGCCTGCGGGATCATTGTGAATGATCGGCAGGGCAAGTTAAACCCCCATGTCCGTTCCATTTTGGGGGTGGCTACAGGCGCTGTCCTATATATCGCCTTGTATATGATTAAAAGTTATGTCTGGTCCCGATGGGTTGCCCCTGTGCCCGCCGATACCATCCCGGCGGTGCTGGTGGGCAAGCTTAGTTCCTCCTCCATTAACGGCTTGTTCGCCATCGTGGTAGCGCCTCTGCTGTATACGGCGATTTACCCGGCGCTGAAGCGGGCAGGGCTTTGGAAGGAATAAAAGATAGGCCAGGTTTAAGCGTGATGCGATCATGAAAACCGCATCACGCTTTTTAAATCTGCCATCTGCATTTATGCGTAGATGATCATGCGCAGCGTAGAAAAGTTTACAGCATTTCCCGCTTTATACCCAGCTTCATGCTTTTATCATAATCGATTTGATCGTAGACGGCTTCGTCAAATTCGGGAAAAAATTGACGAAGTTCTTTGAGGCTGAGGGCTTCGATGGGCTTTCCTTGTTGCTCGGCGTAGAGGACGATGCTGCCTACGATGCTGTGGGCGCTGCGGAAGGGAACGCCGGCGCGTACCAGGTAGTCAGCCAGCTCGGTCGCGTTCATGAAGCCGCCTTGAAGCGCCGCACGCATGTTCTCCTGTCTGACCCGCAAGGTTTCGATGATGCCTTGCGTCACGCGCACACAGTCCTGCACGGTGGTCATCGCGTCAAAAAAGGCTTCTTTATCCTCCTGCATATCTTTATTGTAAGCCAGAGGCAGGCCCTTCATCACCGTCAGCAGCGCGACCAGGCTGCCGTAAACCCTGCCTGTTTTGCCGCGGACCAGCTCCGCGCTGTCCGGGTTTTTCTTTTGGGGCATGATGCTGGATCCGGTGGAGAAGGCATCATCCAGTTCTATAAAGGCAAACTCCTGACTGGAGAAAAGCACCAGTTCTTCGCACAGGCGGGAGAAGTGCATCATGATGATCGACAGGTCCGCCAGGGCCTCAATCAGATAATCTCTGTCCGATACACCGTCTAAAAAATTGTCATAGGGTTTGCGAAAGCCAAGCGCTTCCGCGGTAAAGGCACGGTCGATCCGGTGCGTTGTACCGGCCAGCGCGCCGCATCCAAGCGGGCTTTCATCCATGCCTGACACAGTGTTTTTCAGGCGTTTGACATCCCGGGAGAACATGCCGTAGTAAGCCATCAGGTAATGCTTGAAGGTGACGGTCTGTGCCCTTTGCAGGTGTGTGTAGCCCGGCATTGGCACAGGGTGGGCTTCTGCCTTGGCTTTCAAAGAAACCAGCAGCTGCTCAAGCATCATGATCAGGTTCTGGCAGCTTTCTCTTGCATATATTTTCATATCAAGGTTTACCTGATCGTTGCGGCTGCGCGCGGTATGCAGCACCTTTCCCGCTTCGCCGATTGATTCGGTCAGCTTGATTTCGACAAAGCTGTGAACATCCTCAAAGCTGTTGTCACAGATGAGTGTACCTGCCCGGACGGCTTCCAGCATCTCCCGAAGGCCCCGGTCGATATCAGCGCCCTGTTGCTGTGTGATCAGCCCGCAACGAACCAGCATTGCCGCATGCGCTATGCTGCCGCGGATATCGGCGTCCAACAGCCAGGCGGTTTGCGCGGCGTTATTATGGAACTGTTCCATCAATTCATTCGTCCCCTGTGAAAAGCGCCCGCCCCAAAGTTTGGTTTCGTAGTTTGACTGCATTGTTTCATCCTCCGAAGGTCAATGTATCATATAAATATGCGCCAGTAAAGTATAAATATACAAAAAGCGCGCGTTCGAAAACGCGGGCTTTTTGCGGACGCCCAAGCGCATCACCTTTTATGTATACTTCGGCAACCAATCCTCGTGCGCCTGAATCAGGTCATCGCAGAGGCTGACGATATCGTCGATGGACAGCTCGGCCGCCGTGTGCGGGTCGAGCATCGCGGCCTGGTAGATGTAGTCTTTTTGAAGCGTTCGAGCGGCCTCAATGGTCAATAGCTGGGGGTTGATGTTGGTGCGGTTGAGGGCGGCCAGCTGCTCCGGCAGGTCGCCGATGGCGGTGGGGGCAATGCCGCTTGAATCAACCAGGCAAGGCACCTCGACCACGGCGTTTGAGGGCAGGTTGGTGATCAGGCCGGTATTCAGTACATTGCCGCCGATTTTGATGGGGCGGTTGGTTTCCATGGCCTCCATGATGTAGCTGGCATACTCATGCGACCGCTCATGCGTCAGGGTAGGATTATCGGTCAGTTCATGCCCGCGTTCTTCCCATTGGGCGATCTGCTTGACGCAGCGGCGGGGATACTCATCCAGCGGTATATTGAACCGCTCGATCAGCTCGGGGTACTTTTCTTTGATAAAGTAGGGCATGTACTCGGCGTTATGTTCGCTGGATTCGGTGACATAATAGCCAAAGCGTTTCATGATTTCATAGCGCACCATGTCGCCGTGCTTTTCGCTGCGCTCTGCCGCCCGCTGCCTGATTTCGGGATAAAGATCCTTGCCGTCCTTTGTAATTTCCAACAGCCAGGCCATGTGGTTGATGCCGGCAATCTTCCACTGCACCCGGTCATCGTAGGGCATACCCAGCCCTTCCAGAAGGCCGCTTGCGCAGACCTGTACGCTGTGGCAGAGCCCCACCGTCTTGATGGGAGTCAGGCGCAGCATGGCGCCGGTGAGGGTGCACATGGGGTTGGTGTAGTTGAGAAACCAGGCATCGGGGCACACTTCCTCCATATCCCGGGCAAAATCCATCATCACAGGAATCGTGCGAAGCGAACGGAAGATGCCGCCGATGCCCAGCGTATCCGCGATGGTCTGCCGCAGGCCGTACTTCTTGGGCACCTCAAAGTCGGTGATCGTGCAAGGGTCATAGAGCCCCACCTGGATGGCGTTGACCACGTAATCAGCCCCGCGCAGCGCTTCTTTACGGTTGGGGATCCCCAGATAGGTTTCGATGCTGGCCCTGCAGCCGTTGTTGCGGTTAATGGCTTCCAGCATCTGATAGGATTCTTGCAATCGCTTGCCGTCAATGTCGTACAGCGCGATGGTGCTCTCCTCAAGCGCCGGGGTTAGCATGCTGTCGCCCAGAACGTTTTTAGCAAAAACGCTGGAGCCTGCGCCCAT
>CAZYKQ010000166.1:0-3526 GCA_964648235.1 uncultured Christensenella sp. | reverse complement strand
AGGAGATGTACATGCATTACACAACGCTTTATTCCTCGCCCCTGGGCCTTGTGACGCTGGCCGCTGACGGGCATTCCCTGACAGGGCTCTGGATGGATGGTCAAAAGTACTTTGGCGCGTCTGTTCCCCCGGACATGATCAGCAGGGACGACTTGCCGGTTTTCAACGCCGTAAAAGGCTGGCTGGACCGCTATTTCACGGGAAAGCGACCCGCCCTGTCCGATCTTGCTCTTTCACCCGCGGGCAGTGACTTCCGCCAGGCGGTATGGGCCATCCTGCGCGATATTCCTTACGGGGATGTTATCACCTACGGGGAAATCGCGCGCAGGCTGGCCGCGCAGACGCAAAAACCTGTATCCGCTCAAGCGGTCGGCGGCGCCGTCGGGCATAACCCCATTTCCATCATCATTCCCTGCCACCGCGTGGTCGGCACCGGCGGCAGTTTGACCGGCTATGCCGGGGGCATCGATAAAAAAATCAAACTGCTGGAGCTTGAAGGGGTGGATATGACTTCATTGTTCGTGCCGAAAAAGGGGACCGCGCTGTAAGCAAGGGAGGGGGCGCGAAATAGAACGCAGAAAATCACATTGTTTCCTTCCCCCGCTTTCTGTGTTCTGCGCGGTCTGTTATTCCCCTTCTCAGCACTTTTCTATGACGCTTTGATAAAACCGCATCAAATCCGGCAGCAGCTTCAGCGGCACCCGCTCGTCCTTGCCGTGGATCATCCCCATCTGCTCCTTGGACAGCGGCATGCCCGAGAAGCGATAGACATGATCACTGATACGGCAGTAGTGGCGGCTGTCGCTGGCTGCCACCATCAGGTATGGGGACACGATCGCTTCCGGATATGTTTGGTTGATCGCAAGCTTCAAACGCGTCCAGGGCTCATCCCCGGTAAGGGAGATGATGGAGGGATCACTGCCGTTTCGGACGCTTACCTCCACCTGCGGGTCTGCAATCACCTTTCGGAGCCTGTCGGCAGCTTCTCCGATGCTGTCGCCGGGAATCAGGCGCAGGTTGATACCGGCCCTGGCTTCACTGGGCAGCACATTATAGGCATCCGCGGCAGACAGACGGGTCAGCGCCACCGTGGTGCGTACGAGGGCGTTGAGCTCACCGCCCGACTGTTTGCAAATCATATTGAGCACCGGCGAAAATATATTGAGATTGGCAAAGATAATCTTATACACAAAGGTAGAATGCCTCCCCAGGGTGTCAAACAGCTCCAAAGCGGGCTTTGTCAGGGTGAAGGGCATGGGTTTCTTCACCACGCGCCCAAGCGCGTCCGACAGGATGCCCACGGCCTGCCTGGCGGGCGGGGCACTGGCGTGGCCGCTCCTTCCCCGCGCCGTGATGTCAACAAACACCGTTCCCTTTTCAGCGATGCCGATCAGGGCCGCGGGGCGCGACACACCGGGGAAAACATTGCTAACCACGGCCCCGCCCTCGTCCAGCACGAAGCCGGGCCGGATGCCCCGCTGATGGAGTTCGTCCACGATGGCGGAGGCATCCATCCCCAGGCATTCCTCATCGCCTCCCAAGGAGATATACAAGTCACCCTTGGGTACAAAACCTTGCCTCACCAGCGCTTCAGCGGCCTCAAGGATCCCCAGCACGGTGCACTTGGTATCGATCGCGCCGCGTCCCCAGACCTCGCCGTCCTTGATAAGCCCCTCAAAAGCGGGCACGCTCCACTCGCTTTCCACCGCCGGCACCACATCATAATGGGCCATCAGAACGGAAGGCTCGCCCGTCCCCTGGCCGGGCAGGCGCAACAGCAGACCGTTTTTTCCCACGCGCTCAAACTCAAACCGCTCAAACACCGAAGGATACAGGGTTTGCAGCAATGCCTGAAAGCTGTCAAATTCAGCCTGATCCGCAAGGCCCTCCTCCGCGTAGCTGACCGTCCTGCGGCGAAGCATATCCCGCAGATGCGCGCCCAGGGTTTCCTCATCCGCCGCAACCAGCTTTGCAGGCTCAGGCTTTTCCTCACGCGGCGGGACAAACAAAACAGCCCGGATCAAAACATATAACAGCAAGGCCAGGATTAGCGCAAGAGCCATCCAGACAATCAGCATATCAGCGCTCCTTCCCGGCAGGTTTCGCGTCCAGCATGCCTTTTTTATAGAGAACACGGGCAACACCAATGGCAATCAGAGAACCCACAGGAACCAAAATACTTACGCTTTTTGATAAGCCCGGCATCAGCCCAAACAGCACAATCATAAACAATAGGGGCGCCGCCGCGATCTTGGGGTTCTTGCTGATAAAAACAACGCCCAAGGCCCCAAACATGGCGGGCAGTATGTTGTTAAATGCGGGTTTGAGCGCCGGGGATTCCAAGAGCGGCTGAAGATAGCCCAGCAGAAAAACGCCCGCCGCGATGATCAGCGTGGTAACGATGGAACTGGACGCGATGGCAATGGTCGAGATGACATCCCCCTCTTCACTGCCGGCCTTCACATGCGCTGCCTGCATGGCGTTAAGCGCCGCCGGCACTTTCAGGTTGGTCAGGTTGCCGGTGACAAAGCCCAGGTAGGAGCCGCCGGTGCCCAGCATCGGTACGAAGGTCAGCACCTCGATGACACCGACCGTCCAATACATGGGAGCGACACCCAGCAAACCTTTAAGCACGGCGGTCAGCGGCGGCCAGGCGTCAAAATAAATACAGATCGCCGCAGGGGCTATCAGCATCAGGAAAAACGCCATGCTGTCCCAGATGCGGCCTTGAAGATGCACGCTTCGCTCGTAAGCGGAAAGATTTTGAGCAGGCTGATTTGTCTTCTTCATGTCATTCTCTCCTTAAGCCATCATCGCCGTGATCGGTATGCTCAGCGCCATCGCGCCCAGCATGCATACGGGCATGGCGTACTGCTCAAGCCAGGTCCACTTCAGCACCTTGATGGCTATGCCGCACAGCGTCATCAGCAGCGCCGAGACCAGCGCCACCACAATTGGTATGAAGCCCGGAAGGCCGCTTCTGATGTCCGCAAACAGCAGGCCCACAAAGGCGCTGATCATGCCCAGAAAGAGGCTGTCGGACAGTATCTCCCCCCATCGTTTATCCGATCCGGACAGCGAGGATACACCGCTTTGTATCCTTTTGAGGCCGAATATGACAAGAACCAGACCGGACAGGATGCCCAGGGTCATAACCCAGGCGATCACGGAAAAAATCTGCGCGTCCGTGATGGTCTCGGTCACCAGGGCACCCATCGCCCCGGCCGCGATGGTCGCTGCCGGCAGTTCATAGGTCACGGCGCCGATTACGCTCAGCCGCAGCCAGGGCAGCGGCAGGCCGATAAACTTGCTCAGCGTAATGACGCCCACCAGGATGCTGACCGCCGGGGCCACCGAAAACAGCGCGCTTGACAGGATGGTCTTGCGGATGGTAGCCCCATTAAGGCCCAGCTGCCCGGCCCGTTTCACAGCCCTGATCAGGAAAAAAACGGACTGCGCAATAACAAACAGCACCACAACGCCCGCCACCAAGTAGATAAAGGGATGATTGACCGAGAATGCCATA
>CAZYKQ010000165.1:0-3527 GCA_964648235.1 uncultured Christensenella sp. | reverse complement strand
GATCTCAGGCGGCGTGACCAGGATCAGCTTCTCGCCCTTCTCAGTCGCAACCAGCGCCTTGCCCTGGCGTCTGGCATAGCCCACCTGTATCAGCCGTTCGATGATACCGGCCCGCGTGGCGGGCGTGCCCAGGCCGGACCCTTTCATCTGCTCACGCAGAGTCTCATCGTCGATCTCCCGCCCGGCGTTCTCCATGGAAGCAAGCAGGCTGGCATCCGTATGCGGAGGCGGCGGCTTGGTGCTTTCCTTTTTTGATTTGGCGGATTTGATATGCCGCTCATCCCCCACAGACAGTTCAGGCAGCGGCGCTTCTTCATCCTTTTCCTTGCCGGCTTTCCACTGTCCGTATACCTTTTTCCAGCCCTCATCGCGCACGGTTTTACCCAAGGTCTTGAATTGCTCGCCCTCGGCCGCCGTGATCACGCGTGTCGCTTCATACGTGTGGGCAGGGCAGAATGCGGCAATAAAGCGGCGGACAATCAGGTCAAACAATGCTCTTTCATCAGGGCTCAGCTTATCGGGAGAGGTTTTCTGAGGCGTGGGGATGATGGCATGGTGATCGCTCACCTTGGCATCATCAAACAAACGGCGTGAGTAAGGCAGCTTGCCGTCCTTCTTCTCAATCACCTCTGTCAGCGAGGCGTAGGGTTCAGCCAGGTTTTCCATGCCTTTGTACACCCGTCCCAACATATCCTGGGGCAGATAGCGGCTGTCCGTTCGCGGGTAGGTGATGGCCTTTCTGGTCTCATAGAGGCTTTGGGCTGTTTTAAGGGTCTTATCCGCCGTAAAGCCCAGGATACGGTTAGCTTCACGCTGCAAATTGGTCAAATCAAACAGCTGGGGCGGCCAATCCTTTTTGTCTTCCTTTACGATATCGGTAACGCGGCCCGTTTTGCCCTTCAGCTTCTTTACAAGATTCTGCGCCGTCTCCTGATCCTTGATCCGTCCTGCCAGCTTGTCCTCCTTCACAGCAGGATCAAACCACTGGCCCTTGTAATCGCCAAAATCACAGCTAAGCGTGTAGTATTCCTCCGGCTTGAAATCGCGTATCTCGATCAAACGCCTGACCAGGATCGCCAGCGTGGGCGTCTGCACCCGGCCGACTGACAGCAGCGCACCGTAAGACAAGGTAAAAGCCCGGCTTGCGTTCATACCCACCAGCCAGTCGGCCTGAGAGCGGCACAAGGCGCTTTGATAGAGCCCCGCGTATTTTTCACGCGGCCGGAGGCTGTCAAACCCTTCCCTGATAGCGGCGTCGGTCATGGAACTGATCCACAGCCTGTCCACCGGCTTGTGAACATCCGCCTTTTCATAGATGAGACCGAAGATCAGTTCGCCCTCGCGGCCGGCGTCGGTCGCGCAGACAATGCGTTCCACACGCTTGTCCTGCATCAGTTTTTTGATCAGGTTGAACTGCTGTCGGGATTTAGGCAGCACCTTTGTGGGAATGCTGTCGGGCATGATGGGCAAATCCTCTGCCCGCCATTTTTTATAGCGTTCGTCCAGCTCGTCCGGATCGCAGAGCGTGACAAGGTGCCCAAAGGCCCAGGTGACGATATATTCATCCCCCTGAATGAAGCCTTCTCCCTTCTCATTGCAACGAAGTACCCGGGCTATATCGCGCCCAACGCTGGGTTTTTCTGCCAGCACTAAAATCATGCTTTATCCTCTTTTTCCAGATGGTAGATCACCTTGTATTCGGCGCTGTAAACCCCGGGCCGGTCCATCAGCACAAGCGGCGGCTCAAGGACACACCCCGGTCTGGCCCCCGGCGCGCCCTCCATCATGCACAGATAGGGCGCCTTATTTGGCAGGGAAGCGACCAGACGTAAACGCTTGGGCTCGATCCCCTGCTGTTTCATGGCATCTGCCATCACAAACATGCGCCCCGCAGGGCAGCATGCGTATAGCCTGCCTTTGGGTCTGAGCAGCCAGCGGGCTGCGCGGGCGATATCCGCTTCATCACAAGTGTGCTGATGGCTGTTTATCCCGCCCTGCGCATCCTGATGATAGGGCGGGTTGCAGATCACCGCGTCATAAGAAGCCGCGGGCAGCAGGTTTTGAACCTTTCTCAGATCACCGTTCAGCATGCGCATCCGGCCATCCAGGCCGTTGAGCGCTGCGCTTCTTTGTGACAGGGCGGTCAGTTCTTCGTCAATCTCAAGGCCTGTCAGGTGAAGCTCGGGCTTACGGCCAAGCAGCAAAAGGGATAGGATGCCTGTTCCCGCGCCCAGATCACAGACTTGAACGCCTTTCAGCTTTTTCGCAAAGTCAGCCAACACAACAGCATCGGTGGTATACCCCGGCAGATCGTCCCGCCTAAGGATTTTCAGCCCGCCCAGCTGCAGATCCTCTACCCTCTCCACCCTTCAGCCTCCTTTATCTCCTGCCATCATACCATAAACCTGTCGCCAAAAAAACAGAACCTCTCGGTTCTGTTCAGGCCGTGGGTATCTTAATTTGTAAGATTACACGGGTGCGGGCGCGTCCACGGGGCACACATCGGCGCAGGCGCCGCAATCGATGCACAGATCGGGGTCGATCACATACAGACCTTCGCCCTCGCTGATCGCATTGCTGGGGCATTCCGCTTCGCAGGCGCCGCAGCTGATGCAGGTATCCGCAATCTTGTAAGCCATAAAATCCCTCCTGAACTTGAACTCCTGTCGTTTGACAGGAATACTATAGCGCAGCAGTATCCAAAAGGCAACAATCAGGCTCCGGTCAGAAGAAAAGTTAGCGCCTGCGAACTTTCTGCCCAGTGGTCAGGCTTTGCTTTTTCAAGCATTTCCCTCGTCTGGAAGCCCCAGGTGACGGCGACGCTTTCCATGCCCGCGTTTGCGGCGCAGCGCATGTCAGTGACCGTATCCCCTACATACCAGAAATCGTCCTTTGACAGGCCCAAGGACTCAGCGATTTCAAGCGGCCCCCGCGGATCAGGCTTCACAGGGCCTCCCTCGCGCACACCCCTGATAAGAGAAAAAGGGATATCCTTGAAGTAATGGGCGATGACCTGCTGTACATCGCTGTCGCCCTTATTGCTCAGCACACACAGTTTCATCCCGCTTGCCGCCACCTGTCTGAGCATCTCGTCAATACCGGAATAAGGAGCCGTCGTAATGCTGTTGTTCATGCCATACTCTTCATTATAAAAGGAGTAGACCTCATCAAACATCTCCGCCCGGTCTCCCACAGCCCGCCGCGTCAGGTTCTTCGCGCCGTCGCCGGTAAACAGCTTATAAGCTTCTTCGGGATGGGCAGGCAGGTCAAAATGCCTTAATGCCTTGTTCATCGCGGCGGCAATATCGGACAGCGTATTAAGCAGGGTTCCGTCAAGATCAAAGATCACAGCTTGCTTCATAAACATCCTCCATTATCCCGGTTAGTTTACCACCGCCCGCATGAGCACGCAAGTTGACAGCTTTTGTCACCGCCCCTTATACTGACGATATACAAAGGGAGGGTGTACGGCATGGCAAGAGGAAGACGGCCCCGGGCGGTGAAAACGCTGATTTTCATAGCGGCGC
>CAZYKQ010000164.1:0-3623 GCA_964648235.1 uncultured Christensenella sp. | reverse complement strand
CTGAGCCGCCCCACGCAATCCTTTCAAGTACCAGGCAAAATGCTTGCGCATCTCGATCACAGCCCTCTCCTCACCTTTCCATTCCGCCATCAGGCGGGCATGCCGCAGGCAAAGATCCTTTATTTCATCTTGGCTTGCGCATTCAGGGACTTTTCCGGACAGTCCTTGTTTGATCTCCCTGAACACCCATGGATTGCCCAACGCGCCTCGGCCAATTGCAACGCCATCACAGCCGCTCAACTCGAGCAATTTTTTAGCATCCGCCCAATTAAACACATCCCCATTGGCAATCACCGGAATCTTTCGTTCCTGTTTCACACGGGCGATTGCCTCCCAATCCGCTTTCCCGGAATAATGCTGTGCGCGAGTACGGCCATGCACGGTGATAAAGTCCGCCCCTTCTTCTTCCGCCATCTTTGAAAAGGGCAACACATTGATATTGTTCTCGTCCCAGCCGATCCTCATCTTGACAGACAGGGGCAATTGCGTAGCCTGTCTGGCAGCGCGGATAATTTGCGAGGCCAATACCTGTGTTTTCATCAGCGCTGCCCCTGATCCTCCATTGGTTACTTTCGGGGCAGGACACCCCATGTTAATATCAATTCCGCAATACATGCCGCTGTCTGACAGCCTTCTGATGGACTCGTAAAACCACATCGGTTCATGCCCGAATACCTGGGCGGCTACAGGCGGCTCATCAGGATGGGTCAACAAAAGATCTTGTGTTGCACGGTTGTCCTTGGGGGCGCAGAGGTAGCCCTGCGCGCTGATCATCTCCGTTACCGTTTCATCAGCGCCGAGGTTTCCGCACAATAAGCGGAACGGCCAATCGCTGACGCCTGCAAGCGGCGCAAGCAGCACGCGTGTCTGCTTTTCCAATTCAGACACTATTCAACCGCTCCCGCGTAACTCATATTTTTGATATGCCATTGTCCGTTTTCGCGAGATAGTACAACATTGTAGCGGGCACTTTCCCACTTGGGGACTCCCCACTGTTCTTCTGGCGTAATGGCCTTTCCCGCGGCTGTAATGCGCCCATCAATTGCAGGAATACGCTCCGTGATGGTGGCGCGAGCTGTATCGTCCCACGGCCAGCACCACATCCAATCCATACTCAGACGATGATCAAAACCTGTGATGCTATAGCGGCTATATGGATTGGTACCCGTTTTTGTGCTGCTAAGCACATTGTCTCGGTCAATATAGCTCTTGGCAAAATATTTCTCCAGCCGGTCAGGCGTTTCCCCCATCATAACCGTCTGAGCGCGCTCTGCCATACCATCCTTCAGGATCACATAGATGTTGGCAGCATTCATAGAAAAATAAAATGCAATCGTCATCATGGTCAGCACAACTGCTATCGCCAATAGACGGGTAGCGGCAAACCAGATCAATCTGCGCAGATATTTCATCTTAACCTAGCCTCAGGGATGCACAATGCTACCCATGTCGTCGCCTGTTAAAACCTTCAGAATGTTCTTCGGATCATCAAGGCCGAATACCCGGATAAAAGGAACAGCCTGGTCACGGCACAGCAACAGCGCAGATTGATCCATCACGTTGAGTCCGCGACTCAAGGCCTCATCATAGCTGAGATCCTTGATCAAAACTGCGGACGCGTCTTTCCTTGGATCCGCCGAATAAACTCCATCGATATTCTTTGCCAGCAAGACAGCATCAGCCTTGATCTCCGCAGCGCGCAACGCCACAGCCGAATCAGTTGTAAAGAAAGGATTTCCAAGGCCGGCCGCAAACAAAACAACATGTCCTTTTGCCATGTATTCGAGCGCCAGATCACGGCTATAGGTTTCAGCGATGCGAGGCATATCCAGAGCGCTCATGACATGGGCCTGAATACCATGTCGGTGCAGTGCCTCTTTCATACACAGGCAGTTCATCACTGTGCCTAACATACCCATCATATCAGCAGATACAGCATCCATGCCTGCTGCGCCGCCAAGCCTGCCGCGCCACAGATTTCCAGCACCAATGACAATGCCAAGTTGCACACCGGTATCCGTGGCTTCTTTGAGGATGGCTGCCACCCGATCGATTTTATCATGATCAAACAGCCGGCCATCCAAACCCAAGGCCTCGCCCGACAGCTTAAGCATGATACGCTCATAATGTTTTGCCATATATACCTCCAAATAAACAGGGGCACACGCAATCGCACGCCCCTGTTTTTCTTACGTCTTCAGCTGATAACAGGCACTCATGCCTTCTTGGTCATCTCGCTGATCTCGCTAGCAAGATCAGACACCTTCTTCTCAATGCCTTCTCCCAGCTCATAGCGGGTGAAACGACGGATAGCTATCTTCTCGCCGCTGGCAAGTGTCGCCTCGTTGACCAGATCCTGGACCGTAATATCAGGGTTCTTCACAAAAGGTTGTTCCAACAGACAGACTTCCTTGTAGTACTTCTCGATTCTTCCTTCGACCATACGCTCAACGATCTTTTCAGGCTTGCCTTCATTGAGGGCCTGGGCGCGAAGGATCTCACGCTCTTTTTCAAGATTATCTGTCGGGACCTCTTCCTTGCTGACAAACTGGGGATTGCTTGCAGCAATCTGCAGAGCAATGTCATGAGCAAGCGACTTGAAAGTATCCGTCTTGGCAACGAAATCGGTCTCACAGTTTACTTCGACCAGCACGCCAATCTTTCCGCCCATGTGAATGTAGCTGTCCACCATGCCTTCAGAAGCAATCCGGCCAGCCTTTTTCACCGCTGCGGACAAACCTTTTTCACGCAAATATTCTACAGCCTTCTCAATATTGCCATCAGTGGCAACAAGGGCTTTTTTACAATCCATCATGCCGGCCTGAGTGCGCTCACGCAACTCTTTGACCAATGCAGTAGTGACTTCCATCGGGGAATCCTCCTTCATATCGTGCATTCATGTCAGCAAATTACTGCTGGACTTCCTCTTCCTCGGCATCCTGCGCATCCGCGTCTGCCTGCTCGCCCTGCTTGCCTTCCAGCACAGCATCAGCTAGTTTGCCGGCAATTAATTTAACCGCGCGAATAGCGTCGTCATTGCCGGGGATCACATAGTCCACTTCATCGGGATCACAGTTGGTGTCAACAATACCCACGATCGGGATTCCCAGCGCACGGGCCTCCATCACAGCAATGTTTTCCTTCTTGGGGTCAACGATGAACACTGCGCCCGGCAAGCTCTTCATCGTGCGGATGCCGCCCAGATTAGCTTCCAGCTTTTCACGCTCATGCTGCAGTTTAATAACTTCCTTTTTGGGCAGAAGCTCAAACTGACCATTTGCCTCCATCTTGTCAATTTCATTGAGACGGTCCACACGGGTGCGGATGGTGCGGAAGTTGGTAAGCATGCCTCCCAGCCAACGATGATTCACATAGTACATGTTGCAACGCTTGGCTTCCTGTTCAATAGACTCCTGCGCCTGCTTCTTGGTCCCGACGAATAGGATGGTTTTCCCCTCCATAGCCAGGTTGCGCACAAACATATAAGCTTCGTCCATCTTTCGAACTGTCTTCTGCAGGTCGATAATGTAGATGCCGTTTCGCTCCGTAAAGATATAGGGAGCCATTTTGGGGTTCCAGCGACGGGTTTGGTGACCGAAGTGCACACCTGCTTCCAAGAGGTG
>CAZYKQ010000163.1:0-3668 GCA_964648235.1 uncultured Christensenella sp. | reverse complement strand
GGCCGGGCTTTTCAAAATGCTTTTGACCTTATAAGACAACAACACTTAGTGGACAATAAACAACTTGTGTTGGGGGTGAAAAGAGAAAGAGCTCTCATCTTTTAGAATGATGCTGCGACTACAACGACTAACGAAAGAAACTCTTTCTCTATGAACAGTATAAGCAGGAATGGTTTTGAATTTATTAACCGATGATCCGCCAGCCAGACCCATTGCCAGACCGCCTTTGAGGTGAGCGCTCAAGCGCCGGGAAATAAACTGAAGAATATCCGGCCCTAAACGCCCAAAAATAATAGAAAGCTTGTTGCGAAGCGCTAATATACAATGCCATTTATTGACAAGCTCCTTTCTGCTTGATAGGATGATTTTCAACAAACGCGGGATGGAGGTAGGGATGAGACGAAACTGGAGCAGAAAGTTACCGGCTCTTCTGGCACTGATCTGTCTGACAGGTCTTCTTAGTTACCCTGTCACCGCTCTGGGCGAGGAGGCTTCCACCGAAATCCTCTTAAGCTTTACGGGTGATTGTACGCTAGGCGGAGAGGAGCGGCTGCTGGGGCGGGAAAACTCCTTTCACGGCTATATTGCGCGGGAAGGCTATGCCTATCCCTTTGCGAAGGTGCAGGAGGTATTTACCGCAGATGATGTGACGGTTGTCAACCTGGAGGGCGTCCTGTATGACTGCACGGAAAACGCGGCCAGAAAGCGCTATCTTTTCCGCGGACCGACAGATTTTGCCAACATTATCAAAGCCTCCAGCATCGAGCTGAGTTTCCTTGGAAACAACCATACCTTTGACTATGGGCTGCCCGGCTACCGGAGCACCGTGGCCGCCTTGGAAGGGGCCGGGCTTGACTGGTTTGCGGTTACCTATGAGGGAATCAAGACGTGGATCTATGAAAAAAATGGCGTCAAAATTGGTTTTACCGGTGCCAATATCACCGAATTTACCCGCTTGCGAAACGAATTGAAGGAGAGCATCTGCCAACTGCAGGAGGCGGGCTGCGCCTTCATTATTGCGTCCGTCCACGGCGGGCAGGAGTATGGACCGCGGCAGGACGCGAAGATACAACGCTTTGCCCGGTTTTTCGTGGATCATGGGGCCGGGCTGGTCATTGGACACCATCCCCATGTATTGCATGGAATTGAGGTTTACAAGGGAGCCAGCATCGTCTATTCGCTTGGCAATTTTGCCTTTGGCGGCAATGTGGAGATACGCGAGCGGCGTACCATGATCGCCCAGGCTGCTCTGCGGTTTGACGAAGAGGGGAAGTATCTGGAGCATCAGCTGAACCTGCTGCCGGCTTATACTTCCGGCACAGCGGAGTACAACAACTTTCAGCCCGTTTTGATCGGCGGGGAAGAAGCGCAGGCGATCATTGATCTGGTTGGAACGATGAGCGATTTCAGCCTGGAACCCTTTGTGGAGGGGACGGGCGCGTGGCAATTGCCTGTGAAGGCACAGTTTGAGCGCATCGAGGGGGAGTAAACGTGTATAAAATCCTTAAAAAGACAAGGCTGAACAGCGTATCCGTCCGTATGGACAATTGAGGCACCGCTGGTGGCGAAAAAAGCCAGGGTAGGGCAGTTTATCATCCTGCGGACAGGCGAAAACTCAAAGCGTATCCCTTTCACCGTGATGGATACGGATCCGCGCGCCGGCAGCGTCAGTATTATCTATCAGGTGCTGGGGGCAGGCACCATTGAATTGGACCGGCTGGGGACGGGTGACAGCCTGCGGGATTTTGTAGGCCCCCTGGGTGAGCCCAGCCGGCTTCAGAACCTCTCCCGTGTCTGTGTGGTGGGCGGCGGTCTGGGCTGCGCCATTGCCTATCCATCCGCCAAACAGCTGAAGCAAGAAGGCGCCTTTGTGGATTGTATTATCGGATTCCGCAACGCCGAGGCAGTGATGCTGGAGGATGAGTTCAGAGCTGTCTGTGACAGGGTAACGCTCCTGACGGATGACGGAAGTGCCGGGCAGCAGGGCTTTGTTACCAAGGCGCTGGAGGAGCGTCTGCAAGCCGGCGAGTCTTATGATGAAGTGCTGGCCATCGGCCCTCTGCCGATGATGAATGCGGTCAGTGAGCTGACCAAGCGCTATGGCGTCAAAACCACCGTATCCATGAACGCCATCATGGTGGACGGTACAGGCATGTGCGGCGGCTGCCGCCTCAGCGTGGACGGCCGCATGAAGTTTGCCTGTGTTGACGGGCCGGAGTTTGACGGTCATCTGGTGCATTTTAACGAGGCCATCGCGCGCGGAAACGTATACAAGGAGTTTGAAGCGAAAGCACGGGAAGAAGCTTGCCGTCTCTTTGCAAAGGAGGCTCAATAATGGCAGACAGGGTGCGGATGCCTCTGCGTGATCCGGGCGAGCGGGGCAAGGATTTCATGGAGGTCTCCCTGGGCTATACGGCCAAAGAGGCCAGGGAAGAGGCCGGGCGCTGCCTGCAATGCAGGCACAGGCCTTGTATGGGCGGTTGTCCGGTCGGCATCGATATACCGGGCTTTATTGGCTGCATTGCGCGCGGGGAGGATGAGAAAGCCTATCACCTATTGAAGCAGTACACGGCGCTGCCGGCAGTCTGCGGGCGTGTATGCCCGCAGGAAAAGCAGTGCGAGCAGCGCTGTGTGCGAAGAGCCAAGGGTGAATCCGTCGCAATCGGCAATCTGGAGCGATACGCTGCGGACAGCTATCAATCACAATACAAACCGATTTCTCAAAGCATGCCCCGAAACGGCCGCCGTGTGGCCGTGGTCGGGGCAGGGCCTTCGGGGCTGAGCGCTGCGGGGGAACTGGCGCGGCTTGGTTATCAGGTAACCGTATTTGAGGCACTGCACGCGCCGGGCGGGGTGCTGACCTACGGTATCCCCGAATTTCGTCTGCCCAAGGCCGTTGTGCGCCGGGAAACGGAGGAGCTGGAGGCCCTGGGCGTCAGGATCGATTGCAACATCGTTATCGGCCGCACCATCACCATCGACGAGTTGTTCGAGGATGGTTTTGCGGCTGTGTATGTGGGCTCTGGCGCCGGGCTGCCCCGCTTTATGGGCATTCCCGGCGAGGGGCTTAACGGCGTCCTGTCGGCCAATGAATACCTTACCCGCGTCAACCTGATGGGGGCCTGGCGTGAGGATGCGGCCACACCGGTGCTGCGCGGCAAGCGCGTTGCGGTGGTGGGGGGCGGCAACGTGGCCATGGACGCGGCACGCTCGGCGCTGCGCCTGGGGGCCGGGGAAGTCAGCATTGTCTACCGCCGGGGCATAGAGGAACTGCCTGCACGCCTGGAAGAGGTTCATCATGCGCAAGAAGAGGGCATTCAGTTTCACACCCTCTGCGCGCCGGTTGAAATACTGGGCGAAGGGACCTGGGTCAGCGGTCTGAAATGCCTGAGGATGGAACTGGGTGAACCGGATGACTCAGGGCGAAGGAGCTTTCAGGAGATCCCTGACAGCGAGTTTGAAATCAAGGTGGACACGGTCATCATTGCCATCGGAACCGACCCTAATCCCCTTCTGTCCCGCAGCACACAGGGGCTTGAAACGGACAGCCGCGGCCGAATCGTTGCGGACGAAAACGGCCTGACCCGCCGAGGCCGTGTTTGGGCCGGCGGCGACGCAGTAACGGGGGCGGCCACCGTCATTCTGGCGATGGGCGCGGGCAAGGCAGC
>CAZYKQ010000162.1:0-3695 GCA_964648235.1 uncultured Christensenella sp. | reverse complement strand
GTCGGTATTTTGCATGGAGCGGACCAGCAAACGGACGGCTGTCTGGCCCATTTCGTACAGCGGCTGGCGCAGGGTGGTCAGACCGGGAAACAGCAAGTCCTTGGAATCCGGGGGTTCATCGTCAAAGCCGATCACCGCCAGATCCTCAGGTAACTTCAGACCATGATTCAGTGCCGCGCGCATGACGCCGTATGCGGTTCTGTCCGCGCCGGCAAAACAGGCTTCGGGCGCTTTTCCTGCACGGATAAGCTCTGTCATCTTCAGGCAGGCCAAGTCTTCTTCAAAGTCGGCATAAATGACAGTATCTTCATCAATGCTTAGCCCTGCATCCTGCATGGCGGATTGGAAACCCGCCAGGCGCTCTTTGGAGACATTATAATTCATATCTCCTGTAAAATGGCAGATATGCCTGTATCCCTTTTCAATCAAATGCATGGTTGCCCGGTAGGCTCCGCCGGTATTGTTAAGGGATACACGGTTGATTCTTGCGCCCGGCACATCACCTTCGATTAAAACGAAATGAGGGGATCGTTTCAAAATATGACGGATCAAAACGGCATCCTCGATGCGGCTGCCAAAGGCAATCAAACCATCGGCTCGGCCTTCCGTGAAATAGTCTACATAGCGAAGCTTGATGTCCATGCGGCTTCGACCGGAACAGAAGACCACATTGTAACCCTGTTCCTCCCCCATATCCTGCAGCCCTTTGATCAAATCAAAAAAATATTTTTCACACAGATCATCCATTACGACACCAATGACTTGAGTAGATTGCCTGACCAGCGAGCGGGCAAGGGCGTTCGGCACATAGCGGGTTTTTTTAATGACAGCCAGAATTTTACGGCGATTCTCTGGACTGACGCCGGGCTTATCATTCAGAACACGGGATACCAACGCGCTAGATACACCGGCTATTTTTGCGATCTCATGAATGGTCGCCATCATCCAACCTTCTTCCCTGCACACGCATGCTATCCTGAAAAAAGTATATCATACTGTTCATTTTATCGTCAAACGATTTACATAAAAAAGGAATAAATCAAATAAATAATAGAGATTGACAGAAGGATAATCAAAGTATATATTACGACAAGGGTGTAAAACGATTTACACCATATTCTCTTGCTAACCGAATATGTGATTTAGGGAAAAAAGATTTGATAAAGGGCTGGGATATCCACCAGGGAATCTGCAGACAGAGGTCCGCCTGCCTATCCTTTCTTGGATGTCAATTATAAAATGGAAAAGGATGGAAATTGCAGAAGCACACTAAGAATATTTTAAAGGAGGTCCAGGAGAGGCTGAAAGATACGGGATGACGCATGAAAGTCTCTTCCTGTTGTGGAGAATAAATAGATTAAACTGGAGCAATACGCCAGCCAGCGCTGTGTGCCCTGGCATTTGCCGGAGGAGGATGCAAAAATGAAAGGTTTAAAACTGACTGTTATTGGAGCGGGAAGTACCTATACACCGGAGATTGTGGAAGGCCTGATCAACAGACGTGACACCCTGCCCATCAAAACGCTTTGCTTTATGGATGTTGATCCGGTAAAAATGGGCGTGGTCTCAGGCTTGGTACAGAGAATGCTTGCCAAGTCAGGCTATGAAGGAGAATTCTTTCAGACACAGGATTTGGGAGAGGCGCTGAACGGATCTGATTACGTGATCGCCCAAATCCGGGTGGGCGGTTTGGCCGCGCGTATTTTGGATGAGAAAATTCCATTGAAGTATAACTTGCTGGGGCAGGAAACCACGGGTATAGGCGGCTTTATGAAGGCACTGCGTACCATTGGTCCTATCATGAATATTGCCCGTGAGATGGAAAAACGTTGCCCAAATGCCTGGTTTATTAACTTTTCCAATCCCTCGGGCTTGCTGGCTGAGGCAGTTCTTGGACATACACACATTAAAATGCTGGGCCTATGCAATTGTCCGATTAACATGCTGACCAATATCCGCAATGAGATGACCGGCGGCAGAGATTTTGAATACGATTATGTGGGCTTGAATCATCTCAGTTGGATCACCTCGGTGCGAGTGGATGGGAAGGAGCTATTGGTGCCGGGCGAATCTACGGGAGGCAAAGGCATGACCAATATACCTGATATCGGTTTGGCACAGCCTCTGTTGCGTGCCGTGGGGGCTATTCCTTCCAGTTACCTGGGGTACTTTTATAACCGTGATGCGCATGTTCAGGAGTGCATCAAGGCTGAGCGAAGCCGTGGCGAGGAATGCCAACTGATCGAGGCTGAACTGCTAAGCCAGTATGCGGATGCTGATCTGGACGTGAAGCCTGAAGCTTTGACGAGGCGGGGAGGCGCTTTGTATTCCACCGCGGCCATCAACCTGATCAATTCCATTGAAAATGATGCAGGAGATGTGCAGGTGGTCAACACACGAAACCTGGGCGCGCTGAGCTATTTGGCAAACAGCGACGTTGTGGAGGTGCCCTGCCGTATCGGCCGGGAAGGGGTTACACCTATCGGGCCCAAGGCCCGGGTCAATGATCATATCATTGGTTTGACCCAGGCGGTGAAGGCGTATGAAAAGCTTACTGTTAAGGCTGCCCTCACAGGGGATCGAGATGTAGCGCTGGCGGCCTTGATCACGCATCCATTGATCGGTGACTATCAAAAGGCCAGTGATGCACTGGATGAGATGTTAAACGCAAACAAAGCATGGCTTGATATTTTTTGATAGAGGGGAGGTGAGGGCGTGAAAGAATTCGTGATGGGCCTGGATGGTGGCAGCAGCAAGAGCCACCTGGCATTGTTTGATGTCTATGGACGCAGCATTGATTTTATATCCTGGGGCCCGCTGAATCATGAGGTTATGCGCGGTGGCTTTGATCAGCTGGAAGGTGAGTTACGAGCACTTATACGCCAGGCGCTTGACCGAAACAACCTGCATATATCGGGGTTGAAACAAGGGGTATTTGGTATGTCGGGTGCTGATACCAAAAAGCAACACGAGAAACTAACCGCGATCTTCCAGACCCTTGGCATTCCGAAGCCTCTTGTTGTCAATGACGCTTTCCTCCCTATCAAAGCAGTGACTTCGACAGGCTATGGCATCGGGGCAATCAACGGTTCGGGCTGCACAGTCGCCGGCATCGGCGCTGATGGCAGCACCTTGCAGATAGGTGGATTTGGCGGTTTGTCAGGGGATATGGGCGGAGGCTTTCAGCTGGGAGAGACCGTGGCGCGCACGGTTTATGCCAGCCTGTTTAAGGGAGGCGCGCCAACGATGCTATGGGATATGCTGAAAGAGAAACTTTCCATCACCCGTGATGAGGAGTACATGGAAGCGTTGGTTGATCAGCTGGAAGCAGGGCAACTGACCTTGTCGGATTTGAACCTGATGCTGTTTAACGCGGCCGATCAGGGCGACGCGGTGGCCCTGCGTCTGCTTCGGGAGATCGGCGAGGACAGCGCGAAGGCCATTGGCACGATCATAAAAAAACTACCCTTTCCCCCGGAGGAACCGGTAGATGTTTGTCTGGCCGGCTCTGTTTACGTCAAGGGCAGTAATCCAGCTTTGGTGGATGCTTTGAAAAATACGGCTTCTCTGGTATCAGAGGGGCATGAGCTTCGATTTACAGTTGCCACCCGTCCGCCCGTCATGGGAGCCGTTGTTTGGGCGCTGGATGGCCTGATCCCCGCGAAAGAAGCGATCAGAGTCGTGGGTGGGCAGTT
>CAZYKQ010000161.1:0-3737 GCA_964648235.1 uncultured Christensenella sp. | reverse complement strand
TTCAAATCCCTAACTCTCCGCCAAAGAGGATCCTTATTAAACGAGGATTCTCTTAATTTATATACACAGGCTTTATATATCAAAGCAACAAGCTCAAAGATAAAATATTCATTGAAACACTCGATGATGTAAATATTGGAATTTATCTTGACAATGTATGAAATGGCATGTATGATCTGATTGTTTCTAAGGAGGTAGTTTTTTATGGATTCTGTATTGTTTTATGACACTCAGTCAAAAGCTGATCAACCCTTCAGTGTAGAAGGTCATCATATTCCTGATGATTTGGCAAAAGCCAGTGGTGTATGGATTTCTGCTGCGGGTGCTTCAATGCTGTCTCAAGGATCACATGTACTTAAAGATGTTGATTGTTGGCTATGGGTTGCAGCGCAAAATGGCACATTCACCTTATCAAATGATGAGTTCAGTATACAGCTTAAGGGAAAGGAGAGTTGCATGGTGCCGCCTCATACAGCGGGGCTTCAACTTGTTTCCGAACAAGAGACAAGAATGCTGTGGTTGATGGTTTCTGGTCCGTTATCAGGCATGTTCCTTCAGAAGATGGGCGCTCTTCCGCGTAGAGCGATGAAGCAAGGAGCATTACCTTCTCAGCTGAAGTTGGCTAAGCACATTGTTCAGGCAACCGTTCGCGTAAGCGCAGCACAGGAAGCTTCTTCTGCGCAGCTACAACAGCTGCTGTGGGCGATGCTTGCTTCGCACAGCGGACAACCGGTGGCCATGGATGCCGTTCTTTCCCACGAAATTGCTAAAGTAATTGATGCGATGCGGAAGAACCAGTATAAAGACAGTTTCACCCTTAGTGACATGGCTAACCTCAGTCGTATGCCTGTCGAAACCTTTCGCAAGAGGTTTGTATCTGAGGTTGGAATGCCTCCTCAGAGCTATCAATTGTTCTGTAAAATGGAGCGCGCCAAGACACTACTAAAAGAGGGCAGCACTGTACGCCAAGCAGGCGTTGAAGTTGGCATGAGCGATCCCTATCATTTCTCAAAGACTTTTAAGAATATTGTTGGGATGAGCCCCTCTTCTTACAGCAAAACTGCTCAACAAGGCTGATGCCTCAATTTGAGCCTATCTCTCCTCAGGAGTTGGTAACGCTTAGTCCCTTGCAGCTTGCCTATATTGGGGATTCTGTTTATGATCTGCTGGTTCGCGGAAGTTTGCTGAAAAATAACTGCAAACTATATGCGATGCATCGAAGGGCTACAGAGAGGGTTAATGCTGTTGCTCAGGCACAGACTCTGCAACTCATCCTTCCTTATTTGAGTGAAGACGAACTGGAATATGTTCGGCGCGGTCGTAATGCTCATGCAAAACATAGCGCACCTAAAAGTGCTTCACCAGCTGACTATGCCGCTTCAACGGGTTTCGAAACGTTGTTTGGTTATCTATATGTTCAAGGGAAAGAAGACAGGTTAAGAGAGCTGTATGAATTATGCCGCTTGCAGCGAGAGAGTGATGACAGTTGATCGTATAATTCGGGGTAGATTTGATTGTAAGGTGATTTTGCACCAAGAGCTCTGTCTGGTGGGTTATATCTGATTCAGAGAGTAAAAGCTGATACATGTGAAGACTGTGCGGGATTTGCAACAAATCATACCGGATCACATACTTGTAACCGGACCATGAGGGCAACACGTCATTAAGCTATATTTAAACAAAGTCTGATCAATATAAGAAATAGAGGATTTAAAACAGAATGGCTTTTTATAAAAAATTTTCTCCAGAAAAGAAAGGGAACAAGCCCGATGGATTTGCCCAAAGACGTGGCGGACAATTCCGCTATGATCACACAGATAAGCGTGAGCTTGATCGGAATGAAACGCAGAATAGTGATTCTCGTGCAATAAAGAGAAACACAGGTTACTATTCATCAAATAAACAGGATGATGAACGGAATTACCATAGCAAAGGGCATGGAGAAAACAGAGGAAGAAGGGAATATCAAAAAAAGAATGAGTCGATGACCTTAAGTACTCGTGGTCCGCGATTCAAAAAGTCTGTTGAAAGCCACTTTTCACAGGAAGGAATGATTGAAAACAGAAGCCATTATAAGCGCTCTTCTACACCTGCTTCAAACAGGCCTTTGATGTCGTCGCCACAGTCTTCCAAGCCTACAGAGTCTTTTACAACAAGCATAACTAATGAAGTGCCGGAAAATCTTCTTAGTGGGCGAAATCCGATTAGAGAAGCAATCAAAACCGGGAGAGATATCGAAAAGCTGATGGTAGCAGAGGGAGATTTGTCGGGTTCTGCGCGAGAGATCGTTTCGATGGCAAAAAAAGCCGGAATTATTATACAGACTGTCGAGCGATCACGCCTCGATCAAATTACACGAAATCATCAAGGAATGATAGCTTTCGCATCTGCTTTTACCTATGCTAATGTAGAAGACATTCTCAATACTGCCAAAGAAAAAAAGGAGCAGCCTTTTATTGTCATTCTGGATAAAATCACGGATCCAATGAATTTAGGCGCTATTATTCGTTCAGCCGCTTGCGTTGGTGTACATGGCGTCATTGTTCAACAGCATCGGGCAGTTGGTTTGACACCATCTGCTGTCAGAGCCTCTGCGGGTGCTGTGGAGCATGTGAAGGTAGCACGCGTTACAAACATTAACCAGACTATCCGGATGCTAAAAGGATTAGGCTTATGGGTCTATGCCGCAGATCCAAAAGGGGAGGACTACCGCAAGGTCAATTTCAGCGGAGCCTGTGCTCTTGTGATTGGAAGCGAAGGCGAGGGCATTAGCCAATTGACGCTCAATCTATGTGACCAGGCTGTTTCTATCCCTATGTCTGGCGTCATCGATTCTCTCAATGCCTCTGTTGCGGCAGGAATTCTTATGTACGGCGTGTATAGTGGACGAGCATAACAAATCGGGAGATTTTACTGAACCTTTATGATGAGTGAGCCCTTTGATATAAATGAAATGATAAAACCTCTTGTTATTTCATACGCAGACAAGAGTGATGAGGAAATTGTCTCACTTGCTCAACAGGGAGACTCGGATGCCTTGGTTCATTTACTTGAAGCATATAAAGGCTTGGTTCGAATTAAGTCAAGAGGTTATTTCCTTATAGGCGCCGATCATGAGGATATCGTACAGGAGGGAATGATCGGCTTATATAAAGCTATCCGAGATTTTAGGCCGGAAAGACAGGTGTCTTTCCGGGCATTTTCTGATTTATGCATAAAACGGCAAATTATTACAGCGATCAAAACAGCGACCCGACAGAAACATATTCCTCTTAACAGCTATGTCTCTTTGAATAGACCGGTATATGAAGAGGATAACGAACGCACCCTGCTTGATGTCATAGAAGGAAAGATTAGTAATCCTGAGGAATTGTTTATCAATCAAGAAGAAATGTCTTCTATGCAAAGTATGATAGATGAAGCTCTTTCGGGATTTGAACGTCAAGTTCTCAGTGCTTTCCTTGATGGTAAAAGTTATCAGGAAATAGCTCAAATGATGAATCGTCATGTAAAAGCTGTAGATAATGCTTTGCAGAGAATCAAAAAAAAATTGACACGTTACCTGAGTTCGAGGGAGCCGTGAGCAGCCTTAAAATAACAAAATAAAGAGGGCAATAGTTGACAAAGTATACGACGACCAGTAGAATAAACATTGATGATTTTGCGGGTGTAGCTCAATGGTAGAGCACCAGCTTCCCAAGCTGGCTACGTGGGTTCGATTCCCATCACCCGCTCCA
>CAZYKQ010000160.1:0-3745 GCA_964648235.1 uncultured Christensenella sp. | reverse complement strand
TTGTGCGAAAGATACCACAGTCTCATGCGCTTGTCAACAGTTAGCCAACGCTAATCTTATTATTTATACACTTTTCCTTTCTCAGTCTCCTGACGATGGGTATGACGCATGTCTTTTGACCGTCCTTATCCCCATCCCATGAGTCCGAGTATTATTCCTTTGCCCAAAGCAGGCAATGCCGGGGAGGACTGCGAACAGCCTGACGCTAATGCCAGCAACAGGATATCTCCTCATGGCGCCTGCTTTTCCCTTCCATCCGCGGGGCCCCAGATGGCATGAACTGCCCGAAATCAGGATGAATACGCAAAGAGAGAAGGGCGTTTCATTGCGCACGGCGGCATATGTATGATAGAATCATTTATCACTTTGATGTGTAAAATGATCATTTCTATGTGGAGAATATCATGGTTGCAGAGTTTTTGAGAGGCTTTTCGATACTGATCATCTATTTTGTTACGACCATTGCGCTGGCTGCTTTGCTTCGCCATTTCGTTGCCATGCATTCCGAATTGTTCCGAAAAACCCTGCACTTTATTCTTCTGTGTTCTTTGCTGATCCTGATCTATGCGTTTGATACCTGGTGGCTGGCAGCGCTGTGTTCACTTTCCTTTATCATTTTTGTCTTTCCGATCCTGTCGCTGGTGGCCCGTATCAAGGGTTCTTCCGATTTTTTAGTTGAGCGGAAGCAATACGAATTGCGAGGAAGCCTGATCCTGGCCTTTTCCATGTTCGCTGTCATGATCATGCTTTGCTGGGGTCTGGTAGGGGAAAAGCTTCTGGCTCTCGCCTGCATCTATGCCTGGGGCGTTGGCGACGCGGCAGCGGCGCTGGTAGGCAAGCGCTGGGGCCGCCATCCTTTGGAGGGCAGAATGATAGAGGGCCGCAAGAGCATGGAGGGAACGCTTGCGATGTTTATCTCCTCCTTCATCAGCGTGATCATCATACTGATCGTTCGGGGCGGCCTTCCCTGGCACGGCTATCTGCTCATTTCTCTGCTGACAGCGGCTGTCAGCGCTATCGTCGAGTTATATTCGAAAAACGGGCATGATACCATTACCTGTCCTTTCGCCGCGGCGTTTACTCTGCTGCCGCTGCTTTATCTTTGGGGGAGCATCAGCCTATGAATACACGTGAAAAATCAGGTCAGCGGACGCTCTTTGCTGCTATGATGCTCAGCCTGCCCGGCCCCTTGGTGCTGGGCGCAGGTCTGCTGATGAGCAGATCCTCCACCCAAATAGCTGATTTTGTCCGCCGCACGGCGGAACTGGCTGCCATTATTACATCCTGGGCCATCTACAAAGCGACCAATGGACAGACTTTGGTGGATATAAATAAAAAGGCCCGTCTGGAGCGTATCGCCGCGCTCAGTGTGGGCGCTTCCATGTGTCTGGGCGGCGCTGTCATGGCGCTGATCGCCCTGTTGTTTCCCCCCGGTGATAAAGGGAATGTTCTTCTGGGGCTCATCATCGCCATATTAGGCGTAATCACCAACTGCTATTTCTGGCTTCGCTACCGCAGGCTGGAACATCGCTCGAGCAATGCTATTCTTTCAGCGCAAAGCAAGCTCTACCGCGCAAAAACACTGGTGGATACCTGTGTTACCGCAACGCTTCTGGTGATTGCCCTGAAGCCAAACTCCAGCGCGGCCTATTATATGGACATCATCGGGTCGGTGATCGTGGCCCTTTATCTGCTGATCGGCGGGCTGGGCATGATCATGGGGAATTCAAGGGCCGTCTCAAAAGATGAGTAACCCTCCAGGAAAAACCAGACACTGGATCCAGGATCCGGACGAAGCGTTTACGATTGAATTCAGTATTGTTTTACCAGTTTTCGCTAAGGACGGAGGTCACCCTTATAAATCCAATTGCATAAATATTGCTGTCGGCGCTGGGTTATCATTGTATTTTTCTATTTTATAAAAGCCGTAATTCTCATACATGGCAATTGCTTCTTTCATAAAAGGGAAGGTATCAAGTCTTATATGTTTGTATCCTATTTCCTTTGCGGCCTCAATCACCTGTTCCATCAGTTTTTTTCCTATGTGCTTCCCTCGGTTTCCAGGCTTTACATACAAGCGTTTTATTTCACAGATATCATTATTAATTTTTCGTAAGGCAACACATCCTGCAGGCTTATGATCCACGCTTGCAATAAATAATCTCCCTTCCGGCAAACCATATTTTTCTTCAAGTGAGTTTATTTCATCGCCATAATTCTGTGCATTTAAGCATTCCGCGACATGCCTGCCTTCCGCTAAAATGCTGTCTGCGTACTCGTTAAACAATTGAAGTATTGCGTTTTTTTCATCATAAGCCAAGCTAATGTTTAGATCCACTTTAAACGCCTCACTAAATCCAAATGGAATAAAACCTATAAAATCCGTTGAAATTTAAGTCTTCAGTGGATACTGTCAAATCATGTTCGTATCTTTAGACTCCATTAGCCATGTTATGCTGCCTGATGGTTGAGTGAGTGGAGCGATTCCTCTTTTAAGTATGATCTGGTGACGGGCCAATCTTCCGAGTACTTCATCAGGTAAGCTATCACCAATCGTAAGGTAGGATTCCGGGTTGGAAAAGATACCCACCACCCTGGTCCTTCGCCGGATTTCCTCGTTCAGCCGTTCCAGCATATTGTTGGAACTGACTTTCCTGGCATCCAATGAAGGGAATGGAGAAACCTCATCGCGTATCCTCAAGGCCCTCTTCCAGCGTTTCAATCGCCTTGGGGCATTTAATTCGGTACTCATCTGCCAGGTCTTTCGCCCGCTGGTTAGCTGTTTTTAAGTCTGCGGTCAGCCATATTCCTTTCAACCAACTGACAAAGCGATTCTTTTCCTTGTGAAGCAAATGGGCCAGGACATTGCGCATAAAGTGTACCTTGCACCACTGTCAGCTTTGGCCTGGGAAGCATTCACCAATCGTTGCAACCAGTCCCTGCTCGTCAACAGAAAAACGGGCGGATTGTTAAACAGTGAGTTCCAATGTAGATGTGCAGCGTCGATTCAGCCAGTCCAGAGGAGACCTATAGACGAGTCGTTTCTGCGTATGGCAAGTATTGGAGAAGCTGTGAATACAAATAAACACATCATGTCTAGCCTCCTCCAGGGGCTCAAATCGACCCAAGGGATAGACTAACTCCTTCATTCAAGGCAGAGAAGAAGCTCTCGCTTCAGGTGTTATCTCCAGGTTTTCCGTTGCGGGAGAAGCTCTGCCTCAAACCCACTCTCCTTAGCTGTTCACGTACTGCCGCGCTGGTATACTGGCTCCCCCGATCCGAGTGGAAGATCGTTCCCGGGGCAGTCTCCAGCTCCAGGCCTCTGAGCCAATTGCTTTCATCACCAGTTCCTTGGTCATCCACGACGCCTTATGATCAGCCAATACAACACCTGCGCCACAGACTTGCCACTGGCATAGCTGAGCTTGACCGCATTTTTCTTGAATGGCTCATCATACTTTTTACGGACAGTAGTCATTGTTCCCTCCTGATGTTTGTTGGTCGCTGCAGGAATTTTCTACGAGGATGTACCAGGAGTGGCCGCCATGCCAGGCTCTCTGCCGGGACAGCCCACAGGGTTGTTCCTCTATCTGATCCCTGCATGGCGGCAGAGGTTCCTTGTCAATCCTTCAAGCAGATAATTTCCGACAGGATACTGCTTAGCTTAATATCCGTTATTGTAGCATGGAGCCTTTCTACTCCCCCTACTTATTCCATAGTCGCGCAGACCAAAAATGATTGACAG
>CAZYKQ010000159.1:0-3770 GCA_964648235.1 uncultured Christensenella sp. | reverse complement strand
CATTCAGCATTTCGCATTGGCGCTGCAGCGCCTCTTCTCCGTCTTTTTTGCCTCTGTGTTGACCGTACCCCGTCCTTTATTCATTAACGAGATAATGTTTGAAAGTAGTATAAAACCCCTTTTCTTCCGCCCGGCGGCACGGATTCCCGATTTCCTTGCATTCTCCCTTCATCAGTTCTACAATAGACCCGTACCAATCAAGGGAGGGTCTTTTGTATGATTGCTTTGGGCAATGACCACACGGCGCTTGAGATGAAGGGCTGGGTAATCGAGGTGTTGGATGAGCTGGGGCTTGCCTATCAGGATTTTGGCAGTGACGGCAAAGAAGCCTGTGACTACCCCGTGCCTGCCAGGCTGGCCGCCGAGGCGGTGGCGCAGGGGCGCTGCGAACTGGGCATCCTGATTTGCGGGACGGGCATTGGCATCGGGCTTGCCGCCAACAAGGTGAACGGCATCCGCTGTGCCATGGTGGCAGAGCCTTATGGGGCCATGATGTCCAGGCGGCACAACGACGCCAACATGATTTCCATCGGCGCGCGCGTGCTGGGCGAGGAAACGGCCAAGATGATCGTCCGCGCCTTTTTAACGGAACAATTCGAGGGGGGCCGCCATCAGCGGCGTGTCAACCTGATCATGGATATTGAAAAAGATAATTAAGGGGTAAGGCAACATGAGTAACTGCGACGGACAATGCTCCGGCTGCGCGACGGCTAACTGCTCGGACAGGAAACAAGCGCCGGATTTTCGGGCACCGGCAAACGCTAAATCGGATATCAGGCATGTCATCGGCGTCATCTCCGGCAAGGGCGGCGTAGGCAAATCCCTGGTCACCAGCTTGCTGGCGGCCGCTATGCAAAGGCGCGGGCATCGATGCGCCATTCTGGATGCCGACATCACCGGGCCATCCATCCCGCATTCCTTCGGGGTGACGGAGAAGGCGATGGGCAACAACGAGGAGATGCTGCCCCAGGTAACAAGAAGCGGCATTGAGATCATTTCCGTCAACCTGCTGCTGGAGAACGAGACCGACCCGGTCGTCTGGCGCGGGCCGGTGATCGCGGGCATGGTCAAGAGCTTCTGGACGGACGTGGTCTGGGGCGAGGTGGATTTTATGTTCGTGGATATGCCCCCCGGCACGGGCGACGTGCCGCTGACCGTGTTCCAAAGCCTGCCGCTGGACGGGGTGATCATCGTGGCCTCCCCGCAGGAGATGGTGGGGATGATTGTGGAAAAGGCCGTCAACATGGCGGGCATGATGAACATTCCGGTGCTGGCGCTGGTGGAAAACATGAGCTACTTCACCTGCCCGGGCTGCAAGGAGCGCCACGAGCTGTTCGGCAAGAGCCGCGCGGAGGAGCTGGCACAGCGCCACAACATCCCCGCCGTTTGCCGCCTGCCGCTTGACCCGGCCGTCGCCGCCCTGGTGGATGAGGGCCGTGTGGAGGAAACCGGAAGCGAGGGGCTGATCGGCGCGATCGCGATGCTGGAAGCCTTAATCTGATAAAGAAAACACGAAAATCAGAATACACAGATACACCCTGAGGGCAGAACAAAACTGCTTTCAGGGTGAATTTCTTTCGTTATGGTAAATATTTCTAACCTGTTCTTACAAAGAAACAAGATTTTCCGCCGTTGAGCATTGTATCTGATTTTTATTCATGTTATATTATGGACAGACCGACAGGGGCTAAGACTTTTGAGGAGGTAAGGTATGTTTCGTAAACTGTTGGCGGTGCTGATGGTTTGTCTGGTTCTGACGGGCTCGGCCGCCCTGGCGCAGGGTGTTTCCGGCACCTTCAGCGGCACGGCAAGGGGCATGAACGGCGATGTTGAGGTAGCCTTGACGCTTGAAGACGGCAAGATCACCGGCGTATCCATCGAAGGCGCGGCGGAAACCGCCGGCATCGGCGACAAGGCGATTGAGCAATTGACGAATGATATCGCGGCAAGCGCTTCCATCGCCGTTGATACCCTGTCGGGCGCTACCGTCACATCCAACGCTATTTTGCAGGCCGCTACGGCCGCTCTGACATCGGCCGGGCTGAATCCGCAGGATTATCAGACCCGCGGTGAAGCGCAGCAGGCCGAGGATGCTGTTTATGACTGCGACATCGTGGTTGTGGGCGCCGGCGGCGCCGGCATGACCGCCGCCATCACCGCCGCGGACGCGGGAAAATCCGTCATCGTGCTGGAGAGCCAGGCGATGGTTGGCGGCAACTCCGTGCGCGCTACCGGCGGCATGAACGCGGCCAAGACACTGACACAGGATACCAACGAGTTCGCGGAAGCCGCGGGCCTTGAGAAAACGCTGAAAGCCGCTGCCGACAGCTATGCCGATCATGAGGTGATCACCAGACTCGCCGCCACGGTGGCCGAGCAGTGGGCTGCCTATCAGGCCGATCCCAAGGGTTACTTCGATTCTGTCGAGCTGATGGAACTGGACACCCTGATCGGCGGAAAGGGCATCAACAACCCCGAGCTGGTGGCCGCTCTGGTTGAAAACAGCGCTGAATCCATTGACTGGCTTGCCGCCATCGGCGCTGATCTGCCCAGCGTGGGCAGCTTCGGCGGCGCTTCGGTCAAACGCATCCACCGCCCGGTCAACGCGGAGGGCAAGACCGTTTCCGTGGGCAGCTTCATTGTGCCTGTGCTTGAAAAAAGCGCGCAGGAGCACGGCGTGCAGATCCTGGTCAATACAACGGCGGGCAGCATCCTGACCGATGACAGCGGCGCCGCCGTCGGCGTCAGCGCCGCGGGCAAGGACGGCGAAACCGTCACCGTGAACGCCAAGGCCGTGGTCCTGGCCACCGGCGGTTTCGGCGCGAACCTTGACATGGTCGTGCAGTATAAGCCCGAGCTGGCCGGCTTTATGACCACCAACGCCCCCGGCATCCAGGGGAAGGGCATCGAGATGGCCGCCGCTATCGGGGCCGCGACGGTGGACATGGAGGAGATCCAGATTCACCCGACCGTGCAGTTTGATTCTGCCGCGCTGATTACAGAAGGCCTGCGCGGCGACGGCGCGATTCTGGTGAATGCCGAAGGCAAGCGCTTTATCGATGAGGTCGGCACCCGGGACGTGGTTTCCGCGGCCGAGGTTGCCCAGACGGGCAGCTACAGCTGGCTGGTGATCGATCAGGCCATGGCCGAAGCCTCGGCCGTTATCCAGGGATACATCAAGGCCGGTTATGCCATCGAGGGCGCTGATTACGCGGCGCTGGCTGATGCGATCGGCGTGGATGCCGCTGCTTTCAGCGCCACCATGGAGGGATGGAACAAGGCCGTGGCCGATAAGAACGATCCTGACTTTGGCCGTACCAGCTTTGCCGCGGCGCTGGATACCGCCCCCTACTATGCCATCAAGGTAACGGCCGGCGTCCATCACACGATGGGCGGGCTGATGATCGATACCGCGGCACGCGTGCTCAACGCGGAGGCCCAGGCCATCGCAGGCCTGTTTGCCGCGGGTGAGGTGACGGGCGGCGTACACGGCGCCAACCGCCTGGGCGGCAACGCCGTGGCCGACTTCGTGGTTTTCGGCCGCATCGCGGGGCAGAGCGCAAGCGAATACGCCAAGTAATTTTTCAGGGAAGCAACAAAGCAGCCGGTCAGGGGACCGGCTGCTTTTTGGTATCGGATAATGCCGCACAAAGCTTGTCATACCATTTCAAAACACTGACGCGTTAAAGTGAGAAGGCAGGAATCCATCGTCTCCTGACATATCAAACCGACTCATCATGTATTGAAGCAGGGGGTTACGGTTCACACAG
>CAZYKQ010000158.1:0-3913 GCA_964648235.1 uncultured Christensenella sp. | reverse complement strand
AGGGGTCGGCGAAAGATAAGTATTAAGGATTCACCCACGTATTGTCTAAACAGAATCTCCGCTGTTTTTCATCCAATATCTAAGCTTTGCACCTTTCTGTTTTGGCATAGAGCAGGAAAAGATGCCTTCAATGAACCAGTCGGATGTAGCGTCTGTCTTCAAAGCTTTGCTTCAACCACTTTGAATAATAGATGCCTGTGCTGACAAACTCAAATCCGCACTTTTCTATCACGCGGCGTGACTGGGTGTTGGTCGTAAAGTGGCTGCAAGTGAAGGCCTGGATCCCGACAAGCCGCTCCGCTTCATCCATAGCGGCCTCTACAGCCTCCGGCATCAGGCCCCTCCCCCAATAATCCTTGGCCAATACGTAGCCGATTTCTTTTGACCTCAGGCTGGCGTATCGCTCATCCTCATTTGCCCACGAGGGGTGAAAGCCAAAGGAGCCGATCACCTTTTGATCCGCGCGATGGACGATGGCCAGCTCTGTTTTTCCCCGGACAAAGTGGTCAAGGATCTCCCGGCTGTCATCGATGCTCTCATGATGGGGCCAGCCCGCCATCTCCCCCACGCCCGGCACAGAAGCATAGGCGTAGAAATCGTCCAGATCGCCCTCTTCAAAGGGGCGAAGCAGCAACCTGGCTGTCTTGATTTTGATGCCGCTTGTATCGATGATTACGTCCATCTGCATGCCCTTCTTTCACCTTTTACCAGAGAGTATATCCCCTGCCAACAAAAAAGGAAAGGGTATTTCACCTTTCCTTTTGCCTCTGTTTTTAACCCTGCCTTTAAGCGCCCAGCTTCCGCACGTAAGCCGCGGCAGAGAAAGCGGCAATATTTCCGTCGCCTACTGCCTTTGGAGCCTGCATCGGTGCGCCCAGGATGTCTCCGGCGGCAAATACCCCCGGCACATTGGTTGCCATGCTTTTATCGACAATCACTGCGCCCTTTTGCGCGTCTATTTCAGGAATCAGCTGGGTCATCGCGACCGCCGGGCGCAGCACAAAGATGCCGTCCGCCTCGTGTCTTCCGGCTTCTGTGATCAGCGTCAGGCGCGTACCCGCCTGCTCGATCGCGCGGGGCTTTTCGTTGATGACGGTAATGGCGTCCGACAGCCCGGAGATGTCATGCAGCTTCTCGGGAAAGTAGCTGACCCGGCCCAGTTCGGACAGGTAGTTGGCCTCCTCAACCGCTTCCTCGCCTCCGGCGATAACGATCATCTCGCCGCCCTTATAGAACATGCCGTCGCAAGTGGCGCAGTAGCTGACTCCCTGGCCAAGCAGCTCTTCCTCCCCTTGCAAAAGATTGACACGGGTCGTCCCCAAGGCCAGGATCACGCTTTTCGCCTCATACAGGTCGTTTTGCGCCAGCACCGAAAAGCTTTTGCCTGACGGCAGAATGCGCTGCACCAGTTGCTTTTTAAGCTCTGCCCCCAGCTCTGTCGCCTGTTTTCGGAGAATACTCAGCAATGCGTCTCCGCTTACGGCAGGCAGGCCGGGGTAGTTATCCATCTGTGTCACTTTGCCCATCGCTCCGTCGCCGGCATAGAGCACCAGCACGCTCAGGTTCCGTTTACGGGCGGTCATCGCGGCGGACAGGCCCGCGCAGCTTCCGCCCACGATCAATACATCGTACATTTCTTATCTCTCCAACTACATACTTATTACGTCATAACCCTCGGCCATATAGGGTTGCATCCCGGCATGGCCCATCATGTCGCTGATCAAAGGCAGGCCCATGGCCTCCACCTTTTCAGCAACACCGAACTGCCCGGCGCATACCTTGCAGACCCCTGCGATCAACCCCGCGGCCCTTGCCTTTTCAAACAAAGGGTTCTTTTCCTCACCCAGCTGCGGGGCCAGCGCTACCGACTTGCCTTCAAAGATCACCTTGACTTCATTCCCTTTCCCCGACAGATCCAGCGCGTTCATTAATACATGCAAAAAGCAAAGCTTTTCACCCGTCATCGCGTAAAACAGTACCTTCTTCATCCTTATATCCTCCTCTATTTCTTTGCCGCGCATAGGCGCAGGCTTGATCTATTGATCGGGGTCGTTGTTGGTCATGCGACAAACCAGCAGGGCAAGATCTTTTCCTGTCATGGATGAATCCATCGTCTTGAGCCATTGCTCCAGCATGCCGACCATACCGCAGACAAAGAAGCTTGTGGCAAACTGTTTTTCTTCCTCCGTTTGCGGGTCCTCCGAGCCGTGGAAAACATATTCCTTATCCTGGAAATACTCCCTGCATTTTTTTTGAAGCAGGAATGCCTTGCCGCTTTGCGCCAACAGCTTGAGGAAATCTCCCTTGCGCTCAAAAAACGAAAAAAACAGCGTGGCGGCATCGCATAGGTTTGACGCGGCGTCACTTTGAAAATCGCTTAGAAATTCATCCAGCATGCGATCCATGCAATACTCGATCACTTCGTCTTTGCTGTCAAATATCTGATAGAAAGTCTGCCTGGAAAGCCTGCTTTCATCCATGATCCTTTTGATCGTAATATCTTCCAGCGGCATGGTTTCTGTCAGTTTGACGAAGGAGCGCACGATATAATCCCTTGAGCGCAAGGCGGCGGGATTGCTTCCCGTGTACATGCTTTACATCCTTTCCTTTTGTCGGCTTGGCGAAGCTCTGGTTCCGGACGCAAATTGCGGCTTGACCTTTTATCATCGTCGACTTATAATATACCCTCAAACTCTTACATTTGTCAAACTTACTACAGATGCATGATTTTATGCCGAAAGGATATAAGCATTCATGGAACTGATCAAACTTCTGGCGGTCTTTGCGGTCATTGTGATCGTACTCCGGATGAAAATGCCGCTTTTTGCGGCCATGGTCGCCGGTACTATTTCAGCGGCCCTGCTGTTTGGGATGAGTTTAGGCAACTTCGCCCTGGCGCTTGCAAACTCTGCCGTCAGCTGGAGTACCCTTTCCACGCTTCTTCTGTTTTATCTGATCGCTTTTTTGCAGCGTATGCTTGAAAAGCGGGGCAGCTTGCAGCTGGCTCAGCAATCGCTTGATAAGTTGTTTAACAGCCGGCGGGTAACCGCTTCTCTGGCTCCTTTTTTTCTCGGCCTGCTGCCTTCAGCCAGCGTGGTGTTGCTTTGCGGGGACATTGTGGAACGTACGGTGGGCGAGGATCTGCCCAATGAGGACAAGGCTTTTATTACGTCGTTTTACAGGCATATTCCCGAAAGCTTCCTGCCGACTTTTTCCTCGGTGATGATTGCGATCAACCTGACGCAAGGTGCTGTAAGCACCTCTTCTTTCATCCTGGGCATGGTTCCCATGGTCATTGTTCTGGCGGCGCTGGGTTATCTGTTCTACCTGCGCAGGATACCCAAAGGGCTTATGGGGCAGGCGGGGGATAGCAAGCGAAGCGATCTGCTTGGCCTCATCCGCGGCATATGGCCCATTGGCCTGATCATAGCGCTGATCCTGGCGTTCAATCTTCCTGTTTATCTGGCGGCGGCGGTATCCATCGCGGTGTTTGCCATAACAAGCAAGTTTACCCTATCTGAACTGGCACCGCTTTTTATATCCGCCATCGAAAAAAATCTGCTTATCGGCACCTTTTTTGTGATGCTGTTCAAGGATGTCCTTGGCGCTACGGGGATTATCGCTCAACTGCCTGCGATTTTTTCTGCTTTTCCGATCCCTGACTTCTTAATCTTCGCCATGATTTTCTTCCTGGGTACCGTGATCAGCGGGGCTCAGGCCATCGCCGCCATCGGTATTCCTCTGGCCTTTCTTTCAATCCCCAATGCGGGGCTTCCTCTGTTCATTCTATTGATGGGAATGGCTTTCTCCGCCAATCAGCTTACCCCGACGCATGTCTGTCTGCCTGCCGCAGCCGAGTATTTTCACATCAGCTTCGGCGCCTTGGTTAAAAAATCGCTTCCCCTGGTACTAA
>CAZYKQ010000157.1:0-4006 GCA_964648235.1 uncultured Christensenella sp. | reverse complement strand
GCGGCATCACTCAAGGCAATCAGCAAAGCGCCCGTTTTCATGAAAAATTGGGGTTTACGCCCATGGGCACCTACAGAAACATAGGCTATAAAAACGGGCAATGGCTGGATGTTCTCTGGTACGAGCGTCAAATCGCGCCTTATGACGAGCCTGAGCCTTTTATTCCCTTCAGGAAGATGGATGAGTCGCTGGTTGATAGCGTGCTTGACCAGGCAAACGCCTGATATCATTCATGACTGCTAAATACAGGTGCAGGGATGTCCCCTGCCAGTACAGTTTTAAGGAGGAAAACACAATGGAAAGAAAGATTGCTCACCCGGTTAACGGTTTTCAAACAAAGGACGGCGCAGGAGTCAGCCTTGTACGCGTGCTGGGACACGATACGGTCGACGCTTACGATCCCATCCTGATGCTTGATTCCTTTGACAGCCTGAACCCGGATGATTATACTGCCGGTTTCCCTTTGCATCCGCATCGGGGCATCGAAACCATCAGTTACGTTTACCGCGGACAGATGATGCACAGAGACAGCCTGGGCAACGAGGATACAATTACCGACGGTGAGGTTCAGTGGATGACGGCAGGCTCCGGCATCCTGCACGAAGAGCTGCTGCCTGCCTCTGAGAGAATGCTGGGCGTTCAGCTATGGCTGAACCTGCCGGCAAAGGACAAAATGGCTCCGCCCGCCTATTGCAGCATTAAAAATGAGGACATCAAAGAGATCCCGCTGGAAGGCGGCATGCTTCGGCTTCTGGCGGGGGAATACCAGGGCGAAAAGGGGTATCAAAGCCGCTACCTGCCGCTTGATTACTATGATATCCATTTAAAAGCGGGCGCCTCCATCACGGTGAGCACAGCGGAGGATCGTTCCGTCATGGCCTTTACGCTGCTGGGCGATTCCCGGATAGCGGGCGAGCTGATCAAAGAAAAAACCGCGGTCAAACTGACATCCGGCAACTCAGTCTCCATTCAGGCGCAAGGGCAGGACGTTCAAGTGCTGTTTGTCAGTTCCAGGCGTCTGGATGAGCCTGTAGCCTGGGGCGGCCCGATCGTCATGAACACCCAGGCGGAACTGCGCCAAGCCTTTGACGAGCTGCGCCGCGGCACCTTTCTGCGGGAGAATATTGCATACTGATACCTGCCTTTTGCACTGTGATAGGGGTATAATGACATTTGATATTGCCACCCGCCCGCGGCGGGCGATGAAAAGGAGTAATTCATGACCAAGTTCAGCCAAATGGAATACAAACGCCCGGATTTCAACGCTGTGTTTGATGAAAGCAAAGCCTTGCTGGCCAGGATGGAGAGCGCGGGAAGCGCTCAGGAATTATTCAATGCCATGCAGGCGCTGGACAGCCTGATGCGCCACCTGGGCACGCAGCGTACGCTAGCCCATATCCGCTACACCATCAACACCAAGGATGAATTCTACGATACAGAAAATAGCGTAATGGATGAGGAGCTGCCGCGCTTTCAGGAGATCGGCACCGAAGCCGCGCGTATCGTGCTGGAAAGCCCTTTCAAGGATGACGCTGCCAATACATACGGCCCCCATCTGCTGGAGAAATACGAAGTGCAGCGCAGGGTATTCAAGCCCGAAATTATTGAGGATCTGATTGAGGAAAATAAACTTGCCAGCGAATATCAGAAGCTGATGGCTTCCGCGGAGATTGAATTTGACGGCAAAAAACACAACCTCTCCGGGCTTATCCCCTATATGGAGTCCACCGAGCGCACGGTGCGCCGCGCGGCCAACGATGCCAGCTGGGGCTGGATCGCGGGAAAACAGGCGGAGCTTGATGAGTATTTTGATAAGTTGGTCAAAGTGCGTACCCGGATCGGCAAAAAGCTGGGCTATGACAGCTTTGTTCCCGTCGCCTACGCCCGCATGGGCCGCACGGACTGGAACCAGCAGGACGCCAAAGCCTACCGGGACCAGATCGTGGACAGCGTTGTGCCGCTCACTCAGAAGCTATACAGCGAGCAGGCCAGGCGTATCGGCATCAGCGATATGAAAAACTACGATTACTCCTTGTCATTTCTGAGCGGTAACCCCACCCCCAAAGGCGAAGAAGCCTACATGGTGGATCAGGCAAAGGCGATGTACAAAGAGCTCTCCCCCGAGACAGACGCTTTCTTCAAGGTAATGACCGAGCAGGAACTGATGGACTTGACCACAAAGCCCGGCAAGGCCAACGGCGGGTACATGACCTTCATCGACGATTACAAAGTGCCTTTCATCTTTTCCAACTTCAACGGCACATCCGGTGATGTAGATGTTCTGACACACGAAGCGGGACACGCTTTCCAAGGCTGGCTCCAGCGGGATGTGGAACTCAAGGACATCGCTGAGATGACCATGGAAGTCGCGGAGATTCATTCCATGAGCATGGAGTTCTTCACACATCCCTGGATGGAACACTTTTTCAAAGAGGATACTGAAAAATATTTCTATGCTCATGTGGCCGATGCCCTTCAGTTCCTGCCCTATGGCGCCTCCATCGATGAGCTGCAGGAATGGGTTTATGAACACCCGGATGCCTCGCCCGCAGAGCGCCGCGCGCGTTATCGCGAAATAGAAAAGAAATACCTCCCTCATCTGGATTATGACGGATTTGAGTTTCTTGAAAACGGCGGCCGCTGGCAAAAGCAGCTGCATGTCTATCTCTACCCCTTTTATTACCTGGACTATACCTTAAGCCAGGTCTGCGCTTTGCAATACCTGGTCTGGGATATGAAGGATCATGAAGCCGCCTGGCAAAGCTATCTGACGCTGTGCCACGAATCCGGCCGCGTTCCCTTCAAACAGCTGACCGTACAAAGCGGTCTGAAAAGCCCCTTTGATCCCGGTACCATCGCTTCCATCACTCCGGCCCTTGAAGCTTATTTGGACGGTCTGGATAAATCAAAAATTAAATAAGCTTAGAAAAAGGCAATGGCCCAAAGCGGGAGATCGCTTTGGGCCATTGCCTTTATTTTGATTATTTGCCGGTCTGCACCGTCAGCTGTGCCGCATCAGGCTTCTTGGCCTTGGAAACTCCCTTCCATGCGTACATGACCAAAGCGATGGCAATAACGCCGTAGCATAGGAAGACGCGGAAATACTCCCCGACTACTGGATCACCAAACAGCACGGTGCCCGCGTCCTGCGCCACAACGAACAAAGTGTGAAACAGCAGACAACCGATGATGGCTTGGGCGTTGGTAGCACGGTTAATACTCGCGCCGCCGACCAGGATGGCTGCGCCAGCATAAAGGCCCACCATTTCATGGGCTGAATAGGTCTGCAGGGTGCCAAGGTTCTGTATGAAGAGAATCTGCCCCCAACCCGCAAATACAGTGGATACCATGATGGCAATCAAGCGCACACGGTTGACGTTGATGCCTGAGGCATTCGCAACCGCGCGGTTTTGACCAACGGCGCGAAATTGCTGGCCCAGGCGGGTTTTCATGATACCGGCATTGAATAGACACAGCAAGGCAATTAATACAAACGTCAACACCGGCACATAGATGTTGGAGAAATGCACGCTGATCATGGGCAAGCTGTACACCCCACTCAATACAAGCGGAAGAATCAGAAGGGTAAGGAAGCGTTTGCGGCTCATCTTCTTTGTCAGGTACAGTGCGATCGCTCCCGCCGCAATAATTCCGCTGACAGCATACAGCGCCGTACTGAAATGGATCCTCAGCACATTGTCGACCGCCCCTTGCAGACCATTGATGGTCAGGTCCAGCGTGTTGCGCACACCAGTCGCTCCCACAATTGTTACTTTGGCGCTCAGAGGTATGATCATGCCAAACACAAACAGGAACAGCAGTTGGTAGGCTCCGTTAGCAAAGTATCCCAGGATCAGGGAACCGATGGTTTCCTGTCCTTTCATACGGTTTAAAAGGGAACCGATCAGGAAGCCGAAGATGCCCGCCAGAGGAGCCGTGATCAAAGCAGAAACAATAATGCCGGTCAGTCCCGTCAGGCTCCAGTTGATGGCCAGCAACATACCCA
>CAZYKQ010000156.1:2948-4018 GCA_964648235.1 uncultured Christensenella sp. | reverse complement strand
TTTCTTTTGACAGAGTTTTTATTTCATGATATCCTCATAATGTACATTATATAATATAAGGAGTTGCCTATGCCATCCAGAATCACCCTGCTGGCAACCGGGGGGACCATCGCCAGCTTGCAGACAGCGTCAGGCCTTGCGCCCGCGATGCGGGCGGAGGATCTGCTGGCTGCCTGTCCTAAGCTGCATAGTCTGGCTGAGATTACTGCGAGGGATGTTTTTTCGCTTGATTCAAGCAACATTCAGCCTGAAGAGTGGCAGGAACTTGCGCGGGCCATCCTGAAGTCAGCTGAACATTGCGAAGGAATCGTGATCACTCACGGCACCGATACCATGGCCTACACCGCCTCCGCCCTCAGCTTCATGCTTCAAGGGCTCAGCGTGCCGGTGGTACTGACGGGCAGCCAGCTTCCGCTGTATCATCCCCATTCCGACGCCACAGGCAATTTGACGGAGGCCTTTATGGCCGCGGCTGCCGCGCCGGCGGGCGTGTACATCTGTTTTCACCACAAGCTGATCTACGGTACCCGCGCAGTCAAGATGCGCACCCTTGGTTTTGACGCCTTTGACAGCATCAACGCTCCTGCCGTGGGTTACTTCGACGCGGAGGGTTTGCATCTGCAGGGCACAGAGCGCAGGGTAGAAAATGAAACCCCGCGCATCCCTCCGCAGGAGCAGCTGAGCATCGATCCCCGTGTGTTCTTGTTAAAACTGGTGCCCGGTACAGACCCGGAGATTTTCAATCACATCCTGCGCACAGGCTATCAGGGGCTGGTGATCGAGGCTTTCGGCCTGGGGGGACTGCATTACATTCGAAGAAATCTATTGGAAAGTTTGGAAACTCTGAGCGATCAAGGCATCCTTACCTTCGTGACTACTCAGTGCCTGTATGAAAAGGCCGACTTCTCCATCTACGAAGTCGGCCGCAAGGTACTGCAATCAAACATCTGGGGCGCTCACGACATGACCACGGAGGCCGCCCTCACCAAGCTGATGTGGGTGCTGGGCGAGAAAAAATCAAGGCTGTCACTTATCACCCATTGTCTGGCCCACGAAATGATTCAATAGGG
>CAZYKQ010000156.1:0-2848 GCA_964648235.1 uncultured Christensenella sp. | reverse complement strand
TTTGCTCAAGCCAGGCCTTCATGACAGAGGCTTCCGTAACAGGCTCATCCTTCCCCTGCGCGCCGCAGACAACTATAACCCTGGGATTGGCCTGATAGGCCTTCCGTGCCTCTGCAAGCCGTAGTTCCAACTGTTTGGAGGGCAAGCCATCCGGGTTGACCTGCGCGCCCAGCACAATGATGGCCTGCGTATCACCGGGGGCAGGCACATTATGTTCGCGCACCAACAGGTAGGCAAACAAAAAAGTATAGACGATGGCAAATAATATTGCCAGCGAGAACAAAAGCTTAATCAGCGACATGATCGGTCCTCTTCTTTTTTTCCTGCGCGCCATGGTTTTCTCCTCCTATCAGGCCGCTTTTCCTGAAGCTGAAAGCGGCGTTATCCGTCACAATGACATGATCGATCAGTTCAATGCTCAAAGGGGCCAGCAGCGGGATCAGCGCCTGCGTCAGCTGCCTGTCAGCCAGGGAGGGCCGGGCATCTCCATCGGGATGGTTATGGCACAATACCGCTCCCTGCGCGCCGGCGCGCAAAAGCGCCGCGACCGCCAGCCTGGGGTAAAAAGCAGTCTCCCCCTCATCGCCGGAAGATATCAGCGCCCTATGGATCAACGCACCCTCCGCATCCAGCGACAGTACATAAACCCGCTCAAACCGTTCTCCCATCAACAGCGTCCGGCAGTATTCCGTCCAATCTCCCGTGCGCTGCCTGGACTGCGCCTTCTCTGACTGCTCCCTGTAATACAGGCGGGACAAGGGCAACATCAGACTGATCAGGACGGCTGCGTTGCTGCCGATGCCGGACACACAGCGCAGGTCTTCCATCGGGGCCGACAGGACTGAACCGATGCTTCCAAACCGCTCAAGCAATTCCTTGGCAATGGGCTTGGTATCCCTGCGGGGGATTGCATAGGTCAAAAGCAACTCCAGAACCTCATGGGGAGCAAAGCTGTCCATCCCGGCCGACTCATACCGCTCACGCAACCTGAGCCGGTGCCCTTCATGCCCCTGCACACCCTCACCTCCCCCTTTGCGGCACAGTATAGCATAAGCAAGGCGGTATGTGCATTAATGAATCAGAGATCTGCTTGCCTTTGTTTCTATTAAAATGTAAAAATTGATATAAAATTTTCCTCCTGATGCAGGAAAAAGGCATTTAATGGCGAAAGCTATGAATAAGGTGAAAGTTGGGACTTCTTATCCCTCTATTCATCATCAAACCACGGGCATTCTTCCCCACACCCGCGGGAAATCTATTATAGGAGGCCAAGCATGTCTGAACTAAAACTGGACTACCTGGGCATCATTCAACCGGGCGCACTTTATCACAACCTCAAACCGGCTCAATTGGTCGAGCATGCCCTGCGCAGGGGCGAGGGAACCCTATCCAAGGCAGGCGCTCTGGTCGTCAATACAGGCAAGTATACAGGCCGCAGTCCTGAAGACCGCTACATTGTTGATGAGCCGTCCATCCATGATGAGATTTCATGGGGCAAGGTCAACGTTCCGATCAGCCAGGAAAAATTTGACGCCATCTATCGCAAAGTCTGCGCTTACCTGCAGCACCGCGATATTTTTGTGTTTGATGGTTTTGCCGGCGCGGATCCCGGCTATCGCAAGAACTTCCGCGTCATCAATGAGCTGGCCAGCCAGAATTTGTTTATCCACCAGATGTTGCTGCGCCCGACGGAGGACGAGCTTGCCGGCTACTCCCCCGACTTCACCATCATTGCCGCCCCGGGGCTGCACTGCATCCCCGAGATCGACGGCGTTCACTCGGAAGCCGCTATACTTGTCAGCTTTGAGCGCAAGCTGGTTGTCATTTGCGGCAGCCAGTATGCAGGTGAGATCAAAAAGAGCGTGTTCAGCGTCATGAACTACATCTTGCCCAAGCAAGATGTTTTCAGCATGCACTGTTCCGCCAATATCGGAAAAGACGGTGACAGCGCGCTGTTTTTCGGCCTGTCCGGTACCGGCAAAACGACCCTATCCGCTGATCCTGAGCGCAAGCTGATCGGCGATGACGAACACGGCTGGAGCGATAAGGGCATCTTCAACATCGAAGGCGGCTGCTATGCCAAGTGCATCAATCTGTCCCAGGAGCACGAGCCGGATATTTGGAACGCTATCCGCTTTGGCGCTCTGGTAGAAAACGTGGTGATGGATCCCCAGACCCGTGAGTTTGACTTTGCCGACGACAGCCTGACCGAAAACACGCGCGTGGGCTATCCGGTTGATTTTATCGATAACGCGCAGATTCCCGGCGTGGGCAACCATCCCAAGACCGTCATCTTCCTGACGGCGGATGCCTTTGGCGTCATGCCTCCCGTCAGCAAACTTGACCGAAGCGCCGCCATGTATCACTATGTCAGCGGCTACACCGCCCGTCTGGCCGGAACCGAGCGCGGCGTCACCGAACCCCAGGCCACCTTCTCCACCTGCTTTGGCGCGCCCTTCCTTCCCCTGCCCGCCGCAAGATACGCGGAACTGTTGGGCGAGCGCATTGATACCTACGGAGCGAATGTCTATCTGGTCAATACAGGCTGGGCCGGCGGCCCGGCCAGCGGCAGCGGCAAGCGCATGAAGCTGCCCCTGACCCGCGCGATGGTGACCGCTTGTTTGAACGGAGAACTGGAAAAAAGCGAGTTTGTGCGTGATCCCATCTTCAACGTGATGGTACCCACCACCTGCCCCAACGTCCCGGATGAAGTGCTTGTGCCTGAAAAGATGTGGGAAGACAAGGCCGCCTATCAGGAGACCGCCAAAAAGCTGGCTGAGCTTTTCCGCAACAACTTTGCTAAATATAAAAACATGCCTCAGGAAGTGATTGACGCAGGCCCGCAGGG
>CAZYKQ010000155.1:0-4020 GCA_964648235.1 uncultured Christensenella sp. | reverse complement strand
TCAGGACAACCGAGTGCTTGCCATTAGCACGTCAAAGGGATAATATGTGTCTATTAACATTAATCTGCCCTTAAAGGAGGACAGTTCTTTTATGAAACAACACCCTACCGTCCTTTGTTATAACCTCAACGGGGAACGTTTTCGCCGCGTACACCTGATTGCTCTGCGCCATGGCATTCGCCTGCGCCCTGTCAAGAAAGAAGAATATGGCCACACCATTGCGGCTTTGCTGGATATGGAGGCTGGGCCTGATGTTGTTTACGATGGTGAAGGGTTTGACCGGGAAATGCTGCTGATGGCTCATTTTCCCTCGCCTTTGATCAACAGCTTTCTTAATGCGTTCCGGCAGACAAAGACGCCCTCGGTGAAGCTCAAGTGCGTATTGACGGAAAACAATCAAAAATGGGATTCTATCTATTTGCACAAAGAGCTGTCTGACGAAGCAAGCTATTTTGACGCCGCGCGCAAGGAAGCGCAAGAACGCAAGAAATCAGAGAATGTTGTTCCATTGCATGAGCGGAGAGAAAGCGGAGAGGAATAATGAAAAAAGCTCTCGGTATGCTGCTTGCACTCGCGGCCATCTTTTTTTCCGCGCAAGCGCAGGACGATGTCAGCCTGATCAGCACACCGCAACAGCTGATGGCAATCCGCCAGAATCCCTCGGGCAACTATGCGCTGACCGCTGATATTGATCTGAAAGGCTTCGATTGGCTGCCTCTTCCGTTCTCCGGCAAGCTTGATGGGGCCGGGCATACCATCTATAACCTCGAGGTGTCGCAGACAGGATTAGAGCGCGCGGAAAGCGTGGATGGTAACCGCATCCGCTATGATACAGCATTTGCCGGCTTGTTCTCGGTGGTGCGGGACGCGGAAATATCCAATTTGAATCTGCTGGGTGCTGACGTAACAATCGACAGCGGGGACAGCAACTTCGCCTCTTTGCTGGCAGGCTTTGCGGAAAACACAAGTGTTATTGGATGCTCTGTTCATGGCCGGGTAAGTCTGACGCAGGAAGGACGCATGGGCGGCGTAGCAGGGCTGGTCGGTTTTGGCTACGGACGCTTTGAAAACAATAAAGTGGAGGCTGAACTTGTCTTTATTGATGCCAATCATAAAAACAAAAAGACAGAAGAGTTTCTGGGCGGCATCTTGGCCTGCGGCTATGGCGATATCAAGAATAACAGCGTGGATGTGGAGGGTTATGCCTCGGTCTATGGTTTTGTGCACAATGGCGGCGTAGTCGGCATGTACCATGTACATCACAAGGAAGACAAAGACATTCAAGGCGAAGTGACCGGAAACAGCGCCCGTGCCGCCATCCGTTTTTTTGAACGGACAGACAGCCGCCGCGCTTACTGCAAAGCAATCGTCGGAGAAAAACTGAACAGGACGGTCGTCATCGAGAATAATACGACAGTGGATTTCAAGCGGATCGAATCAAAAAATTATCGAGTTAATCTGGTTCCGGAGGTAGATGAAAATCCGGATTATCTGACAGACATCATCTCTCCCACGAAAGAAGGCTTTGGCTACACAATGTATACCTGCAAAGACTGTGGATACACATACAAAGGGAACTTTATCCCTCCTTTGCAATAAGACCCTGTCCCCTTCACACAAGCTCCTTCAGTTCCGCTTTTACTTCGCCGCCTTCCCCTGTTTGGAGGATGGCGTAGCGACCGTCACACAGCGCGCCGGGGTTGAGCAGCAGGATACCATCCTTCCACTCAGCCGCCGCATGGTGCGTATGCCCAAAGCAGGCAATCTTTGCCCCCACCTCCTGTGCCCGGTAGCTGAATAAAAGGAGGCCTTGTTTTACGCGCAGGGTATGGCCATGGGCGATATAGACCCACAGATCATTCATCCTTTCCGTGCGATCCACCGGAATGCCAGGCGGAAACGTTATGTCACAATTACCGCGCACAGCCCACCAAAGCGGAACTGCCTGCCGATAGGGGAATACATCATGTATACCATCACCACAAAAAATCAGGGCATCCGGCTTGATGCTCACTTCTGATAAAACCATCAAGGCGCTGAGCTTCTCCCTCGCGCCGTGACTGTCACTGATTACAAGGGCTTTCACTTAATTACTCGCTTTCCAGCGCCTCCAACAGCTTATGCATCGCGCGAGCGCGATGGCTGACAGATGATTTTTCCTGCTCCGTCATTTCGGCGAAGGTCAGGCCGTTTTCATATTCAAAATAAGGATCATAGCCAAATCCATGTTCCCCTCTGGGCGCAAGGGTAATGGTCCCGGGGCAAATCCCTTCAAACAACCGCGTAGGCAGGAAAGGGTGCGCCAGAGCGAGGGCGCTGATAAACTGCGCGCGGCGCGGCGCAGGCACATCTTTGAGCTTCTCAATCAGCAAGTTGTTATTTGCCGCATCATCCCCGTGATATCCGGCAAATCGAGCGCTGTAAACGCCGGGCGCTCCGTTCAGCGCATCCACCATCAAACCGCTGTCATCAGCCAGCGCGGCTAACCCGGTAAGGCTGCGTACCGCCTCTGCTTTCAGGATTGCGTTTGCGGCGAAAGAATCCCCTGTTTCCTCCACCTCTTCTTCAACACCCGCCTCTTTCATGCTGATCAGATGAAAACGATCCCCCAACATACGGCGCAGCTCCGCTATCTTATGCTGATTGTTGCTGGCGATCACCAGGGTTTGTTTCTGCCCGATCACATAAGCCATCTCCCCCAGCGCATCTGTTTGATGGCGGAATAACTGTTCCATTCCGTCTTGCGCCAGGCTTAGCATCTGCGCCAGGTCTTTCAGGGAAAAAGCCTCGGCTTCGCCCGTCCCCTGAAGTTCAATGAAGCGGTATTGTTCATTCATCACAATGTTCATATCAGTTCCTGCGATACTGTCCTCCTGATAGCACAGATCCAGCATCGGGATACCGGCGATGACACCGCAGCTGACCGCCGCCACCTGATGACGAATGGGCGATTCTTTCAGCATTCCATTTTTGATCAGCATGTCAACAGCCTGGCACAGTGCCACAAAACCACCGGTAATGGCAGCCGTACGTGTGCCGCCATCCGCCTCAAGCACGTCACAATCGATGGTGATAGTGCGAGGGCCCAAACATCTCATATCAACCGCCTTACGAAGCGCGCGGCCAATCAGCCGCCCGATTTCCACGCCGCGGCTATCCTTTTTGATGCCATCTCGCTGCTTGCGCTGGCCGGTACTGGCGGGCAGCATGGCATATTCAGCCGTTACCCATCCCATGCCGCTGCCTTTTAAAAAAGGCGGCTGACGTTCCTCCACCGACGCGGTGCACAGCACGCGCGTGCCGCCAAAGGCAATCAGGCAACTGCCTGCGGCCGTCGAAATAAAGCCCGGCTGTATGCTGATGCCGCGAAGCTGATCGGGCGTTCTTCCATCTATACGTTTCATTCAATATCCTCCTTGAAAAAAAGCGCCGCATGCACTGCGGCGCTTAAGTACTTTTGAAAATCAGGCTAGGATCTCGCCTTCGTTTTCCACTGTGACAGCTTCGACGTTGCGAATAGCCCAACGGGCAAGCACGACGGGAGTATCCTGAGCGCCCACGGACAAGACAACGGTATCTTCACGAAGGCCGGTAATGGTACCGTAAATACCGCCGATTGTGCAAATACGATCGCCGACTTTCAGGTTGGACAGCATATCCTTCACCTTCTTGTCCTTTTTGCGCTGGGGACGGATCAGCATGAAATAAAATACAACAACAATGAGCACCATGGGCAACAGCATCTGAATCATAGCCGCCGCGGTGCCGGGTTCTCCTGCAGCAGCATCCGTAGCAGCCGCACCCGCTTCCGCCATAGCGGTTTGAATTCCAAGTAACCAATCGAACATGTGTACCACCTTTCGGCCAAGGCCTTCTTAAATCAAGACGCATTATAACAAGTCGGGAGCATGGATGCAAGAATGATTTCATCAAAAAGCCGTTTGTAACGTGGCGAAAAAGAAATATACGATCCTTTGGGGAAGTTTTCGGGAAATTTTTTGTGTTTTTTATTCAATATAG
>CAZYKQ010000154.1:0-4038 GCA_964648235.1 uncultured Christensenella sp. | reverse complement strand
GCATGAGAATATGACAAATTCAAGACAGACAAGACAATAGTTGCAGGATTTGTAAAGAGAACTACCTCAAAACATTGGATCAGTTTTTCTTGCCCAGCAGGTCCATGGAGAGCTCCTCACGGAACTGAGCAGTATACAACTGATAGTATTCACCTTGGGCAGCCATCAACTGTTTGTGTGTACCCTCCTGCACAATCTTGCCATCTTCAATTACAAGAATGCGGTCTGCATGTCGAATGGTAGACAGGCGATGCGCAATGATAAAACTTGTCCGACCTTCCAGCGTTGTTTCAATCGCTTGCTGAATCATGAATTCGGTTTCTGTATCGACGGAAGAGGTTGCCTCGTCCAATACAAAGATACGGGGGTTATGAATAATGGCTCGCGCAAAAGAAATCAACTGTTTTTCACCTGTTGATAACCTGTTACCGCCTTCTCCTACTTGGGTGTCATAACCCTTTTCCAGCTTCATGATAAAATTTTCTGCGTTGACCATCTGCGCTGCCTGTCGTACCTGCTCATCACTGGCTTCTTTGTGGGCAAACCGAATATTATCGGAAATAGAACCGCTGAACAACTGAGGCTCCTGCAGAACATAGCCGATGTTTGATTGAAGCCATAGCTGGCTGCGATTTCGATAATCGGTGCCGTCGATCTTGATGCTGCCTTCTGTCGGCTCATAAAAGCGGCAGATCAGGTTGACAATGGTGCTTTTCCCGGAACCTGTCGCGCCAACCAGCGCCACAGTCTCTCCCGCATTGATATGAAGATTAAAGTGTACAAGGACTTCTTCGCCATCCTTGTACATAAAACTAACATCATCAAAGTCAATATCGCCCCTGATGGTAGGCCAGTTATCTCGATTAGGGTTGAAGTTATTACCAAATTTTTCTTCCACGGCTTTGGAATCTTTAATGTCAGGGTCGGTATCGAGCAAAGCCAGCACACGTTCGGCGGCAGCCTGCCTGCGCTGGAACTCTGAGAAAGTAGCGGCGATGTTCTGAACAGGATGGAAAAAGTCGGTGATGTAGCTGACGAAGGCAGCAATCGTGCCCAAGCTCATTGAACCTGTGAGGACGAGCCCTGCTCCTTCAGTCAGCACATAAGCCGTGGCAATCGCGCCCACCGAGGTGACTATCGGGAAAAACAGTGATGAAATAACTGCTGCGCGTACCGAGCGCGTGTACATCTGAGCGGTCAGATCCTGAAACTCTTCGACATTCATGTCCTCACGCACCAGCGTTTTGCTGGTCCTGGCACCCATAATCCCTTCATTGAAGGCAGAGGTAATCATGCTGTTGGAACGCCTGATCTGGCGCTGGTTTTCAATCATTTTTTTCTGAAAGTACATCGATATCATAATCAGCACCGGCAAAGAAAGGAAGGCCGAAAAGGCTAACTGCCAGTTGAGAAAAACCATTGCAACAAAGCTTCCCAACAGAAAGAAAAGTGCCCAAACAAAGTCCACTAATCCCCATCCCAAAGCTTCTCCAATCTGAGCGGTATCACTGGTGATCCGGGTCAGAAGATTTCCCACAGGCATCCTGTCGTAGTAAGAAAAAGGAAGCTCCTGTAGTTTTCTAAAACCGCGGTTACGGATATCGTAGTTGACGCTCCATTCGATCTGCCCAGACAGCTGGAGGAAGCGGTAACTGGCCCCGAAATCGATCAGAAGAAGGAGAAGATAAATGGCTATAAACCATCCCATCGTTCCAACGTTTTTTTCTACAACAAAAGTATCGACCGCATAGCGCGTTAACAGAGGAGGAAGCGCTTCACCTATGCCAAGTACGGCCAGCATCAGCATACATTCTCCAAGCTTGCGCCAATGGCTTCTGGCAAGCTTTAGAATTCGCCGCCAAAGTGACAAGCTAAGTCTTTTGGGTTGTATTTCATATTCCTGTTCATGTTGCATAGATCAGTTCACCTCATTTTCCGCAACTAAGGGAGAATCTTCAAGGCCTGTCTGGATGGCGTTGATTCGTGCGTATAGGCCTGGAATTGCGATCAGATCATCATGAGTGCCGCTGGCAGTAATGCATCCATCCTCCAGCACGAGAATTAGATCCGCACGGCTAAGTGTGCTGATGCGGTGGCTGATAATAAATGTAGTCAGTTTACTGTTTCCCGATAGCAAAGCTTCTCTGATCTGTGCGTCCGTTTTAGTATCCACTGCAGACAAGGAGTCGTCAAACACCAGGATATCATTGTCTTTCATCAGGGTACGGGCAATAGCAATGCGTTGCTTCTGTCCTCCGGAAAGGGTAACACCGCGCTCTCCAACCATTGTGTCATATCCCTTTTCACTCTTTTGGATAAACTCATAGGCGCTTGCGGTTTTAGCAGCATGATCGATATCCTCCTGGGTGGCGTTTCTCACTGCGATGGCGATATTCTCTCGGATGGTTTTGCTGTAGAGGAAACTGTTTTGAAGGATGAGGCCTACCCGTGATCGCAGGTATCTTCGGTCAATGTTTTCAATCGATACTCCACCGAACGTGATAGACCCGGATTGAGGAGAGTAAAGCTTTTGAAGCAGATGGACAAGACTGCTTTTGCCCGAACCGGTAGGGCCTAATATAGCGATTGTCTGCCCTGCCTTGGCGGTAAAACTAACATTACGCAGCACCTCATGTCCCTTTTCGTAATAGAGACTGACATGATCAAATACAATGTCAGTGCGTAAGTCTGGTGTCAGAGTGCCGGCTTCTTCAGGCTCGGACTTAGCGTTAAGTATTTCTCCGATTCTGTCAAGGGCTACCATACTCTTTCCGGATTCGGTGAGGATACGGCCCAGTTGGCGGATCGGCCAAGTCAGCATACCGGTGTACCCCGTGATTACGATAAGGTCGCCAATTGAGAGATTGCCTTTGCTTGCTTCCATAATACATATGATCAAAGAAATGAGGATCTGCAACAAACCCATGGAACCGCTCAACGCCCAATAGAGCGCTTCCAAATTGGCCACTTTAAAACCACGATTACGGTGTTCAAAGCTTGTCTTGTCAAATTTTTGAATTTCGTTGAAAGCTTGACCAAAAGCACGCACAACACGCACTCCGGTCAAGTTTTCTTGAAGTACGATGCTCATAGCAGCTTCTGCTTCATCCATTCTGCGGAAAGCCTGTATCACCAACCTGAAAAATATCATTGAGAATAGAAAAATAACCGGTGTAAATCCCAAACTGTACAGCGTAACCTTCACGCTGATGGGCAGCATCAGGATCAGAGCAAAAATGATCATGAACACAGCATTGAGCATGGAAACAACTTGTTGACTTAAAAAAGCCCGGATTGTATTAATATCAGAAGTGCAGCGCTGTAACAGGTCACCTGTTTCAGCCTTAACGTGGTAATCATATGGCATTTGTTGGATGTGCTCGTAAAGGCTGTTGCGCAGGAAGAGGGCTGCTGATTCAGAGCCTCGAGAGGTCATTTTCCCGCGAAAGAAAGAGAGGGTGCCACTGGTCAGATTAACAAGAACCAAAGCAACGCCGAAAACCCATAAATTGCGGCTTAGAAATCCCGGGCCAAGCACCCGGTCAAGCGCTTGATTAATGAAGAATGGAAAGCGGGAAGGCTCGTTGCTGAGATAATGGTCCATCAATTCTGCTAGAAGCGCTGGAGTTACAAACTGTAACAAGCTTGTAAAAGCTGTTAAAACAAAGGCAACAGCAAAGTGTTTCGCGTTTTTTCGCAGCAGTTTTCCCATGAGCCGATTACGTTGAGTGAGCATATAATCTCCTAAGAATAATCAAATGAAAAAGAGCCTTCAGATCATGCGTCTGCGGCTTTTTCAGCATAATAAGACGAATCTATCTAATACGCTGGAAGGTAACCGAGCGCCGGTAATACGTTTCTTGAAAACAACCCATACAATACCACAACGGTTACCTCCTTTTTTCATGATATCGATATGTTACACTACTCTTTTGCTGACTGTCAAGGAGTTTTGATCAGACTTGAAACAGATTTTCACAATAGAATATAACAGAAAAAGCCTCCTGCTCCGTAATCAGAGAAGGAGGCCTTAAAGAT
>CAZYKQ010000153.1:0-4137 GCA_964648235.1 uncultured Christensenella sp. | reverse complement strand
TGTCCAGCTGCTTCAATTCGCGGAAGGTGTCGATCTCGATGATATCTTCAAACCGGCAGGGGCGGACAGAGACCTCGTATTCTTTGGCGTGGTAATGCAGCGCGACGGTATCCCAGAAGCGCTCCTTGCCGCCGGGGCTTTGATAGACATCCATGACATGGTCCGCCAGCCTTGCCCCGTCTGACTCTGTCCAGTAGGAGATGCCCACCATCTGACAGCCTTTCAAACCGCCTACATGAAGCCCTGTAATGATATCCCCTTTCATCTCAAAGAACCAATCGTCCGTCTTGTCCACCGGGATGCCCAGGTAATTGGAGCTGTATTGATACTTGGTGATAAGGTCTTTATTGTATAAAAACAGATCAGCCTCAAACAGATAGGCATTGCGCAGCAGGTACCTGGCGCACATGACGGAGGAAATGTTGTTGGCTTCGTTGTAAGCCGGGTTTTCGATAAATTTGATTGTCGGGTATTTGTACATCAGCTGGTCGAACTGTTCAGCCAGATAGCCCCTGACAATATAGATTTCCTCGATGCCCGCCGCGACCACAGCATCCAGCAGGGTATCGATGATGCGCTTTCCGTTGACGCGCACCAGGGGCTTGGGCGTATTGAGGGTGATGGGAATCAGCCGTTCTCCGAAACCGGCAGCGATAAACACCGCGCGCTTCACCCGGTAGGGCTCCAGCGCCAGGAGCCCCGCGGAGGAGATTCGTCCATTCTGTATCAGGCCGACTGATGACAGCTCGGCCAGCGTTTTGTTGACCGTTCCCAATGAAATGCCTAGGATGCCGCCAATCTCACGCTGGGTAAGGGGAGCGGGGCGTCCTTCCATCAGCGTCAACATATCAAATTGTTTGCGTGTCAGTTTCATACAGCGTCCGTCCATTTCTTTTTCAATATCGTTATGCCCAGTTTAAGCAGCAAGTTGACCGAGAGGATCAGCAGAGAAACAAAGGCTGCGGATTCCAGCATCATGGTGGCTTCAAAGGACGTGATCATCAGGGAAACAGGCCTGGTAGAGGCCGTTGCCAGAAAAGAAACCGCCGAGATGGTCACCATGGCGTTGACAAAAAAGTAGGAGAAGGCTTCAACAGCCGTGCCCCGGGAAAGAGGCAGCAGCACATTGATGATGATGCGTATGCGGCTGATGCCCAGAGTAGCCCCCACCGATTCATAGTTTCTGTTCAGTTTGTTCATGGTGTTGTACATCATCAGGTAGGGGGAGGAGAAGAAGTGCATCAGGTTGGCCAGCAGCAAAATGGCCAGCGTGCCGTAAATGAAGCTGCCGTTAAAAAACAATACGTAGCTGAGGCCAAGCACAATGCCGGGAACGGCCATTGAGGTGATGGACAGCAGATGCAAAAACCATACACCCCGGATGCCCGATCGGCTTGTAACATAGGCTGTTGTAAAACAGGCAAAGGTGCCGATCAGCCCCGTCAGCAGGCTGATCAGCAGTGAGTTGCCCAGGTAGCGCCCTGCCTGCATCTGCATGGTTCGTAGAATGTGCGTCATGGAAAACTGCATCTGCCTCGGGTACTTCTCAACAAAGGTCAGCAACCCAAAAGAGATGATGGGCAGCAAGACAAACAGCGCCACCAGCAGGCTGACCGACAGGGCCGCTGCATCCCGATTTCGGCTTTTTCGCAGCTCAAAGGGCTTGGGTGTGAAATAAGGATTGCCGCGCTCCTGGTTGATAATATCAAGGATAAAAGCGATGAAGGCGGGGAACAGCAAGACGACTCCGATCACGCTGCCCTTTCCAAAGTCCAGCAGGCCGATGACGTCCTGGTACATCATTACAGGCAAGGTAGTGTACTGCCCGCCGACCATCAGAGGGACACCGTAGTCGGTGATGACCATCGTGAATACCGCGAATACGGCTGATATCAAGGGGCGGCGCAAATAAGGAAGGGTGATGGCGGTGAATTGGTGATAGCGGGTGATTCCCAGTACGGAAGCCGCCTCGTAGGGTGTACTGTCCTCATATTTCAAGACATCTGACAGCATAAGAAAGGCGACGGGAAAGGCATACATGACAGATCCCGTGACCAATCCGGAAAAACCATAAACACTGCTTTGCAAGCCCAACAGATTGGTCAGCACGCCGTTGGCTCCCAGCAGGATAATCAGGCCCATGCCGTGGGAGATGGAGGGGATCAGCATGGGCAGGGTGAACAGCAGGGTGAAAATCTGCTTGCCGGGCATCTTGCTGCGCACAACCGCCCAGGCCAGAACCATGCCTAAGAATATGGAGATCGCTGTCGCTGCCAATGCTGCTTTCAGGGAGTTGGAAAGGGCAAGCTGAAAGCGGGGCGAAGTGATCAGCGCGCCCACATCCGTTTCCCCGATTGTTACAAACATCGTAAACAGCGGGATAATGACCGCTACAATGAAAAAAGCATACAGCAGGATCTTGACGACCGGCAGGGCGGATCTGCGCTCATTCATGGGCAGACTCCGTGGTGAAGCGGGCCAGGGAATCGATCTTCAGCTGCAGGTTATGCAGCACAAAGCGTTCTACATAGGCGTTGGCCGGACGCTCCACGATGGCTCTGGGGGTGTCAAGCTGCTGAATGGTTCCTTTATCAAGCACCATGATGCGGTCCGACATCGCGAAGGCTTCTTCCTGGTCGTGGGTGATGTAGACCATGGTTGACCCGAATTCACGCTGTACGTCTTTGAGGTGCTGGCGCAGCGACAGGCGGGTATCGACATCCAGGGCGGACATGGGCTCGTCAAATAAAATGATGTCCGGGTTCATGGCCAGGGTGCGCGCGATGGCTACACGCTGCTGCTGACCTCCTGACAGCTTCTGCGGCCGCTTATGGCGATGCTCGGATAAACCCATTTGTTCAATCAGGCGGGCGGCGGTCTTATCTGCCTCGTGCCGTCTGCTTCTGTTCTGCCTGAGCGCGTAGGCTACATTGTCAAAAACGGTCATATTTTCAAACAGAGCGTAATTTTGAAACACCATCCCGATGCCGCGCTGGGCAGGGGGAAGGTTGGTGATGTCCTGTCCAGACTTGATGATGCGGCCTTCCTCCGCCGGGGTTAGGCCGATCAGGATGCGTATCAGGGTAGTCTTGCCGCATCCGGACGGGCCAAGGACAGAGAGAAATTCTCCGTCCTTGAGGGTGAAACTCAGGTTGTCAAGCACTTCATTGGCGCCGAAGCGCTTGGAAATACCTTCCGCAATTAATTTGTCTGCCATCAATGCGCCCACTTTTCCAGCAAACGGGTTTTTTCTTCAGGGGTATTATTGCTCATGTCGCCGTAGGGAATGTCCGTGGGGTAATTCTCGATAAGGCGGATATAGTCGGTATCCTTGTAGACTTTTTCAGGGTAGAACAACTGCTTATCCTCACGGTTCAGCGTGGTATAGAAAAAATTGAACACATCCTTAACAGCCGGACGGTTTTCCTTGCCCTTGAGGATGGTCATGCCATAGAAGGCGCAGGGAGCACCTTCTTCAAAGAAGAGAATTTTCAGCGGGGCACCCTTGTTGATCTCAGTCACGGACTGACCAATCATCGCAAGGCCGATTGCCGCTTCGCCCTGCACAAGAGCGTTCACCGGGCCGGATCCCGAGGAAGTAAACTGCAATATGTTCGCGCTCAGCGCGTCAAAGTATTGGAAGGCCTCTTCCTCACCCCATACATTCACCAGATTTTTGAGGAACATGTAACCCGTGCCGGAAGATTTTGGGCTGGGCATAGAGATCAAACCCTTGTACTCGGGCCTTAAAAGATCCTGATAGCCGGTGGGCTCAGGCAATCCCTTCTTTTGCAGAACCTCCGTGTTGATGGTGATGCAGCCTCCGTTGCGGTATTCGGGCAGGTATTTGTTGTCCGAATCGCGCATATCATCCACAAAGATAGAGGGGTCATAGTCACTCAACACAGCGAAGTTGTCTTTCAGTTGATCCAGGTATCCATATTCCAGCTCCTGAATAATGTCAGCCTGTGTTTTTGTGCTTTCGGCCTTCAGCTTGGCCGCGAGGTTGCCTGTTGACATGTATTCAATCACGATATCATGGTCGGGAAACTGTTCATTCAGTCGCTTTTGCATGTATTCAATGCGGTATTCTTCCGCGCTGGAGTAAATCAGCACTTTCTTATTGTCAGATGCCGT
>CAZYKQ010000152.1:0-4142 GCA_964648235.1 uncultured Christensenella sp. | reverse complement strand
AGTATAGCAGTTTTGGGACGTTTTAGCCAGAGAATTGACAAGGCAGGCAATTGGCTATACCATTTTTCATCGGATGCAGGGATTTGTCCCGTGGCCGCGTTCTATAAAAGATGCGGGCTTATCCGCAGGGCGGACAGGCCCGAACAAAACGGGAGGAAGACATGAACAGGATAAACAACGCGCGGAAGCGGGCGGCCCTGGCTGTGACGGTTATGCTGCTGACAGGCATCCTGCCCGGGAAGGCCCTGGCGGCCCCGGTGATCCGCTATCAGGAGGCCCCCTTTTTAGCATCCTATGAGCAGCAGGAGGGCTACCTCAGGTATAAGGAGCTTTACCCAAAGGCATCCGTGAAGGCGCAGCAGGTCGCGGGCGACTGGTCGGAAACAGAGGATTATCTGCAAAACCATCTGGTCGGCCGTTTGAGCAGCCCGGATATTTTCCACACGGACGCGAAGGATTACAGCCTTCAGGCGATCATGAAAAAGGAATACTACCTGCCCATAGATGGGGCGGAGGACTTCGCGCGGTCGCTCTACCCGGCCATACGTGATTTTATCATGCAGGGTGACCAGGTGGCCATGATCCCGCTGCGCGCCGATCTATCCTACTATTATCAGCTGAACCCCGAGATCATGGAGGAGATCGGCCTTACGCAGGAGGAACTGCCCACAAACTTTATAGAGCTGTTAAGTTTTGCGCGGGAGTGGCCCGAGCGCTACGGGCAGGATTTCCCGCAATACCATGCCTTTTTTGCCACCATCGGCGGGTTTGAGCTGAGACAGAGGAACTTTACCGCTTCTTTGATGATGAAGTCCTATCTGTATACCTCGCTGAAGGCGGAGGGGAAGGTGGTGTATGATACGCCGCTGTTCCGCAGCCTCCTGGACGCGATCGATCCTTTTACCCAAAGGGCGGAGGATCAGGGCGACGACTACATGTCCGAAGATCCGCAATGGGGGCAGTGCCTGATCTATGTGACGAACGGAGAGCCCTTCAGCTTTCGGCGGATGAAGCTGATGACACCGCTTCCCCTGGACAGGCAGAGCGCGACGGTGCAGCCGGTGGAACTGTTCGCGGCGCACCTGAACCCCTTTGGGGAAAACGCGCGGGATGCCCGGGAGCTGGTGGAACTGTTTGCCGGTCACCCGGCTCCCGTGCTGGCCAGGATGATCGGCAGCGACAGAAGCCCCCTGGAAAACCCTGAATTCAAGACACTGTCCGCGGATTTAACCCGCATTATTCAGCAAACGGAGGCGGAGATCCTCAAGATCCAAAGCAAGGATACCTTGAGCGGGCAGGATGAGATCCGGCTTAAAAACGAGAAGATGGTATTAAAGGACATGGAAAGCCGCCTGGAGAACGCCCGCTACACCATCAGCCAGGAGGAGATTGCGCTGTACAACACCCGCCTGGCCCCCTGGCTGTACGTTTGCGGCAGCTCCCCCTACGAATCGGCCGGCTTTTCTCAGCAAGCGGATAAGCTGATGGCGCAGTATCTGGACGGTTCGCTGCCCCGCGAGCGGCTCATCTCCCAGCTGGACAACGTGGTCAGGCTGATGGCGCTGGAGAATCAATAGGCGATATCGTCTTCCTCGATATCAAAATATCCCGATGGCCGCGAGGCTGTCGGGACATGGCTTTTTGGCGGCTCTTTAGGTTTCCCACGCTTTCAGCAGCTTCAGCATGTACTGCTGCACGTCCATGCCGTAAGCGGTTTGCAGCAATGCGGGGGAGAGCGCTTCATCCACCCGGCCTTTTTTAAGCAGGCGGCCCTCGTGCAGCAGCGCGGCGCTTGAGCCATACAGGCGGGTGAGGCTCAGGTCGTGCACCACGCTGATGACGGCGCGGCCGGGCTGTCTGACCCAACGGCCGATCAGGTCGAACACCTGCGCCATGTATTTGAGATCCAGGTGGTTGGCCGGCTCATCAAGCAAAAGCAGCTTGGGGTCCTGCGCGAATACCTGGGCCAGGAAAACCCTTTGCAACTCGCCGCCCGACAGCGTCAGCACGCTTTGGCGCAGCAGGTTTTCAACGCCGCACAGGGCCACGGCCTCGCGGATGGCCGGCTCGCCCGCCGCGTCCGCCCCGCTGAGGAAGCTTCTTCTGGCGTAGCGGCCCAGGCGGATGACCTCCTCGGCGGTGAAGGCATAGCCCACCTCCTGGCGCTGGCTGAGGGTGGCCAGGGCGCGCGCGCGGGTTCGGGCCTTCATGCGCGCGATATCCTCCCCCTCAAAATAGACATGACCCGTATAATCAAGGGATTGCGCCAGGGCGCGCAGCAGCGTGGTCTTGCCGGCGCCGTTTGGCCCGGCCAGCATCAGCCACTCGCCCTCGCGCAGCTCAAAGCTGAGCGGGTACACAATGGGCTTTGCCCCGATGGTGACGGACAGCTTGTCCACGCGAAGCATCATGCGCCCCTCCTTGACCTGGAAAAGAGGACCAGGAAAACGACGGCGCCGATCAGGGAGGTAACGACCCCAAGGGGCAGTTCCAGGGGGTTCAGCGCCGTGCGGGCGACCAGGTCGGTCAGCATCAAAAAGATGGCGCCTGAAAACAGCACGGCCGGCAAAAGCTTCTTGTGGTTGGGCCCGACGATCAGCCGCGCCATGTGCGGCGTCACCAGGCCCACAAAGCCGATGCTGCCGCTGAGCGATACGCTGACGCCGATCAGCACGGATACGGCGATCATGACGCGCAGGGTAACGGCGCGCACGTTGACGCCGATGCTGCGGGCATTATCCTCACCGACCGCGAAGGCGTTCAGCTCGGGCGCGCTCAACAGCAGCGTGGCGGCGCAGGGAATCAGCGCGGCAAGCAGGATCAATACATCCTCATAGCGCGCGTCGGCCAGGCTGCCCATCGTCCAGAAGGTCACGCTGCGAAGCTTGGAGCCGGAGAAGGTGATGACCAGGCTGATGAAGGCCCCGACAAACATCGAGAAAATGACGCCGATCAACAGCAGCGTGTTGGTGGAGAAACTGGCGTCCAGCCGCCAGGCCAGGGCAAGCACCATCGTCAGGGATAAAAAGGCAAACAGCATCGCCATCGCCACGGGGCCCATGCGGCTGAAGCCCGGCACCGTGATGCCAAAGGCGATGGACAGCACCGCCCCAAGCGATGCCCCGGAGGCCACGCCCATCGTGGAGCCTTCAGCCAGGGGGTTTCGCAACAGGCCCTGCATCGCGGCGCCGCACAGGGACAGCGAAGCGCCCACCAGCGCCGCCGACAGCACGCGCGGCAGGCGGATGGTCATGATGATGGATTGCGTCATGCCCCCCGCCGGCTCGGTGCCAAATAGGCCGCTTGAAACGGCCCGGAACACCGTGCGGACGGGCACGGCAACGCTGCCGGCCGATACGCAGACGACAAGCGTCACAAGCGTTGCCAGCGAGAAAAACAGGTATTGTATGGGGCTGAAGCCCTCTTGCCGTAAGGAGGAGGATTGGTTCATGCGACTCCTGAAAAAATAATATCCCATTCCGTGCTTTCCGTGTATTCCGTTGGTCTTTCTCTTTGTCAGGGTATACGAACCTAATCCAAAGTGGGGACGAACCACGGAAACCACGGAATACACGGAAGGGGAGGTATGTCTTACGCGGCGGGAATTTCCTCTGCCGCGTCGTTGTACACCAGCTCGTAGAGCATCTCCGCCGCGTCCGCCAGGCGCGGGCCGGGGCGGGTGATCTGATCGCTGTCCATCTGGAGGACCTGGCTGTTTTGCACGGCCTTCAGGGCATCCCAGCCCTGGCGGCCCATGATCTCATCCACCGGGGTGGGGCCTTCGCCCCAGTACATGCTGAGGGTGACGATATAATCCGGGTCGCGCTCCAGCACCTGCTCCTGCGATACTTCGACCCAGCCGCTCACATCCTCAAAGGCGTTTTTCATGTTGACAAGCTCCGCCATTTCCTGCATGAAAGTGCCCTGGCCGGTTGTCCACAGGCCCCATTCCAGGGGACTGACCTCAAAGTAGACGCTGCCGGCCGATTCCTGCGCGGCGGCCTTCTCGCGGACGGCCTCAAAGCGGGCCTGCATCTGCTCTGTCAGGGCGGCGGCTTCATCGGCCTTGCCGACCAAAGCGCCGATCAGCGCGATGGCTTCGTAGGCGCCGGCGATATCCTGCGCGTCGGTGACGGCGACGG
>CAZYKQ010000151.1:0-4209 GCA_964648235.1 uncultured Christensenella sp. | reverse complement strand
CTCCTTATAATCTCATAATCAGCGCCTGATAAAAAGCCTGCATCTTCCCCAAGGCTTTCAAGCTGATACGCTCATTGAAACTGTGCATCAGCGCGCGCTCCTCCTTGGTCCAGGCCAGCGCGCTGAAGCGGTATACATGCTCACATATACGGCTGTAGTGGCGCGCGTCCGTGCACGCCATGTACATGAAGGGCACGGGGACAGCCTCAGGCCATACATCCTCTACCGCCTCACACAGCATCTGCCAGGCGGTGTCCTGCGTGTTGCTGATGGCGCTGGGCTCACTGAACACGCGGGTATCCACCTTGACGCCCAACCCTTTGACCAGGCGCTGCGCCCTTCGCCTGGCAGACTTGCTATTCTCGCCCGGCAGCATGCGCGTATTGGCACTGGCCTGCGCCCGCTGAGGCAGTACATTGGTTGCCGATGAAGCCTTTGCCAGGGTAAATGCCGCCGTGGTACGCAGCTGAGCGTTCAGTTCCCCGCCGCGCAAGCCAAGGAACAGGCTGATGAAAGGCTTCAGGGGAATCAGATTGGCGTAGATAAAGCGCCAGGGCAGCCTGGCATGGCGTCCCATGGTATCGATAAATCTCTTGGCAACAGGCGTATAGCGCAGCGGCCAGGGCGTCTTCTCCACCCGGCGGATGGCGCGGGCCACCTGCCCCAGGGATGTATGGCGCGGCGGCCGGGAGGCATGGCCGGGCAGGGCTTCCGCCGTAAAGATCAGTTCTGCCTGTCCCTTTTCACAGGCGCCGATCTGCGCGCAGGGCTTATCCACGCCGGGCAGCGCGTCGGTCACGATGCCCCCGCCCTCATCCAGCACAAACCAGGGCGTCACCCCGGCCGCCTGCAAGGCTTCCAGAATGGCAGGCGCTGTCGGCCCCGCCACTTCCTCATCGCCCGAAAAGCAAAAATAGAGGTCGTTTTGCGGCACATGGCCGATGGAAATCAGCTGCTCGGCCGCTTCCATCGCCGCAACCAGCGTGCATTTGGTGTCGATGGTCCCCCGGCCCCAGACATAACCCTCCAGAATAGCGCCCGAAAAAGGCGGATGGATCCACTTGTCATCCGGCGCAGGGACAACATCATAATGGCTCATCAGCACGCTTGGCCGCTCGCCTTCCTGGCCCGGCCAGCGGTAAATGATGCCCTTGTCCCCTACAATCATCCGCTCGCAGTGCCGTGCCACACCAGGAAAAAGGGCATGCAGCTTCTCCTGAAATTCAACAAAGGGGGCTTGATCTTCTCCTTCTCCGTCCATAAAAGATACGGTCGGAATCTGCACCAGCTCACTCAGTTTGATCCCGATGGGCATGTCCATAACGGCGCGCGCGCGCGATGACCGCCTGCGCTCCTCTTTTTGCGGGACGAAGCGGATGGTATTGTAAATCAACAAGCCGATATAGCCCAGCGCCGCCAGGAGAAGCAGGATCCACCAAATCATAAAGCCTCCTTCAAAGAGAAAAGTACCGGGCGCGGCACGCTGCGCTGCACAGCAGTACCGCACACAAGCGCGGCCACTCGGCGCTCCGCCCTCAACGCGTCATCCTTATTTTTTCCCGCCCAGCAGGGAGCCGATCAAGTCGTTTGGATCAATGCCCAGCTTCTTGACCTCATCCATTACGCCTTCCAGCAAAGAGGGTTCAGTTTTTGATGTCTTTTTTACCGTAGCTTTTGAGGCGGCAGCAGTCGTTTTTGCGGCCGGTTTCTTGGCGGCTGTTGTTTTGCTTGCGGCTGTTTTTTTCTCAGCAGGGCCGGTCGCCGCTTTCTTTGCCGCCGCAGTCACGGTCTTGGCGGCGCTTTTTGCGGCCGCCGCTGTCTTCGTTGCTGTTTTGGACACCGTGGTCTTGGCGGAAGAAGCCTTGGTCGCCGTCTTGGAAGCGCTTGTTTTTGTCGACGTCCCGGCCGCCGGCTTCGCCGCGGCGGGTTTTGCCTTGCTCTCTGCCAGCTTTTTCTTTTCCGCCTCCAGCTTGCGCCGCTGCGCGTTCAAAGACTTCTTATCCTCGTTGATCTTCTGGATATACCCCTTATACTTATCAGCCTTCGCATCAGCTTCCTGAAGCTTTGCGTCGATCGCTTTGATCTGAGCATCCAATTCACGCTGTGTCGCCATGGTGACCCTCCCGCTTGCGCCGCGTATCGCAGCCGCTTCTTTTTTCTCGGGGATCAACGCAATCTGCGCAAAGGCAATCAGCCTCAGCTTTCGAAAGCTCTCCCTCTATGCGCATTGTACCCGCGCGGATGCCTTTTTCTCTATTCCCAGTGAATGTAATGAAGCAAGTATTGACTCACCCGTTTCGAGGGTCCTCCGACCGGCGTCGGGTATCCTTGTCGTCAGGATCAAAGGATTCGATCTCCATGCGGTCAAAGGGCACAGACTCCATGAAATGCTCGGCTAAAAAACGCGTTCGTCCATAATCTGCCCAATCCCGCTCATGGCTGGGCAGGGTAATGGGCAGCGACAGGTCCAGCTCCCGGCAGGCGGCTTCCAAAGCGGGCCGCCAATCCTCCGAGGGAAAATCCACTACGCTGTCTTTCATGATCTTCGTTTTTTTAATCAGCCTCACCCACAGTTGTCTTGCCAAAGGCTTGCCCTCCGTCCTTTTTCTGGATTCAGTATATCACAGCATGCATCCGGTAAAAAGTACGGAAAGCGGATCATAATAGAATGAAAATAATTCCGCATTTCATTGACAGTGACAAATTATTGGATATAATCTCTTAGACATTCAAACTATTTGATGTTCAAAGCTTTGAGAAAGGGAGATTGGATCCATCAACACGCATGACGAGCTGAACGCCTTTCTGGTGGATGTGTTTCACAGCATCCTTCGCGTCGAGTCGCGGGATCTCAAAGCGCTTGGCTATACAGATTTGTCCATTTCCGAGATGCACGTCATCGAGGCGGCCTGTCAGCTTGAAGGAAGCGGCGGCAACAGCGCGCGCGGCATCGCCCAGCTGCTGGGCATCACGCCGGGCACGTTGACCACGGCCATCAATGTGCTTGAAAAAAAGGGGTACCTTCTGCGCAGCCCCGATCCAAAGGATCGCCGCCGCATCCGCGTCAGCGCGACCGATCTGGGCCGAAAAGCGGAAGGAGATCACCGCCGCATCCACAACCGGCTGGTAGAGGGCGTCGCCGGCGCCCTTGACGAAGAAGAAATGCAGGTCCTGCTCCGCGCCTTAAAGAATATATCAGAATTCATCAGAATAGAAAGGAAACAAAGCTTATGATCCGTATCGTCACTGACAGCACCAGCGACCTGACCCCGGAATTTCGCAGCGAACATGGCATCGTCATGCTGCCCCTCACCATCCACTTTGGCAGCGATAGTTTCGTCGACAGCATTGATCTGGACAGCAAGAATTTTTATGACAAGCTGCGCGAGGCCAAGGAACTTCCCACCACCTCCCAGGTACCCCCGGGAGAGTTTGAGGATGCCTTCCGCCCGATCGTGGAATCAGGCGATGAAGCCATTGTCATCACCATCTCTTCCCTTCTCAGCGCCACCTACGCCTCCGCTGTCACGGCGGCCCAGGCAGTGGATGCCGGCAAAATTCATGTGATCGATTCAAACTCCGGCTCTTTTGGCACAGCGCTGCTGATCAAGCGGGCCATCAAGCTGCGCGGTGAGGGCAAAACGGCCCGCGAAATCGCCGACGAGCTCAATCTTCTGGCTCCCCGCGTGCGCATTTACGCGGTGGTTGATTCGCTCAAATACTTAAAAATGGGCGGCCGCCTCTCCGGCTCCGCCGCGTTTATCGGCACGCTTCTTGGCATCAAGCCCATGGTAGAGGTCAAGCATGGCAAGGTGAATGCCATCGCCCGTATCCGCGGCGAAAAAAACATCATCAGAACCTTGCTTGAGCACTTCCAGGCGGCCAAGCCTGACCTTAGCTTTGGTGTATCCTTTGGCAATTCCGATGCCTACGACCAAATGCAAAGCGTCATTAACGCCTTCAAACCCATACTGGGAAATACGGAGATCCACCAAAGCGATCTGGGCGCGGTCATCGGCACGCATACCGGGCCGGGGGTAGTTGGCGTCGGGTTTATTGTCTGATCTGATACCGATTCGGATGGATCCGCCGCTTTGGACGCATGGAATTTCAACATCAGGATCGTGTATATCTATATAAATCAAAACGAAACCTTCTGTCCGGCTCACAGGCAGAAGGTTTCGCTTTGCATTCATTCTGACGGTTTAT
>CAZYKQ010000150.1:0-4214 GCA_964648235.1 uncultured Christensenella sp. | reverse complement strand
CATCCTCACCCGGCTTCCATTCATTGTCTTCTCGATATGGATCTGTTTGTCGATGCGTTCGCGCAGCTCTGACACGTGGGAGATGATGCCGATGGTCCGCCCCGTGCCCGCCATGTCAGACAGCGTGCGGATCGCCAGCTCCAGCACCTCCGCGTCCAGCGATCCGAAGCCTTCGTCAATAAACATGGCATCCAGGCGGATGCCGCCCGCGTTGTGTTGTACAACATCGGACAGGCCAAGGGCCAGCGCCAGGGAGGCCATGAAGGATTCGCCCCCCGACAGGCTGCCGGCCCCTCTGGCCTTGCCTGTATAGTGATCCATCACTTCAATCTCAAGCCCCGAGCGTCTGCGCCCGTCGCCCGCCTCCTTTTTGTGCAGCAGGAGATAACGGCCCTGGCTCATGGTATGGAGGCGCTGATTGGCCGCGGTCAGAATGCGTTCAAAATAAGCCATCTGGGCATAGGTTTCAAAATCCAGCTTTCCGTTGGCCGCGTCAGACAACTGCCTGACCGCGGCATAGGCTTTTTCGGCCTTCTCAAAACGCAGCGCGCTTTGCTTCAACTCTTCGTACATGCTCTCTGTTTTATCCAAACGCCCCTTGACCTCCTCCTTTCTTGCGCTGAGCGCAAGCGACTGCTGCTTTTCCGCCTCAACCCGCATTTGCAGGGCAGGAAGATCCGGCTGTTCCAGGCCCTGGGTTTCCGCGTGGAGGCGTTCCAAATCGCGCTTGATCCTGTCACCGTCCAGCTCGTAATCCCCTATGCGCTTGGCGGCGCGGGACAGATCCTCCTCGCTTACCAGGGCCTTCAGGTAGGCCTCCTCCGTTTCAAAGAAAGACGCTTTGAGGGCCGCGTCAAAGGCCTGCCGGGCTTCTTGCGCGCTTAGGGCCAGGCGCTGCTCATTGGTCTGTCTTTCCCGGACAAGGCTTTCGCAGGCGCTGAGCGCTTTTTCCGCCGTTTCCTTGCGATCGTTTCCCGCCTGCCATTGCTCCTTCAGGCTGACCAGGGCCTTGTCTTCCTCGCCCTTTTGCGCTTGCAACAGCCCTTCGCTTTGGCCTGCCTGGGAGACAAGGCCCGCCAGCAGGGCATCGGATGCCTCCCAATCACAGGGTGAAAAGGCCGATACATCGTGTATGAAGCGCTCTGTCAGGGTATTGATTTCGCCCTCCTGCCTGATGAGGTCCGACTGCGCTTGATCCCTGGCCTGCCCGGCCGCTTCTTTTTCCTGCCGGATGGTTACAATCCGGTCTTCTTCGGCGGCCTTGTCTTTTTTCAGCTGATCGATGCTTTCGTTGAGCCCTTCAAGCTTTTCCGCCAGCAATCTTCCTGCCTGGCCGGGATCTGCCTCCGGCAAAAGGGCCGCCAGGCCTTCCTGAAAGTCGCGCACCATCACGGCTTGACCTGAAACTAACCCGGTGCAGACAGCGCTTGCGGTTTCCCTGTCCTGCTGAAGCTTGTTTCGTTGATCCTTCAATTTTTTGACACGGTCCTCCGTCAGGCCGCTGTCCAGCAGCATTGCGGGCGCCGGATGCTCTCTGGCGCCGCAGACAGGGCAAGGGGCACCCTTCACCAGCGATTTGGCCATGATGCCCGCCTGGCTGCGCAGAAAAAGGCTCTCCGTCTCCCTGAAATTCTGGTCCGCATGCCGGAAGGCCGTGTCCAGTTTTTCAAAGGCTTCCTGGGCCGTCTTCATCTCTTCTGCATTTTTGTCGATCACAAGCGAGCGCTCCATGAGGGCGCTCAATCGCTTATGCATCTCGTCCTGCGTATTCAAAGAGGCGGTCATCGCCGCGAGCTGCTCCTGCTTTTGATCGAGGTCGGGAAGTTCGCTCAAGGTCCGCAGGATGATCCGCAATTGATCTCGCCGTTGGGCAAGGCTTGCCTGCCGGCCGGCAATGGCATCCCTTTCCTTCTGAAGCCCGATAAGCTTTTCCAGCCGGGCAGCCGCTTCTTCCCAGGATTTGTGCAAAGCCTTGCATAAATCCTGTTTTTGTTCCAGCGAAGGAAGCCCTTCCACAAAGGCCTTTGACTGCCTCAGCTCCTCCCGGGCTTTTTCCAGCGCCTGCCCCGCCTGCTCCAAAAAGATTCCGGCCTGCTCACGGTCCTGGGCCGCCTTGCTTTTCATGTCAGCCGCGGGCTTAACTTTGCGAAGCGCGGTTTCGCCGGCCTGCCTGTACTTCTTTAACTTTTCCATGTCGCTGTACGCGGCCAGGTGCGCGGCCTGCTGCGCCTTCACCTGCTCCAACTGGCTGAACTTGCGGCTGCTTTCCTCCGCCTTGACCAGCTCCGCCGAAAGGGATTGTCTTGTTTGATCCAGCGCTTCCATGCTGAGGTTCAACTTTTCGCATTCAATCCGGTCTGACTCAATCTGGGCTTTCCACAGATCAAACTGTTCCTGCCTTCTGTGGATATCCACATCATAGCGCGCAAAATCATGCAGGATGATATTGAGTTCCTGTTGTTTTTCTGATACGCAACGCTTCAGGTTCTCCTGAAAATTCCGCATTATGCCGGTATTGAAGATGCGCCGAAGGATCTTCAGCCGCTCTTCCGTGCCGCTGTTGAGGAAGCGGAGAAAATCATTTTGCGCGATCATGACGATCTGGGCAAACTGTTCCTGATCCAGGCCGATGATCTCTATGATTTTTGCGTCCGCGTCCCTGCGCCGGTTCATGCTGCTGCCGTCAGGCAACAGAAGGTCTACTTCCTGCCCCGTTTTTTTGATGGACCGCGTCACGCTGTAGCGCTTGCCGCCTGACAGAAAGTCAAGTGTCACATAGGTCTTTGCCCTGTCCTGCGCAAAGTCGGAGCGAAGCGCCTGGTAGGCGTCCCGCCCGGAGCCGCTGGCCCGGCCATAGAGGGCGAAAGAAATGGCGTCAAAAATGGTGGTCTTGCCCGAGCCTGTTTCACCGCTGATCAGGTACAGGCCGCCCGCGCCCAAGGCACTAAAATCAATGGTCTGGGTATCGGCATAGGATCCGAAAGCGCTTAGTTCCAGCATCAGCGGTTTCATGCTATGCTCACTCCTTCCAGCATCTCCCTGACCATCTGCAACTGTTCATCGCTCATCACGGATCCCTGCGTTTTAAGGAAAAAGTCGCTGAACAGCTCATAGGGGGACAGCCTCCTGTCTTCCTCATGGTTATAGGAAATATCAAGGGCCTCCGCGCGGGTGCGCGCGTTATCAAAAGTCAGGCTCATGACGTTGGGATAGACGGTCTTCAGCTTGCCCATGGGATCGGAAATAAACTGTTCATCCGTCAAAATGACGCGCAGATAGTCGCCGGGATCGGCCAGGGAGACAAGCTCCGGGCTGATCAAGGTGTCAAGCGGCCCCCGGATCTCCCGCATATCATGCAGGGGGACGAGGGGCAGCGCCCTGACACTCAGCCGGCCTTTTTCCTTCATCTCCACCAGGGAGACGGATTTCTCCTGCCGCCATTCGGAAAAGGAGTATTTGACCGGAGAACCGGCATAGCGCAGGTGGGGCAGGCCGACAGTCTGCGCGCCGTGCAGGTGGCCGATGGCCGCGTAGTCAAAATCCCGGATCAGGTCCGCGCTTACGGCGTCCAGTCCGCCGACCGGGCTCAATTCCGATTCCGACCGGATGGCCTCCACACCCGCGCGCGTATAAAACTGGTGGGTGATCAGAACATTGCGCCCTGACCAGTCGATGTCCGTGTGCTCCAGGACGGCCCTGATGGCATCATCGTAGCTGTCGATCTCCCTGTCCTCATACAGCCCCCTCAGGGAGGCAGGTTTGACAAAGGGGAGAAGCCAGAAGGTAAGCGGCCCATAGGCATCGGTGAAAGAAACGCTTTCCATCTGCCCGCTGAACGTCCCGCAGATGTACAGGTGCTTCTCCGACAGCAGGCGGCTGGCAAAGCCCAGCCGCTCAGGAGAATCGTGGTTGCCGGCGATTAACAGGACAGGCACTTTCAGGCGGGCCAGGTCAGTCAGCAGGTCGTCAAAGAGGCTGACGGCTTCGATGCCGGGGATGCTGCGGTCAAAGACATCGCCCGCGATGACAATGGCTTCCGGCTTGTGCTCCCCGATATAAGCGATGATCTGCCGGAACGCGTGACGCTGCTCCTCCAGCATTGAAAAGCCGTTAACGTTTTTCCCGATGTGCAGATCGGCCAAATGCAAAAATTTCATACGTGATCCCCCTATTTGCCGCCTGAGCGATGTGATCAGCCCTGAAGACCTTTTCAC
>CAZYKQ010000149.1:0-4250 GCA_964648235.1 uncultured Christensenella sp. | reverse complement strand
AAAGAAAAAAAGAAAAAAGGACTCTTATATCGTGAGGAAACAATTGCTGACAGATGGCCCAAAAATAAGAACAGCTTTTATGCAATTCCGAAAGTATACAAAATAAGGAGATGGATTATCTAATGGAAAAAATGAAAAAGGCAGTATCCTTATTGCTTACACTGATTTTTGCAATGTCTTTGAGTACATCGGTTTATGCAAATGAAGTAAAGTCTACTGAACAGATACCTTCATCGGAATATTCCAGTGAAATAAAGTCTGCCGAACAAAGTGTTTTAGATTTTTTTGAAGCAATTCAAAAAAAAGATTATTACACTTTGAATAGAGTTTCCATGAACAAACTGATGAGCGAAGATGTGCTAAGAAATACTATCGATATGCAACACAAAACAGGAATGATTGCAGAAAAACCACCAACCATACTATCTAGTGAGATGTATGGCGAAGACATGGTCAATGTTAAAGTTAGTTATGTTCTGGATGGTGAAGAGCACATAATGACCTACCCCGTAGTGTTGGTTAACAACGAGTGGATAGTAAATGTTTGTGATGCTGTGAACCCAGTGGAAGATGTTCGTTACGGAGATGTTATTTTGTTAGAAGATATTGTTTATGAAATCAATTCTGCGACAAGTGGAACTAGATGGGTATATTCGCAAAAAAATATGAATGCGGGGGGTCTAGTATACCGCTTCTTATTTTCTTATCAAAATTATAATCATGAAGTAACAGTACAAGGCTGGCAAGATTGTCCTTCAAATCCTAACAATTTTTCTGCTTCTTATAATATAGCCTATCTTAATGCATATAATCAATGGATGGCTACAGGCAAACCTTCCTCACACTTAATATGGAATGGTGGTAAAGACGACTGGTGGTATCCACAAACGTTTACGGTAAGTATTCAGTAAACCGGCAGCTTCACTGCTAACGCTTCAGTAAATCACATAAAATGAGGGGCCTACAGAGTCGTGATCACGCCGGCTTTGTTTTTCAGTTCCCGGTACTCAGCGTTAAACCTTTTTCGCATGCCGCTGCCATAAGTAATACTGTAGGTGTATAGCAAACTGTCGTAGATGATCTTACCCTCAAAGGGAAGCAGAACCGTTCTCGAATACGATGGTAAAACAAACGAAGGAAATATCTCCTCAAGGGGACTGACCATTCCTATTACCCCGTAGAGATTGCCGTTGCCCATGAAAACGGTGTGCTTTTTCAGGTGTTTTAAGATCAGAAAATCACCGGTGACTCTTCTGCTCCAACCAGCCACCAGCGACAGCTCGCGCCCGGCGAAGCCGAGCGGGTTATCGGCAACGATACGGCCTATGACATCGCTCTCCCAGAGCTTATCACGGACCGGCATGATGGCCCCCGGATTGACGTCCTCAGCACCCAACGCTTTCTTGAGTCCGGGTACTACCTGATATCTGTCATTGGTGTAATCGATCAGTTTGAAGAATAGATCATAGAACAGCGTCACATCATCATTTGTCAGTTTCAACGCCAATCTCTCCAATTCGGTAAATTCCAGGCGGCCGGCCAGCCACCACTTCTTTCACTATAACAAATAAAGGCGCCCCCTGGAAGGATACGCCGGACAAGAAAGGCAAGTTAAATCAGAAACATGCGGAAGTTCTTATCAAGAGGATAGAGGTAGATGTCCTTCACCGGCAGCTTATATTCGTTAAAACGGTCCAGCTTGCCCCGGCCCTTGGTGGAACCCACCAAGATCCAGTTGGCCGCCCGGTAACAGGTACCGGCAAAGCGATCCTGCTCGACAAAGGTCTCCATGAGCACCGGCCGGTAGCCGTAGACATCCTGCCAGTCTTCCGGCAATCTTTTAGCACAGAGCGACAAGATCTTGGAGGCGAGGTGCTTGCACTTTACCCAGGGCAGGATCAGAAAGCGGGAGTTGTTGACCACCAGGTAAAGATTCTGCACCCGGCGCTCTTGCCCCCAACCGATCCACTTGTCCCTTGGCGCCACCTTCCAGGCGGCGGCGGAAAAGCCGATAGCACAGAGATACCCGGCCGGAGAGTTGATGAGATACCGGACCTGGGCGCCCGGCAGCGGAGCGTAGCCGAGGTAGTGGTAGCGGTCGATAAATTCGTTCCATAGAAAGGAGTCCTTTTGGATTGTGACGCGTTCCAGTTCCAGGGGCAGCAGTGCCCCCAGCGGCCCGGCGATCCCTTCCCCTGCCTCACCCCGCTCTGTCCGGCGGGAGGACTTCCGTCCGTTGGCATTGCCGTTTCTGGGCTTGGGCAGGGTGATCAGGCCCAAGCGGTGCAGCCGGAGCAGCAGCACCTTGCAACTCATGTTTTTAAGACCCCCATCCGGCTTAAACCAGGACCAGGCGCGGCAGACTGACCGGGAGATGCTCTCCCGGGTGGCCGAGGAATCGGATAAGATAATCTGTCGGATCAGCTTGACGTCGTCATAACTCAGCGACCGGCCGCAGATGGAAAGTGGGAATTCAGATTCAGACAGGCTGATCCCTCCCGCTTTGCATGCCGTACTCCCTGATGATCTGCTCCGGGATATTCCAGGGCAGGAAGTTCTCCAGATCCGGCGGGGGGCCGCCTGATGCGGCGCAAGCGTCGAGGTAGTACCTGAGGTACGCCTCCGCATTGAGATCATGCATAGCCGCTGTTTGCAGTATGGACATTGATGACGCCAACAACTTGCCGCTCCACTCGGAGTGTGTGCCGTAGTAGCTTTTGCGCCCCAGGGCGCCCGGCCTCAGACAGCGCTCGGCACGGTTGTTGTCCATGGGCACGAGCGGGTTATCTGCAAAGACCGTCAGGCCGTCCCAGTGCTTCACGGCGCTTGAAAGCACTTTCTTCTGCTGCCAGTTGAGGTTGGGGTCTTCAAGTTCCGAGCGGATCAACTGAAACATAGATGCCAGGGCGCACTCCAGAGCGTCTTGGGCGGATGAGCAGAGTTCGGGCTGATGCAACACGGCCAGACGCTCATGGTTCAAGCGGTAGATTCCGGCGATCCTGGCCACCCATAGATCCGCCCAGGGCTTCAGGCAGTTGAGAGATTTTCCGGCGTCAACGAAATCACGGCGAAAGTGGGACCAACACAGCGCCCTGGTCAGTCCTTCTATAAGAGCCACCAGCTTGCCGTAGGCGGAGAACCGGTCGCAGCTTATGATGCCCCTGGCATTTGTTCCAAAATGCTTCAGGGGGACCTTGCTGGAGCGGGACGGATCCAGAATGAAGAACACCGTCCGGGATGATACGAATACCCACAACCACCAGTGCCAACCCTGCTTGTCCGGCACTTCGGCAAAGTGCATCCAGCCGGTCTCGTCGACGTGCCAGTGCTCCTCGTTGCGGCTCACCTCCGCCAGCAGGAGATAGAGGGGATGAAGGAGCGTCTCCAGCTTCTTCATTATGCCTGTCAGGGTGCCCTGGGAGGTGGTGAGTCCCTGCATCCGCATGATCATGATCATCCGGTGCAGGGGGATCTGAAACAGATATTTCATGACCAGAATATGGGACAGAAAGGCGTTGGAGAACTTCCCTTTGGGGATGACCTGGGGCGGCTTAGGAGCAGTGACAGATCTCGGACCGGAGCAGTTGCAGGTATTGATGGCCTTCTTGCGAATATGCTTCTTGCGCACGAATCTTATTTCATAATCGATCTCGTAGGAGACTTCCTCAATGCCGGTGAGATTCCGGGGTTTCCCGCAGTTAGGGCAATACATCTCCTCGTCAGGGATCTCGTGAATCACCTTCACTTCGGGAAGGTCGGGGATTTTGCGTCCGTGCCCTTTATGGCCGAATCTGGCGCCCCGCTTCGGTGCACGATTGTCAGTATAATCGCAACCATCTGCTTGTTGATCAGTTTGGGGTACGGGCTGCTTTTCGGATGAGCGTCCGAATATGGTGCTGTTGCGCTTGTTAAGCAAAGCCTTCAGACGTTCGTTTTCAGCGGTGAGATGATCGATCACGCTATCCTTTTGCCTGACAATCTGGCAATCGGGAAAAGAACAGAAGACGGCGCAAGGCAGATTTTCTTGAAGACATGCCGATGAAGTGCTCATGCACTAATTATGCAATAAAAAAATCCCGTGTCCAGTGTCTAAACAAAACTTTTTATCTTGTTGAGCTATCAACAATGAGGGGTACGAGTATGGGCGTAAGCGGTTTCACTGAATACTTACGGCTGGTGTTTCCACGAACTTGTTTCGGCTTAAACCCCCAATTATGGAGAATATCCTTGTAAATGATCCGGTCCTAAAA
>CAZYKQ010000148.1:0-4414 GCA_964648235.1 uncultured Christensenella sp. | reverse complement strand
GACGGGCATTTTCAACCAGGCTGAGGAGATGGGCCATCACCTGTACAAGATGACCAGCCACAGCACGACCTGCAAGGTGTGCGCGTCCCGGCAGGGCAGGGTGTACCGCAGCGTGGACTTCCCGGAGGGCGACCCCCGGCAGCGGTTCCCCCACATCAGCGAGGGCTTCCCCCGCTGGCCGACTTACAAGACCGTGCATCCGAATTGCGGCCATTCTGCACATGCGTTCATTTGGGATCAGAAGACCGAGGCCGAACAGCAGGCCGCCTTATCCCGCGCCGCTGAGCCCTTCAACCACGACCCGCGCGGGGAAGCGGAAAGGTTGAGGTACGAGAAGGCGCAGAGGGCCAACCGGGAAAGGCTGCGAGACCGTAAGGAATGGGAAAAGATCAAGAAGATCATGCCTGATGAAGCGCCTACCTTCTCCGGCTACCGGAATATGCGCAAGAGCGATTCCGAGCGGTATAATGATCTGCGGTACGCGGTCAAAGTGAATGATAAGTTGGCAGCCGGAAACGTTGATTATACCGCCAAGGAATGGTATAATAAACATCAAGAAACAAAGGCTGCGCTGATTGGCACACAGACCGCCAGCGGCGTCAAGGTTTCCGGTGTAGCACACCATATCACTGATCGGATATTGGAGCGCAAGGTCAGCCTGTCTGACATCATGCAGTCGCTTCAAAGCCCCTATAAGGTTTCAGATGTGATTACCGACAGCCAGGGTAGGCACAGCATCCGGTACTTTGGTGAAAACTGCTACACCGCCGTTAACCCGGATACGGGCAACGCTGTGACAGTCATAGATAAGCCAAGAAGCAAAAAGAAGGGAGGGCCGTAAAAATGAGCGCACTAAACGAAAAGCAGATAGAGTTTCTCAAACAGAAGATATATCCGTATATCGCAACCAGTAACACGCCTGAGGAGCGGCCCGAGGGCGAACCACCGCCCCCTGAACTGCTGAACCGCGAGGATTACCCTGAATGGAGTGAGTACATCGGCTCCATGTGCGCGGACTATGAAGTGTCAGCTGTGCAGGCCGCTGAGGAACATAATAACGGCGTTATATCCGCCAATGGAGAAATCGCCGTAAAACTGGTGAACATCCTGTATGTAGGGGAATAACAAACCAACTACCCGCACCCCAAGCACCTTCACGGGTGCTTTTTGATTGGAGGAAAGCATGGCGAATCAATTCAAACTCATTATTTTTGGTGAGGAATGGACGGTCTTACTCAGTGACGTCGACCAACACCCCATCCTCGGGGAGGTTAGCGGCTACACTGATTGGACGGTAAAGCAAATCATCATCAAAGACGCGCGTAAATATCAAAGCAAAATGGATATGGACGATCAAAGAGCCTTTATGAAAAGCACCCTCCGGCATGAGATCGTACACGCCGCTCTGTTTGAATCAGGACTGCCTGACGATCGAAGCTACAGCCACGAAACCATAGCAAGTTGGCTTGAGTTTAAGATCGAGCGCCTTTATACCACAATGGCCACGGCCCAAATGAAATTCGCCGCCCTACTTGCAAACACCCCGACATCAAGCGCCAGTCAGGCGCTTTTGTAATTGACCTGCAACACGTCGCTACGGGCTGCGTTATCCGGATCTGTTTGAAGCCTGCATCCTTCTGAGCCCCGCCTTGCAGGACAAGGAGCCGCCAGAGACCTCCAGGGCCTTTCAAGGCGGCGTTTTCTCAGACGGGCAGGGGCGCTTCGATCGCGGGCGCTGGGACAGCCTCAACTACCCTGCGCTGATGAAATATTACATCGCGCAGCCGCGGCGCGTTCGCTTTTTCATCTACGCGGGCGATGAAGACTGGAACCATTTGAACGAAAAAGAAGATTTGCCGCCCGATGCCGAGAAATACAACATGGAGGTACAGGCCGTCAGGCTTTATACTGCGCTGAAGCGCAGAAATCTGTTTCACGCGGATTTCAAAAAAGGGGAGACCGTTCCCGCCAATTCCGCCCGTTTGCGCATCGCGGGCGGAGGGCACGATGTACAGCTGTGGCTGAAGGGATTTGAAGAAGGACTGGTTTACCTGTTTAATGCCGATTCAAAACCTTAAAACACGGTGCATCGCTGATTTGCATGACATTCTTCTGTTTTTTCGTTTGAAAGCAGGACAGGCAACTGACACAAACGGGAGGGTTCCCGCTTAAGCGGAGGCCCTCCCGTTGATCCGACGTATGTTTATAAAAGTGTTCCGGCGGCGATGACCGTATTGGATATGGCGAAGAGTGTGACCACCATCGCGTTGAGGAAGCCGCCCAGCCAGATAGATCCGGTCTTTTTAAAGAGGATCCGGGCAGAAACGGCAGCCAGGGGCAGGATGAAAATCATGTTCCAGACGAAGAGACCTGCCAGCGCCGTCGTCAGGTTTCCGGCCATCATGGGGACATATTCAAACATCTTGATGCCGGTGATTACCAGGGAGCCGTAATCCAGCAGGAAGAGAACCAGATAGCCTCCGCAGCTGGCCAGAACCATCAGCAGAATATTCAGCCATTCCTTTCGATCCCGCATGCGGGTGAAAGAGTTGAGCGTCAGGCTGGAGATCATGAAGAAGAAGCCGAAGAAGATCAGGTAGCTCAGGTAAATGGGCCACTTATAGCTGGGCAGGGTCTTGAAGCTGAAGACAAACAGGCGGAAGTCCACCAGGAAGAAATATTCTGCCAGCACCAGCAACATGTAGGCGGTCAGGAACGAAATCACCGACAGCAACAGGGCGCGAAGCACCATCCGCAAGGGCAGTTTGTAGCCCAGATCGTTGGCGGTAACGCCGTTTTTCTTCATCACAAGCTTGTAGGTAAGAGCAAAGACAACCAGCAGGAAAAGGCCGACGATGACATTGATGACCACCATACCGTTGATGGCAGGAAGCGGCAGGAAGCTGTTGGCGGGCAGCACGGTAGGCACAGCCCGGCCCATCGTCTTGATGTCAATGGGATAGCCGATCGCCCAATAGAACAACAGCGGGGCGGAGATCAGGCAGAGGATATAGATCAGCCAGTAGCGGACCTTGTTTGTCTTGCCGTCGATGACAGTGGGCGCTTTGGGCTCCGGCCGCACGATGGCCTTGAAGTAAGGCACTTCAAGCAACAGAAGGGTAAAGGGAACGATAAACATCAGGAAGCCGATCATCGCCACAAAGGTGAGCACTTCCTTCCATTGCCACACCTGGCTTGAAGCGGGAAGGGTTTCCTTTCCCTGCTTCAGGGTAAGGTCAAAAAAGTCGATAACATCGTTGGCAGCCTGCTTGGAAGCATGTACCTGCGGATGGTCGATAGAGGGCGAATACATGACGCGCAGCGCCTTCTCCTGTGCCGCGGTTACCGCCTCCTCCCGGCTGAGGGGAGAGCTATCGCCGAAGCGATAATAGGTTTCAAACTGAGCCCCTTCAAACCCCATGCCGGCGATAGCCTTGGGCGTCTGATTGATCTGGGAACCTTTTTTGACGGTGATCCACATGTTTTCGGCCCACTCATCATATTGTCCATAAATCAGACCGACGTTTATAGGTGTATCGGCATAAGCCAGATTGCCCTCGGCATTGACCGAATAGGCGTTGGACGTGAGCAGCAGGGAGCTTGGAATAACCACGGCGGGGTTTTCTGTTTTTTCCTGGATGGCCCGCATGGCCGCGCTTTGAATGACAGCGCAACCCATGGAGTGGCCGACCATGCCCAGGCGCTCATTGTCTACAAAAGGAAGGGAAGCGATGTACTGCAGGGCCGCGTAGCCGCCGCCGTCGGGTATGATGCTGTCATTGTCCACATTGACGCTGGTTCCGCCGGAAAGTCCATGCCAGTACACGTCAATGGACATCACGACATAGCCCCTGCGGGAGAGCTCGACAGCATTGATCCCCTGAACTTCAGCCGTGTTGTTGTAACCATGGCTGGCCACAATGGCAGGCGCGGGATTTCCGTTGGTGGCGGAGTCCGGCACATACAAAAGGGCATGAAGATTGATGCCGTCTTCGGTCATGAAGTTTATGCTCCTGACCTTGACCTTGCCGCTGTCAGACTGGATGAGGCTTGCGCCGAACGATCCGATGAGCACCAGGATCAGCGCGCAGCAGATGAGCTTGACCAGTTTCGCCTTGGATGATGATTTTTTGGCCATACAGCTTCCTCCTTTTGCACACAATGTGTGCGCATATTTATACGATGGATCCATTATATACTACTTAAATTCACAAGGAAATCGCTCAGGGCAGAACAAAGCCTCTCCATTTTTACTGAACATTCTGTGGTTTTTTGTGCAATAATCCAAAGGACGCCTTAGCCTTACAGCTTTTCACTCAACCGGGAGGAGGTATAAGCAGGCGCTTTCAATTAAATCAGCATCCTCACCCGGCTTCCATTCATTGTCTTCTCGATATGGATCTGTTTGTCGATG
>CAZYKQ010000147.1:0-4429 GCA_964648235.1 uncultured Christensenella sp. | reverse complement strand
TTTCAGCAGCCCCAGAAACTCCGCCAGCTCCAAGGGTTCCAGCCTGTAGGGCGATCCCTCTCCCTGGAAGAAGCCGTGCGTCTCGATCAGGTGGATGCTCATGTCTGTCCAGGTCATAACCTTCCCCCGGGCATTGGTGCTGGTCGTGTTTCGCTTGGCTTCCCTCACCGCGTGCTTGAAAGGACAGCCGATGCGGCCCATGTATTCCTCCACCCGCACGTGAAAGCCATCCACCGGCACCTCGTCCCCCAGGCTTTCCAGCCCTTTCATCGTCAGTCGGCGCATTTCCTGAGCTAATTGCTGTGCTGTGAGGCCCGCGGCATTCAGCTCGGCTTCATCGCTTTCAACAATCTGGCCAATCGGACGCGTATCATCACCCAGGAAGCTTTCCGGCATATCCTGCCTCACTTTGGATTCGATCGGGTTTTCTTTCATGCCGCCCTCCTTAGAATTTGTCGTAGAAGATGGTCTGGTCTGTAAATCCCTTGGATTTCAACACCTTGATGCAGGCATCCAGCATACCGGGGCTGCCGCAAAGATAGGCTTCTTTCCCTTCGCCGGTGTCCACCTGGTTATCAAGCGCGACCGTGACAAAGCCCGTATCGCCTGTCCAGTTATCTTCAGGCGCCGGGAAAGCCAGGCAGGGGATGAAGGTAAACTGCGGATAGTCTTTCTGTATCTGCCCAAACTCCTCCATGTAGTAGAGATCCTTCAGGGTGTTGGCGCCGAAGAAAAAGCGCATCTTATGGGGCAGGCCCTTTTCAATCACTTCATAGACCAGACTGCGGATAGGGGCCAGGCCCGAACCGCCCGCGATCATGACCAGTTCTTCGCAGTTGCCGCGCAGGTAGAAGTCGCCGTAGGGGCCGGAAAGACGCACCTGGTCTCCCTCCTTAAGCGCGCTGTGCACATAGCCCGTCACGATGCCGCCCGGCACCAGACGGATAAGCAGCTCGATATAATCATGCTCCGATGATTTGGAGGAGATGGAATAGGCGCGGAAAGCCTCTTCCTTGATTTTTCCATAGGGTTTTGAATAAAACTGCATAAACTGTCCGGCTTTGAACGTGACAGACTGACCCGGGGGCAGTTTCATGCGCAGGCGCTTGATATCGTAGGTCATGTCCGTGATGGATTCCACATCGCACACAAACTCCCGGATGTTAAACAGTTCCTGAGGGATGCCCAGCTTCATGTTGCCTTTTACCTTGATCTGGCAGGAGAGGCGGAAATGTTTAGCCCGCTCCTCAAGCGAAATGTAAGGTTCTTCCGTGGGCAGAAGAGGGCCCGCGCCCTCCAGCACCTGTACCTTGCATAAACCGCAGGTAGCCTTGCCGCCGCAGGCGGAAGGAATATAGATCTTCTCTGAAGCCAGGGTGCTTAAAAGTGAGCGTCCCCCCTCAACGGACAGCTTTTTTTCACCGTTGTTGATGTCCAACTCGCAGGTACCATAGTTGTTAAACACCTTTTCAGAGACGGAAATGATGGCGCTAAGCACAGCAGAAATCAACGCCAGGCTGCCCACTGTCCGTAATATAACTGAAAAATCCATTGCTCCGCCTCCTTACTGAATGGTGAAAATACCGGAGAAGCCGATGAAGGCCATCGCCATAATGCCTGTGATAATAAAGCTGATGGCTGTCCCGGACATACCGGCGGGCAGCTTGGCCTTCGCGATCTTTTCCCGAATGGCGGCAAGCATATTGATCGCCAGCCACCAGCCAAGGCCGGAACCGATGCCGTACAAAAGCGTCTGCCAGAAGCCGTAGTGGCGGATCACCACAAACAGCGTGACACCGAAGATGGCACAGTTGACGGTGATCAATGGCAGGAAGATACCAAGCTTCGCGTGCAGATCAGGCGTATAGCGATCCATGATCATTTCGAGGATCTGCACGACCGCAGCGATCACCATGATGAAGATGATGTATTGCAAATACTCGATATTGAGCGGCACGATCACATAGTGATACACTGCCCAGTTAATGATGGTGGTCAGTGTCAGCACCATGGTTACCGCCATGCCAAGGCCTGTGGCCGTCTTATACTCGCTTGATACCGACAGGTAGGAGCACATGCCCAGGAAGTTTGACAGCACCATGTTGCTGGTAATGATTGAGGCAAGAAAAATAACCAAAGGACTGATTTGCGGCATGATATTCCCCCCTTACTTCGCGGCCTGCGCGGATTTTTTCGCGGCCCTGGCGCCCAGGAACCAGATCAGCCCCCCGATGATGAAGAAGGCGGCCGGCGGCATGATCATGATGGTCCAGGTCTCAAAGCCGATAAAGTTGATGTTCATGCCAAAGATCGTACCAAAACCAAGTACCTCCCGGATGAAGGAGACAATCAGCAGCACACCTGTGTACCCCAGGCCCGCGAAGAAGCCGTCGATCATGGCGGGGATGGGCGGATTTTGCTGCGCGTAGGCTTCGGCACGGCCCATGATGATGCAGTTTGTAATGATCAGGCCGACATAGGGCCCCAGAGTCTTTGAGACATCCGGCAAATAGGCCTTCAGAAACAGGTCTACCAGGATAACATACACCGCGATCACCAGTGTTTGCGCCAGCATCCTGACCCGGTGGGGGATGATCTCGCGCATGGCTGACAGCGTCAGGCTTGACAGCGCGGTCACGAAGCTGAGGCCGAGACCCATGACAAGCGAGTTGCTCATCGAGTTGGTAACCGCCAGGGAGGAACAAATGCCCAGCACCTGGCGCAGCACCTGGTTTTCAGTAAACAGCTGCGTTTTAATGATTTTTCCTGCTTTATCTGCCATATCAGTCAGCCTCCCCCTTGAAAATGACATCCTGCATCATGCGGTTGACCATCCTCAGTACAGCGTTGGATGTCTGCGTCGCGCCCGTGATGGCATCCACCTCATAGTCCCCGTGATTGCCGTAGGCAAGGGGAGCAGAAGCCGTGACGGGCAGCCCGCGGAACTGCTCCTTGTACTGTGCTTCGTCGATTCTCCCGCCAAGGCCGGGTGTTTCGTTTTGCGATGTGAATACAATGCCGGTGGTCTGCGTCATGTCGGCGTTCACGCCCAGATAGCCCGAGATGCTGCCCCACAGGCCTGCGCCCGTGAAGGGCAGGGCATAGCCCCTGACCTCTGTCGCTTCTTCATATACATAGGCTTCGTTGCCGTTGACCTCTCCGGGCTTGATCAGGGATTCAAAAGAGGCGTTCACCCCGGCGTCATCAAGCCCTGTGTCCAGTCCCAGGGAATCGAGCACCGCCCGGCGCTCCTTGATCTGCTCGTTGCTTGCGATCTGCGGCTTGAAGCCTTCATAGGCAAAGGCAAGCGCAAACACCAGAATGCCTGTCAGCACCACCATAAAGCCCAGGGTGTAAATATGTCCCCTTTTCATGCGGCGGCCTCCTTTCCTTTGCTCTTTTTTACCTGTTGATATTTCTTGTATTGCAGCTCCAGCAGCGGGGTCAGCGCGTTGACAATCAGGATGGCAAACATCATCCCCTCCGTGAACAGCGAAAAGCTGCGGATCACCACCGTGATCAACCCCATCAGGCCGCCCGCGATCCATTGCACAGGCTTGTCCCTGGGGGCGGTCACCGGGTCGGTCGCCATGTATACCGCGCCAAACAGCAGGCCGCCGGACAGCAGCGTGAACCAGGGCGAGGCCTGGCTTACACCGGTCAGATAGAGGGCAGAAGACAGTACGCCCGCGCCCAGCACGGTGGACAGCATCATCTGCCAGCTTGCCGCCTTTTTATACAGCAGATAGGCAGCACCCAGAAGGATCAACAGCGCGCTGGTTTCGCCCAGGCTGCCCGCGATGGTGCCCATGAACAAATCCGGCACAGCCGCCGCAGTTCCGCCCTCATTGAGCGTAATGATCGGCGTCACCGACGCCACCGTGTCAGCAACCGTCCTGGCAGACCACTGCGCAAAGCCGCCGGGAAAGCCGCTCAAAGGCAAAGGCCACTGCATCGTCATCTGCGTAGGGAAAGCGACATAGACAAAGCAACGTCCGGCTAAAGCAGGATTAAAAACGTTGCGGCCAAATCCGCCGAAGGCCGTTTTCGCGAATACAATCGCAAACAGCATGCCGATCACAGCAATCCACATCGGTGTCAAAGGCGGCAAGGTCAGCGTAAACAATGCCGCCGTAACAAACACCGCCTCGCTTACCTTGGCCTTCTCCTTATTGATTGACCGCATGACCAGGTATTCCGCGGCGGCACCGAACAGGGCAACGACCAGCGCCATCACCACATGACGCCAGCCGAAGAAGTAGATGGAGCCCAGCCCTACCGGCAGCAATGATAACAGCGCCGTCCGCATCAGCTTTTGTTTGGTAAACAGGCTCGAATACTGCATACGCCTCACCTCATAGATTATGATGTCAAGATTATACATGATGTTTGAAAAAAATAACAGGAAATCAGCAAAAATTTGGAAATA
>CAZYKQ010000146.1:0-4474 GCA_964648235.1 uncultured Christensenella sp. | reverse complement strand
AAGCGCTCAACAAGCTGGAGGAGACCGCGAAGGAAGCGGGGATCAAGCTGCCGGCATGAGAAGGAATGCAGAATTCTGAATGCGGCATGCTGAATGAGGACGGGGAAGCCCAGCCGGAAAAGACGCGAAAACGAGTGATGCTTTGATCCTCGGGTTCGCGTCTTTTGCTGCTTTGATATAATGGGAGACAGAGCGAGATAAAGCGTTGTGCGGCAGATAGGGCGGGATCTTTGGAATTGAACGGGTCTGAACATGAGAGTCTATGAAAAAAACAAAAACTACCGAAAATGCTGTCTATATTTCATTTGAGGTGGTCCCGATGTGGCGGAACCAATTTCTTTTCCATCCTGACAGCTGTGTGTTGCGTATTATTGACCGTCGTAGTGACGTGTTCCAATGGAACAAACCCCAAGCTTTCCCAGAACTGCAGCGCCTTTTGATTGACATCCAGAACTGACAGAAAGATCTTGCGATATCCCCGATCTTTCAGCATCGTTTCAATCGATTTGATCCATTCTCTGCCTCTTCCCTGCCCGATCAGCCGGCCGTGTACCATGAACAGGCCAATGTGAGCCGCTTTTTCCTGAGGATAGTCAAGAATGAGATCGATCATCCCCTCGCCGTCATTGATCAGGCGGTAGAGCTTTTGATGAGGAAGCATTCCGGGCGGCCGGATGGTTTTATCATGCTCAATGTCTTCAAGCGTTGGATTTGGCGTACCAAGCCAGGCGAAGTATTCGGGGTTGGATTGGTAGATTGCCAGAACGGCTAAGGCGTCCTGTTCTGTTTGAATGGGGCGAAGCTCCATGGATGTTCCTTTATTACACCATACTGGCCAGCGCCGCGGCCCCCAGAATTCCCGCGTCGTTTTGGAAGGTGGCGGAGACGATCTGCGTGAAGGGGTTGAAGGTGTTGAAGGCGCTGGTTTTTTCGATCTCCTCGCGGATGGTGCCGATGACAATGTCGCCGGCGTTGGAAAGCCCCCCGCCGATGGCGATGATTTCCGGCGCGAAGATCATCATCAGGCTGGACAGGCCGATGACGACCTCGTGGATATAGTTTTCCCATATGTCAAGCAGGCGGCCGACGCGGACGTTGGCCATGACCTCGCGCACGCTCATTCCGCCGGAGGCCTCGCGCAGCTTGCTGGCGGCGGCGTACATTTCCCAGCAGCCCTGCTGGCCGCAGCTGCAGGGGCGGCCGTCGGCATGGGTGATCATGTGGCCGATCTCGCCGTGCAGGCCCATGTAGCCGCGCGCGGGGACGCCGCCGATGACGACGCCGCCGCCGATGCCCGTGCCCAGGGTGATCAAAATGCCCGTCTGGCAGCCCTTGAGCGCGCCGTAGATATGCTCCGCCGCCAGGGCGCACATGGCGTCATTTTCCATGGGGAGGGAGCGTTTGAACTGCTCATACAAAAGCGCGCCAAGCGGCGCGGAGACCCAGCCCAGCTGGCTGGCGGTCACGTTGCCCTGGCTGTCCATGGAGCCGGCGCAGGAGATGCCGACGGCCGCGTTCTGGAAACGCTTGAGGGCGATGGAGACCATGCTGTGGATGGCCTGCGCCATCTGCATGGGATCGCGCGGCGATTGCCGCCTGTCGCGGTATATGATGTTCGTGCCGTCCTGAACACAGCCCAGTTTAACGGTTGTGCCGCCAACGTCCACTCCAATAGCGTACATGTTTCACCTCGTTATTTTCATTAAGCGTATCTTACCATAAAGCGGGCATTCTGCACAATTGCAGAAATCCGCTTATTGCTTACCAGCATGCGCATGGCTATAATGGAAGAAGACAGATCTGATACACCAAGGGACGATACAGGAGGAAAACCTTGAATTACAATGAACTGAGTCTGGAACTGTGTCGGCACAACAGGGGCAAGCTTGAGATCGCCTCCAAGGTGCCCATCACCACACGGGAGGAATTGTCCATTGCCTATACACCCGGTGTGGCGGAGCCGTGCCGGAAGATCCATGAGGATCCGGGCGAGGCGTATGCCTATACCATCAAAGGGCGGACCGTGGCCGTCGTGACCGACGGAACCGCCGTGCTGGGGCTGGGGGATATCGGCCCTGAGGCAGCGATGCCGGTGATGGAAGGCAAGGCCGCTCTGTTCAAGTGCTTTGGCGGGGTGGATGCTTTTCCCATCTGTCTTGACACCAAGGATACAGAAGAGATCATCAAAACCGTGAAATATCTGGCCCCCACCTTCGGCGGCATCAACCTGGAGGACATCGCCGCCCCCCGCTGCTTTGAGATTGAGCGGCGATTGAAGGAGGAGCTGGACATCCCTGTCTTTCATGATGATCAGCACGGCACGGCCGTCGTGGTCGCGGCGGGGCTGATCAGCGCGCTTAAGGTGGTCGGGAAAAAGTGGGAAGATATCAGCATTGTTGTCAACGGCGCGGGGGCAGCGGGCATTTCGATCGCCAAACTGCTTATGCGCCTGCACCCGGGAGATCTGGTGCTGGCGGACCGGCAGGGCGCTTTGGCTGTCGGGGAAAGCTGGATGAACCCGGCGCAGGCCGAGATGGCAAAGGCAACGAACAAGAAAGGCCAGCGCGGTACGCTTGATGAGCTGATGAAGGGCAAGGATGTGTTTATCGGCGTGTCCGCGCCCGGCATTGTCAACGCGCAGATGGTGGCCTCCATGGCGGAGAAGGCCATTGTGTTCGCGATGGCCAACCCGGAGCCTGAAATAATGCCGGATGAAGCGAAGAAGGGCGGGGCCGCCGTGATCGCAACCGGGCGCAGCGACTTCCCCAACCAGATCAACAATGTGCTGGTTTTCCCCGGCATCTTCAAAGGGGCTTTGATGGTGCAGGCAAGCGATATCACTGAGGAGATGAAGCTGGCCGCCGCCCAAGCCATTGCGGATCTGTGCGATGAAAAGCAAATCGGGCCTGAGTACATTATCCCCGATGTATTTGACCCCAGGGTGGCGGACGCGGTGGCGCAGCAGGTGGCGCAAACCGCCCGAAGCCTGGGGATTGCGCGCGCCTAAGGTATAATATAATGAAAAGGGAGAGCGGGATGGCATGAAGTTTTCGATGGCCTTTACGGCGGTGTTCCCCATCCTGTTTTACCTGTTGAGCGGGGCGGCGATGCGCCGGGGAAGGCTGTTGAGCGATACGACGCTCAACGAGATAAACCGCATTGTATTTCTGTTTTGCTTTCCCTTTGCGGTCTTCAACAGCATCTACAAGACGGATCTGAGGGAGATGCTGAACCCCGGTTTTATTGCGGTGATATCGGGCCTGATCCTCTTTGCGGCGGGCTGCGCGGTGCTGATCCTGCCGCGCTTTTTTAAGGAGAAGCCTGTTCTGGGCAGCATGCTGCAGGGCATCGTTCGGATCAACGTTTTGCTGTTCTCCCTGCCGGTTGTAGTCGCCATCAACGGCGCGGATAAGGCCGGCCTGGCTTCGTTGAGCATTGCCTTCCTAACCCCGCTGACCAATGTGATCAGCGTGATCATCCTGGAGACGCTGCGCGGGGACAGGGTGAAGCCGGGGAAGCTGATCCTGAGTATTTTTACCAACCCCATCATCGCGGGGGCGGTGGCGGGGATCCTCGTCCAGCTGAGCGGGCTGCGCCTGCCCGCCATGGCGGAAGGCGTGATCGACAGCGTCGCGGGGCTGGTAACGCCGGTGGCCCTGGTGATGCTGGGCGGAGGGCTGAAGCTTGCGGACGCCGTGAGCTATCGCAGGGAGCTGACGCTGGTTGCCCTGATCAAGCTGTTTTTTCTGCCTTTGCTGAGCGTGCTGACGGTGAAAGCGCTGGGCTTTGACAAGACGGTCGTCGCGACAGCCCTGGCGCTGACGGCCGTACCTACCGCGGTGTCAAGTTTTCCGATGGCCAAGGCCATGGGGGCAGACGCGTCACTTGCCGGGCAAATTGTGGTCACGACCAGCGTTTTGTCGGTGGTCACGATATTTTTATGGGTGCTGATATTATCTGCAATAGGATGGATCGGGTAAAAGGAGTGAGTGATATGGTGATAGCGAAGACGGCCATGGCCGGCACACTGGAATCCAACGATGTGATGGTCAGGGTATCCCCCGGAGAGGGAGAGGTTGTGGTGCGGGTGCAGTCGATTGTGGTCCGGCAGTTCGGCGAAAGGATGATCGAGGTGGCGGCAGAAACTGCCCGGAGCCTTGGCGTCAAAAGCGTTCTGATCGACCTGGATGACCGGGGCGCTGTTGACTGTACCATTCGCGCAAGGGTGGAGACGGCGCTGCTGCGCGCAAAGGGGGAGATGGCATGAGAAGGACGATGCTGTTTGTGCCGGGCAACAACCCCGGTATGCTGCTCAACGCGGACATACACGGCGCGGACGCGCTGATATTCGACCTGGAAGATGCCGTTGCCCCCGGTGAAAAGGACGCGGCCCGTATCCTGGTGCGGGAAGCGCTGTCCGCCTATGACTACGCCGGGGCCGAGATCATTATCCGCATCAATCCGTTGGACAGCG
>CAZYKQ010000145.1:0-4491 GCA_964648235.1 uncultured Christensenella sp. | reverse complement strand
TAAGCAGCCGAGCTGACTTTTCGTTCGGCGGTCCTGTCCAGTACCAGATTTACCGTCAGGCCTGCCAGTACAAACAAGCCCCCGACCAGGTTGTTGAAGGGGAAGGCTTGTGCCAGTGCCATATCAAGCAGCAATCCCGCCAGCACCTGGCCCACAAAGAAGGCGAGGGTCATATAGAAGGAGGGGATCTTGCCCACGCAGAAGCTGGACAGCAGCAGGATCACGCCGCCCATGGCGCCGCCCAGATAAATATAAAAAGGCCCACTCATGGCTTGGGGGATGGAAGGCCCGCCGCCTGTGAAGGCCAGAAGAAGCAAGGACACCGAGAGGCCTACCGCGTAGTTGATCAGGGTGCTGCCCAGCAAGCCGCTGTGCGCGGCTTGCTGGCCGTTGATCAGGCGGGAGACCAGCACGGTGACGCCGGCCAGCAGGCAAACGAGGACGGGGATCAGCTGAAAATCATCCCACATAAAGATGATGCCGATCAAGGCCAGCAGACCACCCCACAGCTTCTGCGAGCGAAACGGGCGCTTGGGCAGGCCCAGCAGACCGAAATGATCGGCCAGCAGGCTTGATACGCTTTCGCCCAGCAAGCCCAGCGCCATCATGGCGGACACGCTGATATGGCCGAAGGCTGTGTTGTTAAAGACGGTGGTCGCAACGCCGATCAAGCCTGCCGAATAGAGATAGAAAGGAAGGCGCTTGAGCCGCAGCTTTTCCCGCCGGATAAACATCAATAGCAGGATAAACAGCAGGCCAACCAGATGAATGATGACCAGGGTAGGGATTTGCCCGACGCGGCCGTTGAGCCCGCCGTTGAACACCACCATAACGGAAATAAGCATTCCGCCCAATAAAGATAGAAGATAGTACATAAAACCTCTTGAATCGTAGTTTTCAACACTGCAAATCTATTCGCGGCGCAGTACCCCGGGCATTCCTTGCTTGGCCGGTGCTTGTTTTTCGCCTCATTTGCTGATGAGCAGCAAAATATTACTGACGGGCGATGAGTGTGAATGAAACCGTTCATTCAGTTCGCGCGGGAAGGCCTTCTCCAAGGCATATGCATCATACCATATTTGCGGACGGTTGGGGCGGGGGCTCATCGGAAGCGCCGTGAGCACCTCTGCCGTCCGGGGATAAAAGGGTAGGATCTGAAGCGCAAAAATATCCTATGAATTCCGCAAGAAAGTCCTGCTTTTGCGGAGGAAGAAGCGAAAAAAGGCCAAAGAAACAAAACAATACCATTTTTAGGATTGTTTTTTCGACTGACTTACAGAGAAACCCAATATATACTAAGCATGTACTGGTGTTCTTAAAAACATATCAAAGGAGGGCCCCATGAAAAAAGTATTGTCCGTTTTCCTGGCCGCCGTGATGCTGCTGAGTGCCGGCAGCGCGCTGGCCGAAGTGACCCTGGAGTACCCGACCTTTCAGATCGGCGTCAATACCGCTGCGCCCGTCATTGCCCAGTTGGTTGAGGAGTATAATACTGAGCATGCGGGTACGGCGAAAATTGTCGTCGAGGAAATCCCGGGCGACAGCAACTACATCGAAAAAATCAAGATACTGCTGTCTTCGGGCGACCTGCCCCCCGTTATTTACGGAGCGGGATACAACCTTCTGGATCTGGCGCTGGCCAGCAATGCCCTGGTCGATTTGACGCCATATATCGAAGCGGATCCCGAGTGGAAGGCCATGTACAACGACAAGGCTTTGGAAGTCAACAGCCGTGACGGGAAAATCTATGGTTCTTCCAGCGAAGGAAATACGATTGGCTACTTCTACAACAAAGAGCTATTTGAGAAGGCCGGCATCGCCGGGCCTGCCAAGACCTGGGAAGAGCTTTTTAAGCAGCTTGAAACCTTGAAGGCCGCAGGCATCACCCCTCTGTCACTGGACACGGCTGACAGCGCCTGGGTTACCAGCCTGTGGATGGGCGCCCTGATCGCTACTTCCGGGGAAGAAGGAAAGGCCTTCATGGCCCAGATGATGCCCGATGACTATAACAAACCCGAAGTGATTGCTGCCCTGGGCACCATTCAGAAATGGTTCCAGGAGTACACCACGCTGGACGCCGTGGGCGGAAAGTATGAGAATGCTGCCAACGCCTTCCTGTCCGGCCAGACGGCCATCATTGCCAACGGCCCCTGGATGATCGGCGACTTTTCTGATACCACCAAGGCGCCGGAAGGCTTCGCCGACAAGGTGGGCGTTGCCATCTATCCCGAAGGCTTTGCCTATGACGAGCCCATCCAGGGCTACCTGGTTACCAGACAGGATGATCCTGAGCTTGAGAAGGCTGCGGTGGAAATGGTCAGGTTCTTCACCAGTGCCCATGCCCAGACCGTAGCGCTTGAAAGGCAGGGGATGCTGCCTGCCTCCACCCAGGTGGACATTACGGATGCCGCCAAGGAAGCTTTCCCGTTGCTGGCTGACTTTGTCGTCGCCCTAGAGGGCGCTGACATCCGCACCGCCACCACGCAGGCTACCATGTACCCCAATCTGCTGGATATCATGAGCCTGGAGCTGCCCAACCTGGCCAACGGCTCAATGACCCCCGAGCAGTTTGCCCAGGCCCTGACCGACGGTGCCGCCAAGAACAAGTAAGTAAAACCTGCCAGTAGGCGGGCGGACGGCCCGCCTACTGGTGAAACAACACCTCGCTGGCAGATTTGGGGCGTCACACCCATCAAAGATACCTGTCAACCAAAACTATAGCAACAGGAGGCGATCACATGAAAAGAAGCAAGGGCTGGATTGCTGTTTTTCTGATCCCCTCGCTGTTGCTGTTTGTCGTCATCTTCGCAATCCCCCTGGGGATCACGGTGGGCAGTTCGCTGTTTGACTACCGCTTGTCCCCCAACCGCTTTAACTTTATAGGATTTCAAAACTACATCAGTCTGTTTACGCGGGATCCCCAGTTTCTGGCAGCGCTGAAAAACAACCTGATCTGGATCGTGATCCATACCACTGTGCACATCGCCATCGGCACGATCCTGGCCCTTGTGCTGTATAAACGGCCGCGCGGATGGAAAACAGTGCGCGTACTGTACATGGTGCCCAGCATTATTTCCAACGCCGCTGTCGCGATGATTTTTGTCAACATCTATAATCCTTCTTACGGCGTGCTCAACTCGGTGCTGCGTTCGATCGGGCTGGGGAACCTGCAGCGCAACTGGCTGTATGACCCGCGCACCGGCTTTGCCAGCATTACCATGATCTGGACCCTGTTTTCAGGGTACAACACCACGCTTATCCTTGCGCAGGCGCTGAGCCTGGATGAGAGAATCCTGGAGGCCGCCAGGGTGGATGGCGCCAATCGCATTCAGCAGGATCTTCTCATCGTGTTGCCGCTGATCAAGCCCATGCTGGCCACCACGATGATCATGGCCAGCACCTACATGCTGCAGATGTTTGACCTTATCTACCTGACCACCAAGGGCGGGCCGGGGATCAGCACCACGAATTTACCTTTGTTGCTTTACCGCACGGCGATGACCGAAAACAACTACGGCTATGCCAACGCCATTGGTGTCGTCATCATCGTATTAGGCATGCTTTGCATGGGGCTCATCAACCGTTTCCTGAGCACGGGGGAGGAGAATTAGATGGAGACTGAAAGGAGCTTTGCTAAAAAAACCCGTGCCACGCACCGAAAGGAGGCTTGGGTGACGCGCGTACCCGGGTACCTGTACATGCTGTTGTGCACCCTGATTGCCGTGCTCCCGCTGCTGTGGGTCATCATGTCCTCGTTTAAGAGCAATTCGCAGATTCTGACAAGCGCCATCAGCTTGCCTACGCAGTACAACCTGGACGGGTACCGCATGGCGCTGGAAGTTTCCCCGATTATCCGCTACTTCTTCAACAGCGTGATGATCACCTCCATCTCCACCGTACTCAATGTGTTCCTGGTATCGCTGGCCGGCTATGTGTTTGCCCGCACGCGCTTCAAACTGAAGAATACGCTCTTCATGCTGTTGTCTGTTTCGATGGTGGTTCCCATGACGGCTCTGCTGCAACCGGTTTATCAGGTTATCAACGCGATCAAGATGGGGGATAGCATGCCCGGGCTTATTCTGGTGTACACGGCGCTCAACATGCCCCTGACCCTTCTGATCATGCGGGCGACCTATGCCGGGCTGCCGGCCAGCCTGGAGGAAGCCGCCTATATCGACGGGGCGGGTTTTGTGTATACCTATCTGCGGGTCATGATGCCCGTTGCCAAAGGAGGGCTTGTCAGCGCCGCGGTGCTCGCGTTTCTCAACTCATGGAATGAGTTTACCTTTGCCTTGGTCCTGACTAAATCCGCCCATGTACGCACCCTTCCCCTTTCGCTCAGCTACTTTACGTCTCAGTTCAGCTTCAACTATACGGCGCTGTTTGCCGCCATCACGCTGGCCGTACTGCCAAGCATCCTGGTGTTTGCCTTTTTCCAGGAGCAGGTGTCACAAAGCCTGGTCGTGGGCGCGGTGAAAGGATAGCTCGACG
>CAZYKQ010000144.1:0-4516 GCA_964648235.1 uncultured Christensenella sp. | reverse complement strand
GCCTTCCCCAGCTGCTCAATCAGCTTCGGCACGATCTTCTGCCAATCGCCCACGATGCCGGCGTCGGCCACGTGGAAGATCGGAGCTTCCGGGTCCTTGTTGATGGCGATGATGTAGTCCGATTCCTCCATGCCGGCCAGGTGCTGGATGGCGCCGCTGATGCCGACGGCGATGTAGAGGCCGGGGCGGACGGTCTTTCCCGTCTGGCCGACCTGGCTTTCCTTATCCTGCCAGCCGGCATCCACCGCGGCGCGCGATCCTGCCACTTCGCCGCCCAGGGCATGGGCCAGTTCTTCCAAAACATTGAAGCCTTCCGCGCTGCCCACGCCGCGCCCGCCGGAGACCAGCACCCTGGCCTGCTGGATGTCCACCTTCCTGGAGGCCTTCATGATCACTTCCTCCACGGTGACGCAGCGGGCGTTGTGTTCCAAGTCCTCCTCCAGCCGGATGACCTCGCCCTGCCTTGTGTCATCGCGCAGGGCGCGCACCATCACGCCGGGGCGCACGGTGGCCATCTGGGGCCGGTGATCCGGGCAGACGATGGTGGCCATCAGGTTGCCGCCGAAGGCCGGGCGTGTCATCAGCAGGTTGCCGCTGTCCGGGTCCACCTCCAGCGCGGTGCAGTCAGCCGTCAGGCCGGTGTGCAGCCGGGCGGCCACGCGGGGGCCCAGATCGCGCCCGATGGCCGTGGCGCCGATCAGCAGGATCTGCGCGGGGTATTGCCGCGCCGCGGCGCACAGCGCCTGCGTGTAATATTCCGTGGTATAGGTTTCCAGCGCCGGGTCATCGATGAGGACCACCCGGTCGGCCCCGTGGGCAATCAGCTCGCCCGCCAGGCCCTCCACCCCGCGGCCGGGCAGCACCGCCGTAACCGCCTCTTCCGATTGCGCGGCAAGCTCCCGCGCTTTGCCGATCAGCTCCAGCGACACGGGGCTGATGTGCCCCTGCGTCTGCTGGGCAAAGGTCATGATGCCTTCGTAATTTGTATTCACAGCCTTCTTCCCCCCGCTCACAGCATGTACTTTTCGCGCAGCTTATCCATGATGAACTGCGCCGATTCGTCCGCGTCCCGCTCGATGGTCATGCCCGGCGCCTTCACCGCCTTGGGGAAGGAGCGCTTCACCTTGGTGGGCGAGCCGGACAGGCCGATGTTGCCATCCTCCACCGGCACATCAGAGCGGGTCATCACCCGGATCTCCTGCCGGCGGAAGGCACGGAAAATACCGCCCGGCGTCATATAGCGGGGCTTGTTCATGCCGCCAAGCGCCGTGACCAGGGCCGGAAGTTTGGCCCGCACCACATGCGTTCTGTCGTCCAGCTCCTGGCGGACGATCAGCTCCCCGCCCTGGACATCAACAGCCGACGCGTAGCTGATGTTCGCAAGCCCCAGATGCTCGGCAATCTCCGGCCCGACCTGGGCGGTATCGCCGTCAATGGCCTGGCGGCCCGTGATGATCAGGTCATAGGGCAGGGTGCTGATGGCCGCGGCCAGCGTGGAGGAGGTGGCCCAGGTATCCGCGCCGCCAAAGGCCCGGTCGCTGATCAGGATGCCCTCATCGGCCCCCATCGCCAGGGCCTCGCGCAGCACGGCATCCGCCTGCGCCGGGCCCATCGACAGCGCCGTCACCTTCGCCCCCAGGCGGTCCTTCAGCTCCAGCGCCGCCTCCAGCCCCGCCTTGTCGTCCGGGTTCATGATCGCGGGAACGCCCTCACGGATCAGCGTGCCCTTCACCGGGTCGATGCGCACCTCGTTGGTATCGGGAACCTGCTTGACGCAAACTACAATATTCATACTCAATTCCTCACTTTAACAGCGATCCGGCGATCACCATGCGCTGCACCTCCGAGGTGCCTTCGTAGATCTCAGTGATCTTGGCATCGCGCATCATGCGCTCGACATCATATTCCTGTATATAGCCATAGCCGCCCATCAACTGCACAGCCCGGCGGGTAACATCACTTGCTACTTCCGCCGCCTTCAGTTTGGCCATCGCGGCCTCCGTGCTGTAGGGCTTGCCGGCATCCTTCAGGGCCGCCGCGCGGTACACCAGCCAGCGGGCGGATTCGATCTCCGTCTTCATGTCGGCCAGCTGAAACTGCGTGTTTTGAAACTTGGAAATGGATTTGCCGAACTGCTTGCGCTCCTTCACATAGCTGAGCGCCTTGTCAAAGGCCCCCTCCGCGATGCCCAGCGCCTGGGCCGCGATGCCGATGCGCCCGCCGTCCAGCGTGCCCATGGCGATGCCAAAGCCCTTGCCAATGGCTCCCAGGAGGTTCTCCTTGGGGATGCGGCAGTCAATGAAGATCAGCTCCCGGGTCTCCGATCCCCGGATACCCATCTTTTTCTCCGGCGGGCCGAAGCTGAAACCCGGGGTGCCCTTCTCCACAATAAAGGCGGAAATGCCGCGCGTGCCCTGCGATTTATCCGTCATGGCCATCACCACATAGGTATCGGCCTCAAAGGCGTTGGTGATGAAGATCTTGCTGCCGTTTAATACCCATTCATCGCCCTGCGCCGCCGCCCTGGTCTGCTGCCCGGCGGCATCGGTGCCGGCCTCGGCCTCCGTCAGGGCAAAGGCGCCCAGCTTTTCTCCGCCGGCCAGGGGGCGCAGGTATTTTTCCTTTTGCGCCCTGGTGCCGTAGCGGTCGATGGCCCCCGCGCACAGCGAGGTATGGGCGGAGAGGATCACGCTGGTGGTGGCGCAGTGGCGCGCCAGCTCCTCCACCGCCAGGATATAGCACAGATTATCACAGCCCTGGCCGCCGAACTCCGTGGAAAAGGGGATGCCCATCATGCCGCAGCGCGCCATTTTTTCCACCGTCTCCCGGGGAAAGCGGTGCATTTCATCCACCTCCCGGGCAATCGGCGCCGCCTCCCGCAGCGCGAACTCGGCAAACATTCCCCGGGCCGTCTCATGCTCCCTGCTCAATACAAAATCCATCTTCCAACCTCCTGAAACATGAAAATATATTCATGTTCTTTTCGTTATTTATTATACGAGCTTTTTTAAAAATAGCAAGTATTTTCTTGTGATATTTAAAATTAATTTTTCAAACCGTACCTATTCAAGGCCCAAACGGCGGCTAATCGTCTGAAAATATATGAAATGCTGTTCACACACATGCCGCCTGCCGGCCCGCGCCCTGAAGAATCCTTCCGCCGATAAGGGATTGAAATACTTTTTTCCTGGTATACTCTTAATAAGAGGTGAGAAAATTGTTCAGCCTGAAAGGAATAACCCTCATTGTCACCGGCGCCGGAAGCGGCATGGGACGCGAATTGACATTCCAGCTTCTTAAAAAAGGCGCCAGCGTAGCAGCATGCGATATCAACGAAACTACCCTGGAGGAAACGGCTGCCCTGGCTTCTGCGGGCGGGCGGATCCGTACCTATGTACTGAACGTGGCGGATACACAAAAGGCATCCGCACTGCCCGCCCTTGTGAAAAAGGAGTTCGGATCCTTGCACGGCATCATCAACAACGCAGGCATCATTCAACCCTTTGTCAAGTTTTCCCAGCTGGCCCCGGAGGCTGTTGAGCGTGTGATGAGCATCAACTTCACGGGCGTCATTACCCTCACGCGAGCCGTCCTTCAGGAACTGCCGGCAGACACCGATACTTTCATTGTGAACATCTCTTCCATGGGCGGTTTTCTGCCCGTGCCCGGGCAGGGAATCTATGGCGCCAGCAAGGCGGCGGTCAAGCTGTTCACCGAGGCGCTGTATGGGGAGCTGCAGGGGACAAAAACGCATGTATCCGTCGTTTTCCCCGGCGCAATCGCCACCAATATCGCGGACAGCCTCATATCGAATAAGGAAGAAAAACTGAAACAAGCGGAAAGCACATACCGGACCATGGCGGCAGATGCCGCCGCAAGCGCCATTATCCAGGGCATTGAGCAGGGAAAGCCGCGCATCCTGGTCGGCAGCGACGCCAAGCTGATGGACAAGCTCTACCGCCTGATGCCGGTGCGGGCCATTAACATGATGGCAAAGCGCATCAACAAAATGATCCAATAAACAGCCGGATCGGATGTTCTCCCGGCGCATACAAAGCCTTTGCCTTCTTTCTTGTATCAAAGGAAGGCAGGGCTTTGTTCCTTTGTTTTGAATTGACATCAAATGGATTCCCTGCCCTGTGATGCCAGGGCAAGCTTCAATGGGGTTCAGCCCATCGTTTTCGCTTGGACGTTTTATCCCTTCCCTGCAAGTGTATGATACTCTGAGACAGGAGGCTTTGCATTGTCATGAGCATGTATGATATCGAATTACTGGATAAAGAGGGCAGGCCCACCAATCTGGCTCCCTGGAAGGGCAAGGTGCTGCTGATCGTCAATACGGCGACGCGCTGCGGCTTCACCCCCCAGTACGAAGGCCTGCAGGCGCTGTACCGCGATTATCAGGATCAAGGCTTTGCGGTGCTGGATTTTCCCTGCAATCAGTTCGGCGGCCAGGCCCCGGGCACGGCGGAGGAGATCGACAGTTTCTGCGAGCTGAACTACCAAACCGACTTCC
>CAZYKQ010000143.1:0-4550 GCA_964648235.1 uncultured Christensenella sp. | reverse complement strand
TTACATGTTGAAGCTCCTTCTTCATCTGGCCGTCTGTTTTGGCAACTTCAAACACAAGCTTCTCATCTTTAAAACTACCAACAAGAACATCCCCTGCCTTAATCTTGCCTGCGATCACTTCTTCACTGAGCGCATCCTCGATATGACGCTGAATAACCCTGCGCAGGGGTCTTGCGCCATATTGGGGATCATAACCTTCTCGTGCAAGATGATCCAGCGCGGCAGCGTCAACTGTTAATGAAACCCCAGTATTTTCTTTGAGGCGTTTTGCCACCTGGCCTATCATCAGCTCTGCAATGCTGCGAATATTATTTGATGTCAATGGGTGGAAGACGATCATTTCATCTACGCGGTTGATAAACTCGGGACGGAACATACGTTTCACTTCATCCATGACGCGGCGCTCCATCTCCGAATATTCAAGCGGCTTATCGGCATCTATTCCAAATCCCATGGTTTTTCCGCCGATGATGCGCTGAGCGCCAGCATTACTGGTCATTACAATGATACAGTTTTTAAAACTTGTCACCCGGCCCATGTTGTCCGTCAGACGGCCATCTTCCAGAATTTGCAACATCATATTGAATACATCCGGATGTGCTTTTTCAATTTCATCAAACAATATAACGCTGTAGGGTTTCCGGCGAACAGCTTCCGTCAGCTGGCCGCCTTCCTCAAATCCCACATATCCGGGTGGTGAGCCTACCATGCGTGAGGCCGCGTGCTTTTCCATATACTCGCTCATATCAAGCCGGATAAGCGCATCCTCATCACCAAACATGGCTTCACCCAATGCACGGCATAGTTCCGTCTTCCCTACGCCCGTAGGACCCAGAAAAATAAAGGAACCTATAGGCCGTTTAGGGTCCTGAAGGCCGGCCCGTGAGCGACGAATGGAACGGCTGACTGAGCTGACCGCTTCATCCTGGCCCACCATGCGCTGATGCAAGGTCTCCTCCAGCTTAAGCAGCTGTTCTCCTTCGGCCATCGTCAAGCGCTGTACAGGAATGCCAGTCCATCCGGTGACAACCTCAGCAATATCTTCTTCGGTGACTTCCGGACGGAAGTCCTCCTGCTCCCTTTTCCAGGAATTGCGCATTTCATCCATCTCCTGGCGCATCTTACGTTCCTGATCCCTGAAATCCGCTGCTAATTCATAGTTCTGTTGTTCAATCGCTTCCAGCTTTTTGGCTTTCAACTCAGACAGTTTCTCTTCCTGTTGGCCCAAATCAAGCTGTTTAGCCGCACTTCGGATACGAACACGTGATGCAGCCTCATCCATCAGGTCAACTGCCTTATCAGGCAGGAAGCGGTCGTTGATATAGCGGCTAGACAGCTGTACGGCGGAATCCAGCGCTTCGTCCGTCAATGCAACCCGGTGATGATCTTCATAACGGCTGCGCAGGCCCTTAAGAATCTCAAGCGCTTCATCAAGGCTTGGCTGATCGACCTTTACAGGTTGGAACCGGCGTGATAGGGCGGCATCCTTTTCAATGTGCTTACGATAATCTGCCAAGGTGGTCGCGCCGATGCAGTGCAACTCGCCGCGTGCCAGCGCAGGCTTCAGGATTCCTGCAGCATCAATGCTGCCCTCAGCCTTGCCGGCGCCAATAATATTTTGAAGTTCATCAATAAATAGGATGATTGACGTGTCATCCCGAAGTTCCTCAATGATGGCCTTCATTCGTTCTTCGAATTCTCCACGGTATTTAGTACCCGCTACCAAGCTGCCGATATCAAGCGAAATCAGCTTTTTGTTCTGAAGCATAGCGGGAATGTTTCCATCCACGATCCGCTGGGCAAGTCCTTCCGCAACAGCACTTTTCCCTACACCGGGTTCTCCGATCAAAACAGGGTTGTTTTTTGTTCTGCGGGAAAGAATCTGAACAATGCGTTCAATTTCCTTCTCGCGGCCAATCACAGGATCGATCCTGCCTTCCCGCGCCATCTGGGTCAGATCACGGCTGAATTTAGGCAGCATCTTCTGCTCACCCTCCGCTTCCGCGGTAGCTTCCTTATCCAAATGTGCCTCAATCACGCCCGCTCGGATGCTCTCCACATCACATCCCAGAATATTAAGCACGCGTACAGCGGTTGAGTCTTCCTGAGACAGAAGCGATGTCCACAGGTGAACACCGGAAACAGTTTGAGAACCCATTCGTTGGGATTCGTAAACACTATCCTCCAGCACCTTGCGCATCTTGTTGGATAGTTCAAGCATCTGCGGTGCCTGGCTTTCCTGTGCGACTAACTGAGCGATTGTATATTGCACTGACGCCAGGGTCAGGTTTTTAGGCAAAGTAGGAGCATCGTCCCTCGCTTCCTTTAAAAGCCCGCAGAGCAAATGCTCGGTTCCAATGAATCGATGCTTTAAAGAGATGGCGGCATTCCGCGCTGCATCAACAGCGCGCCTTGCTTTTTCGTCAAATTTTCCAAAAATAGGCATTATAAACCTCCATGAAGCGCCGCCCTTACGGTATCAGCGCGATTAAAATGAATAGCGTGCTCATCCAGAACACCAGCCGTCTGTTGTATCAGCTTTGATTTGCTGGTTAATACAAGCAATGAATCTACGGTTTTGATATCCACCGGCAGTAAGCCAGCGCAGACTCCCAAGCGTACTTTAGACCAATAAGTAAAAAGTTCAATTTGAGTAAGCCGCCTGGCGTATAAGAGAATACCCCATGCGCGGTATATCTGGTCTATATAGATAGAACGCCCCGCATATTTCAGGACCTTTCGGCGAAGGTTCTCCTCTTTTGAACAGATATCATCAACAACCTGACTGATAGCAGTGCTGAGTAACTCGGAACTGTTATAGGCCGTAAACAAGTTGGTTAAGCGATACAACGCAGCCGGATTTTTATCCTCGGGGATCTCAGCAATAATACTGAATCGGCGGCTTGCTATCGTCCGCTGTTCCAATCCCTTGATCTGTTGCATCATCAAAAGCATTGGCAGATGCAGCACATAACTTATTTGCACGCCAGTGCCGGCATATTGAGGCTTAGCCGTTAACCAGCCGATTCGATCATCCTTGGCAAAGGGTGATGCTTCCGAAATAATTCGCGCAACAGCCTTTGCTTTTCTAACGGCAGCCAGTGTATTGCTTGAATCCGCCGTTACACGAATAAGCACATGATCCTGCTCATGCAAGCATACAAGCGCTGACTGATCGTTTCTGATCAGCAAGGAGATTGATTGATTTTGAAGCCAGGTTCTGTCAACCAGCTCAATTTCTTCAAGTGTTATGCGCGTTTTTGCGTCCAAATCCCGTATGCTATAGAGTATCCAGGTTTCCTCCTGTTTATCAAGAATGCTGATCACGCGCTCAACCAAATCGTTTCGATCTGATTCAAGCATGGTACTTTCGAAAGGATAGGAAACAAAATTACGGCGCACATCAACAAAACTGCGCATTATATTATCATTCATCAGATTCGATGGTCCCGCCTTCCTTAGCACTCAAGCACTCTTTCAGCCGATCACGTAAGCTGGCGGCCTGTTCATAATCCTCTGCTTTCAGCGCTTCAGAGAGCCTCTCACGCAGATCATTCTCTGTCACAGGAGAAGGCTCTACATGAAGCACTTGCGAGGATGTCTGAAGCGTCTGCTTTTGTTCTCTCAGAGAGGAAAGATACTCAATTACCTGACTATGGAAGGCTTGATAGCACTGAGAACACCCAAAAACTGTGTCACTATCAATATCCTCATAGGCTGTTCTGCACGATGCGCATATCATACGAGGCAACCGCAGGTTGTCCCTCTCCTCAATCGCTTTCTCTGTACGCATCTCCTCCATGCCCGTCATGGCCATGCCCATCGTCGAAAAAGCCTGAGCCATTTCATCATGTGCCTTCTTAGCGCATTCCATACAAAGCGACCTGGTGGCCACCTGCCCGTTTGTAATCATATGCAATACGAGGTGGGCTTCATTTTTCTTGCAGCCATCACACTTCATTTTTTGCCTCCTTTCAAGCAATTTCCTTGCGCGCTGCTTTCAGCAGCATGCTGCGTAGGATTTTTGCCCGCATATTGTCCTTGAGTGATTCAGGAATCGGTACCGACAGTGCCTGAGGCGTGAGAGCCGAATACATCAGCTCCGCGTCATCCTTTGTAATTTCGTCCTTCTCTGCCAGCTGTCGCAACAGTATTTCAGCCGATTTGAAGTCGATGGATTTGCCGATTCGTTCGCTGAGCAGATAATTGATCAAATCTCCCGCTTCCTGTTTGATCCGTATTACACGAATATAACCACCGCCGCCGCGCCGGGATTCAATCACATAACCATGATCCGGCGTAAATCGGGTAGACAATACATAGTTGATCTGAGACGGAGCGCAGCTGAAATGCTCAGCCAGCTCATTGCGTTTGAGCTCAATTTCTTCCTCTTCTTGCTCCATCATCATCTTGATAAATTTTTCAATCGTATCACTTAGTCGCATATACCCTCCGTTCATAGCCAAACAAGCTCTGACCTTCTTTGACTAATAAAATTTTACCACACTTTTTCCCGGTCTGCAAGCAACATAGTGTACACATATAATATA
>CAZYKQ010000142.1:0-4553 GCA_964648235.1 uncultured Christensenella sp. | reverse complement strand
CTTCGTTCTCCTGTCGCTTTGCGCGGCTGAAAGCCGCATTTCCCATTACTCATACCAAAATTCACAAAGAATCAAGGATAAACTGCCTTGCTTTCGTGATTTTCGTGTACGTTATTGTCAAACCTTAGTTATGCAGCAATCAGCATTCAGTTTCCAAAATCATCCCCGCCGCTCAAGTCAGGCTGCTGTACGTTGAGCATCTTGGTCATCATATACCCGGTCTTGCCGTCTGCCCAGATGCGGCACCACCACTCGCCCCACTTGAGCAGATAGACCTGCGATCCATTGGGGTACAGGCCCAGGGAAGCCGAACCTGTGGAGGATTTGGCGCGCAGCGTGGCCCCCTGCCCGCCTGCGTTGTACACGGAAATCAGTTCGGCATCCGGCGGCGGCGTGGCGGCCGATGTTTGCGGTTTGTCGGTCGCCTCAGGCTGTCTGCCCGCCTCATCGGCAGTATCCTGCGTTGGCGCGGTTTCTTTTTCCTGTACATCAGCCTTTGTCATCTGCGGGCTGACACCCCAGGCCATCATGAAGCCCACTTTGCCGTCAGGCATGATGACATGAACAAAATCTTCCGTAAAGCCCATCACCTGCGCCTCGGTCCCATTGGGGTAGCCGCGCATCTTCTCGCTTTGATAGCTTTGCGCCGCGCGCAGCGTCAGGCTGGGGCCATCCTGATACGCTACCTGAACCACGGGCAATTCCTCCGCTTCGGTATCCGGTGAGGGATCAAGAATTAACTCTTCCTCTTTCAGATAACCTGTCAGGCTGCCAATGGATACCTTCACCCACCCCTTCTCAGGGGTTCCCGTGACCTGTGCCTGAACCCCGTTGAAATAATAGCCCAGGCTGTCGGCCTTCTGCGAAGGCTTGCTCCTCAGCACCTGCGCGGAGGCCTCCATACTTGCCAGCAGCGCTGTCACAGGGGATGGTTCGGCCTCCATCACAACCCCCGCCAAGGGCATATTCGCGGCCAGCAACGCTGACAGCAGCAGTCCAATGATTTTTCTTTTCATAGCGTCCTCCTTGCCCGGCCAGTCTGCCGGACAAAGCAAGTATACCATAAAATGCGAACAGCCCTTTTCAAGCTGTTTCTCATTAGGGTGCTGCGACTGCCTCGGAAAAGCCGATCCCCACGATATCCTGCTGTCGGCGCACATTGTGAAAGCCATTATAGGTGCCGGGATCCATCACATACTCTCCCAGAAACATCATAGCCGCCGTTTGCCCCCCATCCAGGGTGAAGGCATTCGCGCAGCCCGCCTCCAGCAGGCGGTCGGCAACAAAGCGCAAAGGCACGCCGGCGGAACGGTCATTGCGTCCCTCTGCCATGATGCCGATAAAATGCCCCGGCGCCACGACACCCAAGGCGCTGCGCGGCTCGCTGTGGGCAAAGCTTAGTTCCAGGCGATCGTCCTTTACCCCATCACGCAGCAGAATCGGGCCAAAGGCCAGCACATCCATCGCTCCGCTATCCAGATAGGCCTGCGCCGTCCACTGCCCGGGCGTACGCATCTCCATGCGCCCGTCAGGGTACAGGGCCAGTTCATCCAGCGGCGGTATTTTGGCCACCGGCTTTGAATAGGTATCTTCCCGCAGCACTTTTCCCGCGCGGATGATCAGCCCCACCCGCTCTTTGTTATACAGCCGGAAGGAAAACAAATCTCCGTTTTGCGCGTAAACCACCCGATTGCGCCTGGCAATGGCCGACGGCTTATCCTGAACGCGCGACGGCCTCGCCGGGTCGGCTGAAAATGCCCGAAAATGATTGGGGGCCGCAAAGCGGATGTCCGCTATATACCAGATGACGGTCTTTTTATTGTAGCGGCCGCTGAATCGGCGGATGTGGACTGCCAGGTTTCCGGACAGATAGATATACTGCCCCGATGCCCGATCGATATGTATAAACTCCTCCCTCTCCTCCTCTTGCGTATCCTCTTTGACAACAAAAGCAAACAGCGGGTCGTCTTGCGCCTTCCATAAAAACCCTTCCACCGTGCGGCGGGGCCAATCGGTAAAGGCAGGCGGTTCCTTTACATCCCGCAGCGTATCTTCCGCTTGTCCGGGCAGCGCAGACAAACAGCACAGCAGCACAATCACCGCGCGCGTCACTCCGCCAAGGCCGTATCCTCTGCCCATAAGCCCCTCCAGCCGGAAATCAGCCGTCCATGATAATGACAATATACCCGGGATGACAGAGCCTTGCGCCAAGAAGCGGCGTTCGATGAAACGCGGCAAAAACCACCTCATCGCGTCACGCGCTTTGGGCCCTATCCTCAGCGCCGCAAAAGATCCCTGACTTCCGGCATATTCTCCCAGTACCTCTTGGGCATATGGCTCATGCGGCAGCGGGGATTCTCCCTGCCTTCTATGGCAATGGTGTTGTAAAACTGTTTCCAGAGGGCCTGCCAGTGTGCCTCGCCGGGGCTCGGCTCCGGCAGCTCAAAGCCTTCTACCTGTACAATCTCCGCCTTGCCTGCCTGATGAATCAAGGCCGCCCCGTGCGTCTTGTCCACGATGACAAAGCGCTCCTTTCCAAGCCGCAGGCTGAAGTGTTGGGCAATAAAGGGCAGAATATAGTTTTTCGGCGTGATCTGGGCAACCAAAGTGCCCTGCGCCTGCATGAAGCGCGTGAAGCCCTTCAGCAGGTGCGCCTCATGCAGCAGATGCCTCTCCGCCGCCAGCAGCTTTGATACCAGCGCGTCCCCCATCCTGTAGCACAAGCCGCCGCCTTCCTGGTAGCCCCGCAGCAGAAACTGAAGCAAACGCAGTTCCTTATGCTCCATACAGCTGCAAAACACAGTGATAACCAGTTCCAGCGCCCGCTGTGAGATTTTATCGGGAATGGATGCCTTGACCCGGGCGGCGCGGTCCTCATCGGTCCGGACATGGCGTGTCAGATCCAGCAACATTGGAGCGTCTTCCTCCCTTGTCACTGAGAGAGGACTCTCCCTTCTGTATACGCTGTCATACACGCAGCACAAAAAGCCCTCAAAGCTGCCATCATAAATGTAAGCGGGGGAAGCCATGTCCATTACATCCCCGATGCAAGGCATTTCACTGTCTCCTCTGCCGCCTCTGCCAGGTTTTTTACATCCCCGCCGCCGGGCAACAGGCCAAAATCGCTGAACATCGACAGCTGCTCCAAACCGAAGCTGTGGATGCCGGGGTCGATCAGGGCACGCACCGTCATCTCCCTGTCCTGGCGCAGTGGGGGCCGCCAATCAGCCGCCAGGATGAAGTATTTCGCCCGTTTGAACACGACGCCCATGCGCTTTAGCTGGGCCGTATCCACCCGCCCGTGGCACCGGGCCGCCACGATCTTTTGAGCGCCGCCCGGGCCGATACCCGGCACCCTCAGCAGGGCCGCATAGGGCGCCGCGTTTACATCCACGGGAAAGCAACCCAGGTTATTAATTGCCCAGTTGCACTTGGGATCAAGATAGGGGTTGAAGTTGGGCAGCTCGGGGCTGAGTATCTCCTTTGCCGCAAAACCGTACTGCCGCATCAGAAAATCCGCCTGATACAGCCGGTGCTCCCGCAAAAGCGGCGGCTTGGTGTCAAGCGAAGGCAGCAGGCTGTCCTCCACCGCCGGGATATAGGCCGAATAAAACACGCGTTTCAAGCTGTATTTCTGATACATGGCGGAAGCGAGGTTGATGATCTGGTAATCGCTCTCGGGGCTTGCGCCGATGATCATCTGCGTGGCCTGTCCCGCGGGAGCAAACGGCTGCCGGTACAGGCTGAGCGCCTGCGCATTGGCAAGCACTCCCCCGGCGATCTGTCGCATGGGCGCAAAAATAGACTCCTTCTTTTTATGCGGAGCCAGACGCTTTAAACTATCCTCGCTGGGCAACTCCACGTTGACGCTCATACGATCCGCCAGAAGGCCCATCGCGTGCACCAGCTCCGCAGACGCGCCGGGGATGGTTTTGGCGTGGATATAACCTTTGAAATGATATTCAAACCGCAGCACGCGAAGGCCCTGTATCATCTGCTCCATCGTATGATCAGGGCTTTTGATCACACCGCTGGATAAAAATAAACCCTCAATGTAGTTGCGCCGGTAAAAGTTAATCGTGAGGCTGGCAAGCTCCTGGGGCGTAAAGGCCGTACGCTTGCAATCATTGCTTGACCTGTTCACACAATACTTGCAGTCAAAAACGCAGTGATTGGTCATCAGCACCTTCAGCAGGCTGATGCAGCGCCCGTCCGCCGAGAAGGAATGGCAACAGCCCGCCGGCAGGGTATGCCCCGGCCTGTTCGCCCCCGAAGACGTGCAGGCAGCGTCATACTTGGCGCTGTCAGCCAAGATCGTCAGCTTCTCCATGATGTCCATCTTCTTGCCCCCTTAGCCCTTATCCGCCTGTCAAACATGATGCCATAAAGAGAACGTTTGTTCTCTTTATGGCATCATACAGCAGTCCGTGTTGTTTGTAAAGAGGTGCGGGGTTTTCACTACATACGCGATATCCGAAAAAAGGACAGGAATTTTAATAAATTAATTGGTTTAAAATCCATATTCGATTGGATTTGGGTATATTCCTTCCAAG
>CAZYKQ010000141.1:0-4597 GCA_964648235.1 uncultured Christensenella sp. | reverse complement strand
AACAAACCAAAATATAGCTGTATTTTCTCTGCATTCTATCCTTCACAACTAAGATTTCTACTTGGAGTTTTCCCTTTGCCTTGAAAGTGACTTGGGTCTTCTTAATATTTCTTGCATAATCACAGCTTTTACCATCCCATGAGCATTAATCTCAAGCATATCGCTAGGATTTAAGTTGTTGTGTACGCGGTCGGGTGTTGTAGTATTCTCCCCCACTTGAATCCGATCAGCATCTCTAGCATCAGCAGTTAGGGCTTGCTCATCCCGATGATCATGAAAAGCATAAGCATTTGCCGCTGTCCAATGGTCATGTACAATACTATCCTCTCCATGATCAGATGGTGAGATGCCCGAATAGGAGTACGCAATGCTTTTTGTTTCTTCAGGCTCCTGAACACGATTCTTTTCTCGATATAAATCAGGTTCTTTTGTTGAAACGGGAGGATAAGGAATGTAATCTTTGCGCTGCTTCACTTGCCTGCGAGGAGTGATAAAAGCTCTGAATACAATAAAGATAAGAAATAATGCAATGGCGGCAAATTCGTCCATTCACTTACCCTCCTTTCGCCCTGCTCGGTAACTATCACAATTTGCTCCTACCATTATTATCAGGAGGTGACGGGAGGTTAGGATCTGCTGCCTTCGCTATACCATCACGCATATGAGTATCTGCTTGGACATTCTGAAGCTGATAGTAATCCATTACACCAAGTTTCCCAGTCTTCAGTGCCTCAGCCATGGCCAAGGGCACTTGAGCCTCAGCAGCCACTACCTTGGCGCGCATCTCCTGAACTTCTGCTCTCATTTCTTGCTCTCGTGCGACAGCCATTGCCCTGCGTTCTTCAGCGCGAGCCTGAGCGATTCTTCTGTCCGCTTCTGCTTGATCCATCTGAAGCTGAGCACCTATATTGCGGCCTACATCCACATCGGCAATATCAATGGATAGAATCTCAAATGCCGTGCCGGCATCCAAACCTTTGTTAAGCACAGTGTGACTAATACGGTCAGGATTTTCAAGTACAGCCTTATGCGTATCAGCAGAACCGATGGTCGTCACAATGCCTTCGCCCACTCGGGCCATAACCGTCTCCTCACCCGCACCCCCGACCAACTGTTGAATATTGGTGCGCACAGTCACACGTGCTTTTGCCCGTAATTCAATACCATCACGAGCAATTGCAGCAACAGGCGGGCTTTCAATAACCTTGGGAATAACCGACATCTGAACAGCTTCCAAAACATCGCGGCCTGCCAGATCAATAGCGCAGGCTTGCTCAAAGCTTAATTTTATCCCTGCCTGTTGGGCAGAAATAAGCGCCTTAACTACTCGTTCAATATTTCCGCCGGCAAGAAAGTGTTTCTCCAACTGATTCAAGCTGATATTCAGCCCGGCCTTAGTGGCTGTAATTAATGCATCCACCAAACGGTGAGGAGAAATCCGGCGCAGCCTCATACCAATCAACATGATGATGGTAAGGGGAACACCAGATGCACGCGCGCGAATCCACAAGCCCAAAGGCACATAGCGCAAAAACACAAGCAGCAGCAAAACAGCGACCATGATCAATAATCCGGTTAGAATTTCAGGGAGATACATTTAATCCTCCTCCTTTATCTATCTTGTTTAATATAACTTACCGTTCAGTCATTCGAACGAGCACGCGACTGCCTTCCACTTCTTCCACTCGAACTGTAACGTCGCTTTGAATAAACTCACCTGCACTGACAACATTGACACGATCCCCTTCAATCAATGCAATACCTGCCGGTCGGAGCACCGTTTGTGTAACGCCTGATTTATACAAGTATTTACTCATATCTGCAGCTTCATCGGTGCTCATATTCTCATTAAGCATCAAAGGAGAACGTGATAAACGTCCTTTTGTCGCAGATTTAAGAAAAATTGTGATTGCTGCGCTTCCAAGCACTAAAACAGCGACTGTTGCACCCAATCCTGCATAAGCACCATGTTCCTTCCAAGTCAAAACGACGCTGGCTCCGAGTAAAAGAAGACCAGCAATACCTGGCAAGCCAAAGCCAGGCATGAAAAACTCTACCACCAACATAATTATTCCAACTAGAGCACAGATAATGATGGGCAGATTCTGCATGATTGAATCCATTAAACCACCCCCTATGTTCATATTATACCATGTTTACAGCGATTCTGACACAATCATCTTCAATGTATGTAAATCTTTTTGATACGTATCCATTAAAGAACGATTATAGATAACAGCCGCAGGATGATAGAGAGGAAAGACAGTACGTCCTCTCGGAAGTTCAATTATCTGTCCATGGTAATTACCTATAGATGCATCTTTTTTAAAAATAGATCGAAGCGGTGTGTTGCCCAATGTGATAATGAGACGGGGGGCAATCTTTTCTATCTCGGCCATCAGCCAAGGGATAAAGGCCTGCTGTTCACTTAATGTAGGTGGTCGATTTGATAGCCTGCCTTTGGTATTCATCCTTGTAGGACGGAATTTTACGGCATTAGTAATATATATATCATCACGTTTAAAATCGAGTACAGATAAAAAGTAATCCAGATTTTTTCCCGCTCTCCCAACAAAAGGGCGTCCTTGCAAGGTTTCCTGTTCTCCTGGAGCTTCTCCTATTAGCATTAGCAAGGGATGTTCCTCCTTCCCTTCTCCAAAAACGAAAGTACAGTTGGGAAAGTCGTCAATAAGTTGATGAGCGAAATAATTGTTCAGTTCTTCAAGCATCATGAAAAATTACCATTTTTGATCTCTTTAAGTTTGTCCCGCAACAACTGCATATCTACCCATGCGTCTCTTTTTTTCGAAGGATCGCGTAAAAGGGCAGAGGGATGATAGCTTGGCAGAAGCCATACTCCTTTTCTCTGAAGCCAGCGACCGCGGCTGCTCGTAATTCGAGCCTGATCATCAACCAAATACTTCAGTGCCGTTCCGCCCAGTATCAGAATAATCTTAGGTCGAATTAATGCGGTTTGAGCCCTCAAATAAGGAAGACAAGTGGTTGCCTCACTTGGAGAAGGCACGCGGTTTCCTGGTGGACGACATTTAACGACATTTGAGATGAATACTTCGTCCCGTTGCAAACCTATCGACTCAAGCATTTTAGTCAGCAATTGCCCGGCAGGACCGACAAATGCTAGCCCCTGCCTATCTTCTTCAGCTCCCGGTCCTTCTCCCACAATCATCAATTCAGCTTTTATATTACCCTGGCCAGGAACTTTGTGGCGGATGCCCTGATTTAAGGGACAAAGCTGACAATTATGTATTTGATCATGTACCATCTGCCACGATGTTTCCACAATATCCTCCTAAAAACGAGAATTAAAAAAGGCAAAGCTAGACTGTATATCTCGACTCAGCCAGCTTAGAAGACTGAAAATCAAAAGAATTAATACAAGAATAAGCACTGTGCCGGCTATCACGCTGAAAAAGTTTGACATACCGGCCATCAGCATCAAACGGTCACGCCGAGCTTGGCGTTTTTCTTCTTTTTGCTCGAAATAATCATCCATGTCAGGCAGCATGACGGATCACCTCCCTGATAGAATTGTACCTGATGAAAGATATATACGCAATAATCCACTTCACAAAACCTTTGTTATAAGCTATAATCATTTGAAATCATAGCGTCATGAAAGGTGGTTCAGTGATGAAAAAGCCTATTTTGGTAGTAATGGCTGCCGGCATCGGGAGTCGTTTCGGGGGCCTTAAGCAGATGGCTCCCTTTGGCATTCATGGGGAAAGCTTGATCGATTATTCGTTGTTTGATGCATTGAAAGTCGGTTTTGACCGGGTGATTTTTATTGTCAACAAGGGTATTCATGAAGATTTTCGTCAGGCCGTTGGAAAGCATGTCGAAGATCGTCTGCAGGTACAGTATGTCATGCAAGAGCTTGATGATCTCCCTGAAGGGCTCAGTGTTCCGGAAGGCCGCGTCAAGCCCTGGGGCACAGGGCACGCCATCCTTGCATGCCGTGATGCAATCGACGCTCCTTTTTGTGTTGTAAACGGTGATGATCTTTATGGGCGGGATGCCTTACGCAAAATGTATGAGTACCTAAGCACTAATCCTGATCCTTACCATTACGCCATGGTTGCCTTTTCGCTGAAGAACACCCTTTCAGAAAACGGCTATGTTTCGCGCGGGGTATGCGTTGCTAATGACTCAGGTTTTTTGGAAAGCATCGTGGAAACCATGCATATCATTCCTTCCATTGACGGGCCTTTGTATACTGAAGATTTAAAAACATACCATAGACTGCCGGAGGATACAATGGTTTCCATGAATATTTGGGGATTAACGCCTGAGTTCATTGATGTGCTCAAGGATGAGTTCCCCCGCTTTCATAAAACCGCTATGGAAACTAACCCATTGAAAGCAGAGATCTATCTTCCCAACGTAATTGGCACTATGCTTGCGCAAAGAAAAGCAAGTGTGAAGGTGCTCCACTCCAAGGATAAATGGCTGGGTGTGACCAATGCTTCCGACCGTCCCGCTGTTGAGTCTGCCTTGCTTGAGATGACCGAAGACGGTATATATCCGAACGGGCTATGGCTGTAGTTTGCCGAACATCTAAATTTATGGATAAATTTTT
>CAZYKQ010000140.1:0-4683 GCA_964648235.1 uncultured Christensenella sp. | reverse complement strand
AGGAGGGACTATGGCAGAAGAAAGCAGAAAGATTGCGGCGCCGGAGCTGGCATCAAGCCTCCGCAGCCACATCATCTCTGTGCCGCAGAGCATCTATCAGGCTTCCGGCATCACCATCATGGGCACCCGCATCAAGTCCATCCTCTTTTCGACCGACATTGCCATCATCGCCAATAACAACGCGCAGGCCATCCTGTGTGTCTATCCCTTTACCCCGCAGATCAACATCACCTCGGCTGTTATAAATGTCGCGCGTACTCCCGTGTTTGTCGGCGTGGGCGGCGGCGTCACCAGCGGGCAGCGCAGCCTGAGCATGGCCTTGGAGTCTGAACTGCTGGGGGCTTACGGCGTGGTGGTCAACGCGCCGATGCCAAATGAGATGATCAAAAAACTGCACAACGTTGTGGATATCCCCATCATCGCCACCATCAGCGGCGAGCACGACGACTATATGGGGAAAGTAAAGGCGGGCGCCCGCATCCTCAATGTGTCCGCCGCCGCCCGCACCGCGGATCTGATCCGTTTGCTTCGCCGGGAACTCGGCCATCATTTCCCCTTGATCGCGACCGGCGGTCCGACGGATGAAACCATCCTGGCGACTGTCGAGGCGGGGGCCAACGCCATCACCTACACCCCGCCCACCAGCGGTGATATCCTCCACGGCATCATGACAAAATACAGGCAGGCCGGCAAATAATCATCTGCCGGCTATGCCTTGACAGCAAAAAGCGGCCAATGGCCGCTTTTTGCTGTGCCTTATACCGCGATATCCCTGTACTTCTCGCTGGTGTCCAGCTTCTTTCTTGCGTAGCTGCATGTTGCCGACAACTTCTTCCCTTCGCTTCTGGCATAGTCTGCCACCGCGTCCAGCAGCTTCTCCGCGATGCCCTGCCCCCGCAGGCTGTCATCCACAAAGGTATGGTCAACGGACAAGGTATCACCGCTGAGCGCGGCAAAGGTAATTTCAGCCGTCGGGTTTCCGGGATCGCCCATGTAAAAACGGTTTTCTTCCTGTATAAACATCATAACACCCCTTTTATAAATCAGCCCTTCTCCCCGCCGTTTGTCAGCGGGTTAAAAGGCAAGGCGCGGTCGGCATGTATCGTATCCGGCCTTGCTACAGTATACCCTAAACGGCGGTCCGTCTCAGTCCTTGTAGGCTTTAACATGCATGCCGATCATCAGGTCATCGGAAGACGTAAACGATACTTTGACGGTGTACTTGGTTGTATCAAGTGCGACGCGCCCTACGGGATTGATGCGGATGACTGTCCCCGTGCGCTCTTGACCATAGGCATCCACGCTGACCCGCAGGGTGTCCCCCAGGCGTATGCCGGCGATGTCCAGCTCATCCACCTCCAGCGCCGCTTCCAGGCTTCCCTCAGGAAAAATTGTCATCAGCGCCTGCCCCTGCTGAACAAACTGGCCGGGTTGCACCATGACCTCCGATACAATACCCGCTTGCGCGAAAAGCGCCTCCGGCTCAACCGGTTTGGCGGCCTCGTAGCGCGCGCTCGCGCTGTCGAATATGATCAGCGGCTGCCCGCGCCTGACAGCGTCGCCTTCCTTCACCAAAACAGAAGCGACGATACCTTCTCCGGCCACCGCAAGCGATGCCGGCCGGACAACCTTGCCGCTGCCGATCTGATCGGTTCTGGCATTATCTTTGCTGCTGCCCAGATAGATCTTGACGCTGTCTTCGATATCAAACTCACCGCGTTTCATTTCCAGGGTAAAGCTCTTGTCCGACCGGGAAATGACGAGCCCTTCCCCCCGCGCCTTATCATCCCCGGTACCGCGCTGAACGCGAAGCGTCTGCCCGATCACAACATCCCGCGTCTCCACTTTGTCTGTTGTCGAGGTGATCGTAGCTTCTATGTGCCAGATATCTTCCGGATTAATATAGCACAAGGCGCCGTATTGCGACATGACAGCCGAAGCGTTGTCGCCGGTTTGGGCATGCAGACCGGCGATGACGCCATCCGCCTGCGCGTAAACCTGCGCAGGCAGAAGCGAGAAAGCTGTCTCCCCCTGTTCCACCTGATCCCCGCTTTCCCAGGAAAAGTCGGTCAGCTGTCCGCCCATGGGCGAAAAGACAGTAACAGGCTTCGGCGCTTGAATGACGCCCTTGGCCGAAAAGCTGGATTGCGAAGCATGGTTGACGCTTTCCGCGCCGGCGGACAGGAAAAGGGCGGCGAACATCAGCAAAGCCAGGGTGAAGGTAAGGGTTTTTGATACTTTAGCCATATAATTAATACTCCTTTTATTCGACGCTTTTCAGCGCCTCTACCATGTTGATATGCTTAAATCTTGAGCCAAGGATCAGGTTCACCAGGAACGCAAACGCAAGGGTGCTCCCTACGGTAAAGGCCCAGCTGATCGGCTCAATATGGGTAATAAACTGAACGGTGTTGGGAAGCCCGTAGGTCAGCAGCAGCTTCAGCAGCGGCAGGCCGCACAAAAGTCCGAAGGGCAAGCCGGCGGCGGTGATGATGAAGTTTTCCCGAAGCACCAGTGTTTTCATCTCCCCGCGGTTAAACCCCAGCACCTTGAGTGTCGCCAATTCACGCAATCGGTCTGAAAAATTGAGCTGGCCGATATTGTAAAAAACCACCAGGGCCAGAGCCCCCGCAAACAGCACCAGCAAAAGCGCGACGATGTTGATAATCTTCAGTACGCCGATGCCGTTATCGCGCTCTTCCCGCAAGGTCCGCACGGCGGTTACGCCTTCCATGTCCGCTGCAGTCGCCGTGTCAAGGGCATCTGATTCAAGCAAAACATGTGTTGCCTCAAAGGGGCTCAGATCAAGCTTTTTCCAGGCTGATTGCGACAGGTAGATCCCTTGATCCAGCTGAAGGTCTACCAATAAGTCGATGTTGATGCTGACAGGACGTCCCCCCGGGTTTCGAAGCATCAACTCATCCCCCGCATCCAGTCCATAATCTTCCGCCGCCTTGCGCGTCAGGGCGGCGCCCTGGGCAGGCAGGGTGACGGCGGCCCCCGACGCGTCATACAGGCGGATCATGTCATGCCCATCCTGCAGGACATAGATCTGCTTTACCCGCCACTCCCCTTTGACATAAGCCTGGGCGGAGGTGATCATCTCCTCTTCATAGGCATCGGCGCCTGCGCGCGCGGCAATGGCTTTGGCATAATGGTCAGGAAGCCCCTGATCGAGGCTGACCCGGGCATCATAGTGCATGGTGCGCGTATAGTGGTTGACCAGCACATAGTTGACGGAGTTGCTCAGCCCAAATCCGGATAAGATCAAAGCGGAGCAACCCACCGCGCCGATCAGCCCCATCAACAAACGCGCGGGACTTCTGAACATATTGCGGAGGATCATTTTCTCGCTGAAGGGAAGCCTTTTCCACAGCCGGGGAAAGCGCTCCAGAAGCACGCGTTTGGCGTGGGCGGGCGGTTTGGGACGCAAAAGCGCCGCCGGCGACTGCCCCAGGGCGATCCTCGCGCTCAGCAAACTGGATCCCCCGGTAATCACGGCCAGCACCCCCGCGACCGTCACAGCTACCGCCGGCGATATGAAGGGCACTGCGTCGGGCAGCGTATAACTTGTATTGATAAATGACATTAAAAGCGTCGCCAGGCCGTAACGCGCGGCAAGCAGCCCCAGAACCAGGCCTGCCGATCCAACCAGCAGCCCGTACCCGGCGTAATGGCGCAGCAGCTCACTGCGTCCGTAGCCTATCGCGAACAGAGAACCAATCTGCAGACGCTGGCTTTCAACCAGACGGCTCATGGTAGTCCAGGTAATCAGCGCCGCGACCAGAAAAAAGACCATGGGAAAAACAGCGCCCATCGCGCGTATCTGCTGCGCCTGTTCCGATGCCAGTTTGATGCCCATAATATCTTCCCGCGGGATAACCAGGGTCTGATAGTCAGATACATGGGCCGTGATCTCGGCGCGCAGGGCCGCAGCGTCCGCGTCAGGCGTCAAGGCCGCCGCGATTTCGGTATAAGGGAAAGAGTCAAGCGCGTTCTGCGGTACATAGGCATAGCCCCGCTTGTGCGGAGGCGGAATCATTTCATCGCCGTTGCTCAGCGTCACATATTCCGGCATCAATCCCAGGCCGGTAATGGTTAATTCAAGGCGCCTGTCCCCCTGGCTGAGGCTGATGCGATCGCCCGGCTCCAGCCCCTGCGCCTGCGCGAAGCGCTGGCTCAGCATGCACTCATCCGCATTGGCAGGCAAACGGCCTTCCCGAAGAAGGGGCAGGCAGACCGTCGGCTCATCCTCGTTGGCAATGAGCGTTATCTTGGGGCTGTCCTTCAGTTCCTTTGCCTCAAACTCCTCAGAAATACGCCTCTGCGCTGTTTGGACGCCTTCCATGCTTTGGATATCGCGCACGGTCCGGTCGCTCACTTCGCCCTTGATCCACAGATCGGCCATGTTGCTTTGCTGATATTGCCCTGTCAAATCCGCGTCGATGCACCGCCAGGTCGCGTCAAGGCCCACATATAGCGTGACCGCCAGCATGCAGATGATCAGGATGGCCAGAAATGACTTCCATCCATAGAGCAGATCGCGCAGCTGTTTTTTGAACAGCGTATTTATCTTGCGCTTGTTTTTCACCACACGATCTCCTCCATCGGCACAGGCGTATCATTGATGGTCACATCCTTGATGCCTCCGTTTTTCATTCGGATGACCCGCTGAGCAGCCGG
>CAZYKQ010000139.1:0-4704 GCA_964648235.1 uncultured Christensenella sp. | reverse complement strand
GCCGCCAAGGCGCTGGAGCTGCCGCTGTACCGCTATCTGGGCGGTATCGTTGGTGTGAAGAGCCCCATCCCCATGATGAACGTATTAAACGGCGGTCAGCATGCCGACAACAATGTAGATGTGCAGGAATTTATGATCATGCCCTGGGGCGCTGAGGATTTCCATCAGGCGCTGCGTATGGGTGCTGAAGTTTATCAAGTGCTCAAGGGCATCCTGAACAAGCGCAAGCTGTCCACTGCTGTGGGCGACGAGGGCGGTTTCGCCCCTGACCTTCAGAGCAACGAAGAGGCTTTGAAACTCCTTGTGGAAGCCATTGAAGCCGCCGGCTATGTGCCCGGCAAGGACATCTTTATCGCGCTTGATCCAGCTTCCAGCGAATTCTCCGAGAATAACCGCTATTACATCGAAGGCGACAAGGAAGGCCGTACCAGCGAGCAGATGATCGACCTGTATGCCGATTGGTGTGAGAAGTATCCCATCTGCTCCATCGAAGACGGCCTGGCCGAAGGCGATTGGGATGGCTGGAAGAAGCTGACCGAGCGCCTGGGCAACAAGATCCAGCTGGTCGGCGATGATCTGTTCGTCACCAATAAGGCCATTCTGGCTGAAGGCATTGAAAAGGGCATCGGCAACTCCATCCTGATCAAGGTCAACCAGATCGGAACGCTGACCGAAACCCTGGACACCATCCGCCTGGCTCACAAAAACAACTATACCACCGTGATCTCCCACCGTTCCGGCGAAACGGAAGATACCTTCATTGCCGACCTGGCTGTTGCCGTCAATGCAGGCCAGATCAAGACCGGCGCTCCCGCCCGTACCGAGCGTGTGGCGAAGTTCAACAGGCTGCTGAGGATTGAGGATGATCTGAGGGAGTAAGTGCTTCTTGCATATCATTTACCATGGCATTAACTAAGGCCGCTGCATTCTAAAATGCGGCGGCTTTCGAATGATCATATTTTAACGCCAACGTACTTGTTGATACAGGAGGTCCCCGATAACCCTTAATGAGGAATCTAGCAGTATCGTGAAAAGTAAATGTTGGTTCTATTGATTATCTATTACAAATTGTGATAGGATATTCATGTGTTGAGACTAGGCCAGTGTGCTATCTATAGTATTTAGAGATTTAATTAATGGGGTTACTAATGGATGGCAGCTTGAAGAAATTTATCGAATCTATGCTATCTGTTTCTAGTCTTAGATTTTATCGTTGTACCTGGAACATGAGGGAGTAAAGAATCGATGCGTTTGAACAGACGAAGTTTCTATTTGATGGTTGTTGATGCCCTTATTTTTATAGCGGCATTCAGCTTTCTTTCCTATTTTATCCAATTATCAACCAGAAGAGGAAGTCTTTCCACAGAAAATGCCGTATTGCATTGTGGAGTGATGATTCTTTGTGTGTTTGTTATACGTATTGTATTTGGTTTATATAAGCAGATATGGCGCTATGCCAATGTACGTGATTATCTTAATCTCATCATAGCTGATTTTATAGGAGGTTGCATCTACATCCTGATTGATCGCTCAGTGTTCAAAGGTACACATCTGATGGGAGCTTCAGCTATGGCGATCATATGCTCCTCTCTGATTGCTTCCCTGAGCGCACGGTTTGTTTATCAGAGGATGATACTGTTCAACCGAAAAAAATCACTTGGTGTCAACGTCAACCGTGTAAATGTAGCGGTAGTTGGGGCCGGTGTGTTGGGTACAGCATTAGTGCAGGAGCTGCAATCCAACCCCAAAAGTCGCTACGTCCCTTACTGCTTTATCGATATCAATCCAGCGAAGGCGGGCAGCATGGTCTGCGGCCTGCGCGTATATGGTGAACAGCCTGATGTGGCCGCGCAAGTTCGCGCGATGCCTGTGGAGGAGATCATCATCGCTATTGACAGCTTATCGACGGAGAATCTACAAGTGTTGTATATGCGTTACCGTGAAACGGGCTGCAAAGTGAAGATATATGCACATCCCTTGGAGAATACAGAGGCATCAGACGGAAAACATAGAATCCGTGATGTCCGGATTGAGGATCTTTTATATCGTGAAACGGTCAGTCTTGGCAGCAGCGATCTGGAGAGCTGTTATTATAATAAAGTGATTCTAATTACCGGCGGAGGAGGCAGTATTGGCAGTGAGTTGGCGCGTCAAGTAGCAAAACTGAATCCTGCACGTTTGATTATTCTTGATATCTATGAAAATAATGCCAACGATATTCAACAGGAGCTGCAGCGTCTTTATGGTAATAAATTACATGTTGAAGTTGAAATTGCCTCTGTTCGGGATGCGCAAAAAATGGAACAGGTGTTTATTCATTATCGCCCAGATATCGTCTTTCATGCGGCAGCGCATAAGCATGTGCATTTAATGGAGCATTGCCCGGAGGAAGCCATAAAAAACAATGTGTTTGGCACCTATCATGTGGCTGACGCGGCTGAAAAGGCAGGCGTGGAGCGTTTTATCCTGATCAGCACAGACAAAGCGGTCAACCCTACCAATATCATGGGGGCAAGCAAGCGTATGTGTGAGATGATTATCCAGAGTAGATTAAACAGCACAACACGATTTGCCGCGGTACGCTTTGGAAATGTTCTGGGCTCTAATGGATCAGTTATCCCTTTGTTTAAACGTCAGATTGAAGAAGGAGGCCCCGTTACACTGACAGACAGACGAATCATCCGATATTTTATGACCATTCCGGAAGCTTCACAGTTACTTTTGAAGACCGGAGCCATGGCCCAAAACGGAGAGATTTTTGTGTTGGATATGGGAAAGCCGGTCAGGATACTGGACCTTGCAGAAAACATGATCAGGCTGTCTGGTCTGGTACCGCATGAGGATATTGAAATCAAAGAGATCGGCCTGCGCCCGGGAGAAAAACTCTACGAGGAGCTGCTGATGAAGACAGAGCAGTTGGATAAGACAGAAAATAATAAAATATTTATTGAGCATGACAAACCATTTACCAGAGATGAGATAGAGGAAAAACTGGACACTTTAAGAACAGGCCTTTTGAAAATGAAAGACTCATCCTATTTACGAACGTTGATGATGCGCCTTTTACCTACCTACCACGATGCGGATGAAGTCAATAACCATGCGCTGGATGCTGAAGAGATGACAGAAGCAGCTTCCGCTTTGTCTGTCAAATCTTCGGCTAAAAGTTGAGGAATTAAATTAAAGTATAGCCAATGATTTCTTTATCAGATTGTCGCGCACGCTCAACAATACGATAAATCGCACTAAGCTTTGAGACTCCGATACGCTCAACTATGATGACCGACTGGATTTGATCCAGAAGCTCAATAGCAGAAGGATTGTTAGGCAAATCGACGGCAACATAAACTTTGATTGGATCATCAAATATTAAAGAATTTGAAAGCGACTGAATATCTGACTGATTCAGGGTTCCGGTCAGCAGAATGCTTTTTTCCTCACCGTGGAGAGATTCCAGTACATTGGAAAATACCAAGGATCGAACATCCGGGTCAGTAGCTAAACCAGTTGTACCACACAGGCAATCAGCCAAGCGAGCAAATAACTTACCTTTTTTATGAAGGCCGCCGCCCAAATAACGGATACCCAGTTGTTCTTGAATTTGGTAAGCTGTTTGTATCCGGTTATTTGCCAGATAGGCGGTGATAATGAATGCGATCGCGGCTGCCATTCCCGCTGCGAATGCCAAGCCTGAGTTTTTAATGACGTTCTTCATTCCGTTTGCGATAGTCGGACGATTGCTCTGTATTTTTTTGTAGTCCTCTTCTTGCGATTTAAGATTTGAAAAAGTCGTGTTAATTTCGTTAAGCTTTAACTTCTGTTGCTCAGCAAGGGATATATCTTGTGTAAAAATTTCGATTTTACCTAAAGGGAACAATTGGTGGGACCTGATCAAAACACTTATTTCATCCTGTTTAGATGAGAAATAGTCAAAAACTCTCTCCACAACAACGACTGGATCGATCTGATAGTCTCCAATTGCTACTATTCTTAAAACAGGATTTTCCAAGGAGACAGGGGGAGGATCAAACAGATTTGTTAATTTGATTGTCTCTCGAATATAACCATCTTCATAGCCAGTGGGAAACAAATCACCTAACAAGGTTTCAAATGGAACTTGAGCAAGAGCTGATATATAAGCGCCGTACAGGGCCGAAATTAAAGAATTTTGGTTTTCTATAGATGATGAAGGGATGGTCTCTTTTATAAAAAAATCAAAGTAGGCAGTTCGGACGTTCTGGGGATCTACTTGCATCAGTATGCTTTTACTATAATAATCGTTCATGCTTTCTAACTGGTCATTATACTTTTCAATGACCTCTTTTTTTTCGCGTTCAGCAAGTGTGTATTTTTCCATTTGCAATTGGTAATTGAGTTTTACAGCATCTTTATTTAACTGATATGATAAATATGTTCCACCAAAGGTTATGAGAGAAACAATAAGAGCGCATAAAAAAATGATGCCGGATTTTCTAAGTATCAATATCAATAATTCTTTTAGAGTAAAATCGTAAGCTTTTTGGGTCATGGTACCCTCCCACGTTCAAAGAAATAACATACAATATCCTATCATATATTCTGATGTTTTGTCTACTTTTGAACATCGAGATACACGGCTTACGCACGAAGCTTCTTTCCACTCAAACATTGTGGAACTGGAGCTCATATCACATGTTCATCAGTACTTGCTCCAGATAGGGAGCG
>CAZYKQ010000138.1:0-4712 GCA_964648235.1 uncultured Christensenella sp. | reverse complement strand
GCGCCTGGCACTCGGGTACGGGCAAGCAGATCCAGCTGAAGGCTCCCCAGCAGTTCATGGCCGACGAGCGCGCCATGGTGGAGGAGGCTTATCCGGGCGACATCATCGGCCTGTTCGATCCCGGTATCTACCGCCTGGGGGATTCCCTGTGCGAAAAAACCAAGCTTCGCTTTGAAAAGATTCCCATCTTCGCGCCGGAGCATTTCGCGCGCGTGCGCCCTTTGGACAGCATGAAGCGTAAACAGTTCCTCAAGGGCATTTCCCAGCTAAGCGAGGAAGGTGCCATCCAAACCTTTACCCGCGACGATCTGGGCCTGGAGCAGAGCATCGTCGGCGTGGTCGGCGTGCTCCAGTTTGATGTATTAAGCTACCGCCTCAAAAGCGAGTACAGCGTGGAGCTGTTAATGGATCAGCTGCCCTGGCGCTTTGTGCGATGGGTGCTTGAAAGCCCCAAAGAGGACATGGACGATCTGCAGCTGACGAGCACCACTCACCGCGGCCGCGACAGCCGTGAACATCCCGTGCTCTTTTTTGAAAATGAGTGGAGCATCCGACTGGCCGAGGAGAAAAACCCCGGTCTGAAGCTGAGCGATATTGAGCCAATGGAGACCTTTGGGGAGCATTGATCCCCTGATCATGAGCTTTGCGCAAATATAAAATAAGCTCTGATGGAGCTGCTCGCGTACGCTTTCCTTCATCCTTCTTTTCTCATACAAAAATCAGACACTGCATGTAAAATGGCGTGACCTCGGGCAGGAAATCGCCTCTTTGCCTCGTTATATAGTCAACGGCCTGTTTTTGTATGAGGGAGGAAGAAAAATGAAAAAGACTCTTGCTCTGGGTCTGTCCATCCTGCTTTCCCTCCATGTAGTGCCCCTGGCTGAAGACGCCCTGGGTACCTGAAGCCGGGCCCTGGTCGACCCGGTAATCCAGACCATGGCGCTTGACAGCCCTTCCAGCAATCGCTTTACCAAAGAAGAGGCGGGGCTGAGCATCACAGAGGCTGCAAGGCGCGGGCGGCAGGTTTCGGTGTGATCATCCCGGATGCCAAAACAGGTGACAAGATCGAAAGCCGATCGAAAACACAAACGGGTAGTCTGCTTATGGTATGATAAACCCAGATAAGCGAAAGGAGCGTCTCCTGATGCGCCGACTGATTCCCTGGCTGTTGATCCTGTGCCTTGTGACCCCTCTCGCTTCCGTTCTGGCAAGTGATACGGGCACCTCGCTGTCGCTTGGCAGCCGGGGCAACGAGGTCAAGGCCCTCCAGCAACGGCTGATTGCGTTAAAACTGCTTACGGGCAAGGCTGACGGCATCTATGGCCAGCAGACCAGGCAGGCTGTGATCAGCTTTCAACAGCATCTGCAAGCAAACGGTTATCCGGTTGTGCCCAACGGCACGGCGGACGAAGAGACACTGAGGCTCTTGCAGGATGATGACGCGGCGGGTGATCTGCTCAATCTGAAAACTGGGGACAAGGGCGCCAGGGTGAGCGCCCTTCAAAGCATCCTGTATGATCTGCGGCTTCTGGATGATACCATTGACGGTGCTTACGGCAATAAAACGGCACAGGCCATCCGGGATTTTCAGGGCATCCTGATCCAAAGCGGCATGGCGGATGTCCGGCAAAGCGGCATCGCCGATGCCCTGACACGCAAATACCTGTCCGGCGATATGAAGGGTCTGACTATCCGCGTACCTCACAACTTTGATGACAGCCAGCCCGCCAGTTTGACCGGAGACGACCTCTACGCCAAATCCGCCCTGCTGGTTGACCTGAATACAGGCCGGGCGCTGCTGCAAAAAAATCAGGACGCCCGCATGTACCCTGCCAGCACCACAAAAATACTCACGCTGCTGCTTGCGCTTGAAGATATGGATCCCGACCGGCAGGTTACCGTCCCGCGCCAGGCGCGTGACATCCCCTCCGACAGTTCTCAGGTGCCTGTATTTTATGGCGAACAGATGCCTCTGCGCGACCTTCTTTACGGCCTGATGCTTAAAAGCGGCAACGATGCCGCCAACGCCATTGCTGTCCTGCATTCAGGCAGTATTGAAAAATTTGCGCAGCGTATGAACGAAAAGGCGAAAGAACTGGGCATGACCGGCAGCCACTTCGTTAACCCCCACGGCTACCATGATAAGGATCACTACACCACCGCCGCTGATATGGCCCGTCTGAGCATCGCCGCCATGAAAAATGAAGCTTTCCGGGAAATGCTCAGCCATACGGAGTACACCATGCAAAAGACCAGCCTGCGCGATGCGCTGCTGATCAAGGTTAACACCGAACTGCTTGATCCCGAATCCTCCTTTTACTATCAGGATGCCTTTGGCATCAAAAGCGGTTTTACACGCGCTGCCGGTTTTTGCTACGTAGGTGCGGCACAAAAAGATGGCGTCCTATTGCTGGCAATCGTGATGAATGACAGAACCAGGAACCAGGCCTGGACGGATATGGCCAGGCTGTTCAATATGGGGTTTGCGGCTGATCGCTGAAGAGGCCCCCGGGCCTTTATGCTGGCGCTACGCTTTGGTAAACTCTTTGAAAACACAAATCATGCCCCAGCCGCAAAGCATCAAAAAACCATTTCCGCGAAGCCGCGAAAATGGTTTGAATGTTTGATGGTTTGACCGGGTACTTATTGCTGCGCGCCGCAGGCCGGGCAGAACTTCGCGCCCCCGCCGATCTCCTCACCGCAGGCCTTGCAGAAGGAGGCGGCCTTTTGCTGGGGCGCTCCGCACTCGGGGCAGAAGCGGCTCCCGGGAGCAATGGGCTTGTTGCAGTTGACGCAGGGCACAGAGGCCTGTTGCCCGGCAACAGGAGCCGCAGGCTGCTGGGGTTGCTGGGGTTGCTGGAAAGCGTTCTGCATCATCTGACCCATGGCCATGCCGGCCCCCATACCGGCCCCGATGCCGGCGCCGCCGCCGGGGTTGTTCGCCGCGTCGCGGATGGCCTCCGCGCTTTGGAACTGCGCGTATTTGTTCATATCGCCGACCACACCCATGCTGGTGCGGCGGTCCATGGCCTTCTCCACTTCTTCGGGCAAGCTGATATTTTCAATAACAAAGCTGTCCAGCTTCAAGCCCAGCGAAGCAATCTTGGGGGTGATGGCATTCAGCATGTACTGGCTCAGCTCATCATAGTTGGCGGCCAGATCCAGCGCCGGGATCTTGCTTTGCGCCAGCATATCGCTCAGCGAAGAGACGATGGTGCGCTTCACCTGTCCCTCGACGCCCTCGGTGGTGAACAGCTCGGATGTTCCGAAGACTTCGCGCAGGAAGGCGACCGGGTCCTGTACCCGGAAGCTGTAGATACCAAAAGCGCGCAGGCGGATCATCCCAAAATCGGCGTCGCGCATCATCACCGGGTTGCTGGTGCCCCACTTGAGGTCCAGAAACTGCCGGGTATTGACAAAGTAAACCTCTGCCTTGAAGGGGCTGTTAAAACCGTACTTCCAGCTTTTCAGGGCGGTCAGCACAGGCATGTTCTGGGTGCTCAGCTCATAGCGGCCGGGCTGAAACACGTCGGCAATTTTGCCCTCGTTGACGAAGACAGCGACCTGGCTTTCACGCACGGTCAGCTGCGCCCCCATCATGATCTCCTTCCCGCCCGACTCATAGCGGTATACCATGGTATTGGTGGACGAATCCGTCCATTCGATCACATCGATCAGTTGTCCCTTGATCATCTTGAAGATGCCCATGCGCGCGTCCTCCTACACAATTTCTCAGTTCAGTAAATTATACCCTGTTTAGGTCGATATTCTCAGATGGCTGATTTTCAGCAATATCGTTGATGCTGTCCAGAACCGTAAACTGCTCCAGCTCCAGCTCCAGGTCCATGTACTGCTTGATGCGGGCCACCTTGTCGCTGATATAAGCGCGGACACGCGCCTCACAGGCCTCTGTAGTATTCGTGCAGTTCTTGTCCGGGCAGGCGATCAGGCGGATATGACGGGGGGACAGCATGGCCACCCCATAGACAATGCCCTCCTCATACCGGCCGAAAAAGTTGTTGCGAAGCGCGTTTTCAAGCCGCTGACGCCCGTAGCGCCAGCGCCCGTCCATGTACAGCTCCCCCTGGGGCATGTCAAAGTCAAACAGAAAGGCGGGCCTGTCCTGGCTGATGTTCTGGGCCCGCACCAGCTTCAGGCGGCTTTTCAGCTCCGCCGGGCTGGGAATCTCACGCGCCAGCAGCTGGTGCATCAGCTCATCCCGCAGATACTGAAGGGCCTGCGTCTCGTCCATCCCTTCCTCCGCGTCGTCCATGCGCATGCGGTCAAGGAAAGAGCGCACACGGATCAGCTCGGCGTGAAGGGTATCGTCATGATGGTGTGTCTGGAAGATGGGCAGGCTGGGCCTGACTTCCATCAGATAGGAATGCAAAGGGGAGGGATCCGTCAGGCGGAAGGAATAACCCACCGCGTCCACCGCATTGCGCTCAAGGTAAGCGATGGCCTCGTTGATATCACGGATGATGGTAATCGGAGCCATCATCATCTCCTCGAGGTTTTGTACCTTGGCGAAGGTGTCAATCACTTCTTCTCTGTCGGTTACAAGCAGCAGTCTATACATCGCATGCCCTCCTCTTATTTACACGAACATTATAGCATATTATGCGGATTGTACAAGTTTTCGGATAATATTTGGATAAATTGTAGCGCATGCGGGAAAAAGACTGTATACTATGAAAAAACAGATAAGGAGG
>CAZYKQ010000137.1:0-4719 GCA_964648235.1 uncultured Christensenella sp. | reverse complement strand
AGGATTGTCCGAAACTTCCTTTTCTTCAGAAGGAAGGTCCAATGTATTGTTCCTTAACTCATTATACATGTTTTCATAAGCATCCACTACTTCCAGAGCGCGACGGTAGAAGTTTAGCCCCGAGGGGGTCATGCCCGTGATGATGCCCTTGTTACGCTCAAAGATTTTCGTTTTCTCTTCCTGTTCGAATTTTTTAATCAGTATGGACAGGGCGGGCTGGGAGATGCACAGCTTGACACTGGCCGCTGAAAGATTGAAATCCGAGTTCACAATTTCTATAAAGTACTTAAGTTGCCGTATGTCCATCCTTCCCTCCCCGGGAACCTGTCACGTCAAAATTGAACATTGCCATGGAAACCATCAGACCAAGGATCGTTCGTATTCAATATACCCGTTTGATAAGTTCCCACCCGATCATCTCACAAAATCAGAGCCGGGCATTTCTGCCCGGCTCTGAGGTGCTGACTGAATATTATATTGAGGGGCCAAGGCAATCAGTTTCCTTCGATTGTCCCCTCCGCACCCTCATGCTTCTCCCCAATGCTGAGGATAAAGTTGAGAATGATGCCCAGGATCGCGGCGCCAGCGACGGCAGGAACATTCAAGCCAAACATATTGATGTTCCCTCCGAAAGCATAGTTGACGCCCAGGCCAAAGGTCATAATGGTCGCGATAACCGCAATGTTCTTGGCGTCAAACATGGACACCTTCTTATCGATCAGGATGGCAATACCTTGAGCCGCGATGGCGCCAAACAGATAGATCTCCAGACCGCCGATAACCGCTGTCGGGATACCATAGATCACCTTGATCAGGGGAGTAAAGCAGCTGATAATCATGGCAACGATACCGGCCGCGGCCATGACGGGCACTGAGAACACTTTGGTGATAGCCATAGTGGAGATGTTTTCACCGTAGTTGGTGCCGGCAGGTCCGCCAACAGCACCCGAAATCATATCGCAGATGCCATCACCGATCAGGTTGCGATCCAGCAGCTTATCAATGCCATACTTGCCGCGGCCCTTTCGTTTGGCCAGATCATCCACATAGATGTCCAGCTGATAAATATGAGCGGTGGATTCGGGAATGGTCGCAATGGCAATAGGCATAATCGCGGCTACAGCCACCCAGCTCACCTTGGGCAAGGTAAACGCCGGCAAAGCAAACACGCTGCCATCACCCAGTTTCCAGGTGCTGGCATCAAGCGCCGCCTGGCTGATCTGGCGGAAGAAATTCATATTGACCGGGTCAACGGCATAGAGAATCCCCGCGGTCAAGCATCCGGTCAATGCGCCCAGAAGAAGGGGCAACTGGCCCAGAAAGCCCTTTAGTTTCCGGCTGTAGATCACGGTGGACAGCAGCGTAACCAGGGAGACGATCCACACCGCCTGATTCTGTCCGGCCTGAGGGGCGGCATCCATCATGGCGTTGCCGGCCAAGGTAAGGCCGATGATCATGGCCACAGGGCCCGTAACACTGGCAGGCAGTATCTTTTCCACTGCATTCATGCCGCGCCAGCGCACCAGCAGGCCTGCCGCGATGGAGATGAGTCCGGAGAAAATGATGCCAAATTGCGCATAACTGATCAGTTCGGCCGGCAGGATACCGGTCGCCTGCAACTGGGCAATCTGTTCGGCTGAGCCTTCCGCCGCTATCATGCTGGCAAACGCTGTCAGGTAAGCAAAGGAGCTTCCGTAGTACATCGGGATTTTTTGGCCTGTGATCAAAATAAAACAGACCGTTGCCAGTCCGCTCGCAAAAATCGTGGTTGAGACCTGAAAACCGGTGATCAACGCCACCGTCACGGTCGCGGGGAACATGACAATGACCTGCTGGATAGCATAGAGGATAAGTTTACCCAGCGATGGCTTTTCATCCGGAAGATAACCGAGTACTTTGGGCTGTGTCATTTACTTGCTCCTTTCAATTAGCACCCTTGGCGCATGGCCGCGGCTCAAAAAAAAGCCGCCCCGGTAGTGGACGGCGCAGCGTGGCGATGTTCGTATCCGGGACAGCTAAGACCGCGCCGTTGTGGAACCTTGCGGATATTACCATGCCCTTGAGGGCTTGTCAATGGTAAATTTGATGAAAAGCGAAGTTCAGGAAAATAATTCTCTGAACTTCGTATTGTTTTCACAGGAAAACGTTCGTGTATTAGTCTATGTGAACCACCTTGATCAGGTTCGTCGTACCGCTGATGGACAGGGGCACCCCGGCCGTCAGCACCGCCAGGTCGCCCTTTTTGATCAAACCGGTATCTACAGACGCATCCACCGCATGATCAAACAGCACATCGGTGATGCGCTCCTCCCCGATCAGCACAGGAGTCACGCCCCAGGAAAGGCTCAGCTGACGGTAGGTAGAAGCATCCGGTGTGCAGGCGATGATGGGCATGTTGGGACGAAAGCGGCTGATCATCTTGGCTGTGGTGCCGGATTTGGTAACAGTCACGATGGCCGTCGCATGCATATTGAGCGCAATCAGACAGGTGGCGTGAGAGATGGCGTCGGTAATGGTCTCGTTGCTTTCAGCGACGCTTCGCTCAAAAAACCGCTTGCGGTAGTCAATGTCTTCCTCTGCCCTCTCCGCAATACGGGCCATGGTAGCAACCGCTTCCACAGGATGTTTGCCGCTGGCTGTTTCGCCCGACAGCATGGTAGCACTGGTCCCGTCATAAATGGCATTGGCTACATCCGTAATCTCCGCCCTGGTTGGACGCGGGTTATTGACCATACTTTCCAGCATCTGGGTAGCAGTGATCACCTGACGTCCTGCCATGCTGGCCGCCTTGATCATCCGCTTTTGAATGATTGGGATTTCTTCAAAGGGAATCTCAACACCCATATCACCGCGTGCTATCATCACGGCATCAGAGGCCTCGATGATTTCATCAATGTGTGCTACGCCGTCAGCGTTTTCAATCTTCGCGATGATGCGCACATGCTCTCCCCCGTTTTCATCAAGCAACTTGCGCATGGACTGCACGTCCTCCGCGGTTCTGACAAAAGAAGCGGCTATGTAATCAAAGCCGGTTCGTATGCCAAACAGCACGTCATCCCTATCCTTCTCACTGATATAGGGCATGGAAAAGCGCACACCGGGTACATTGACGCCTTTCCGGTCGCTGATCACCCCGGGCGATATCACGCGGGTAACGATATCCGTATCGTTTTTGCTTTCAACATGCAGTTCTACCAGGCCGTCGTCAAGCAAAATACGGGTCTGCTCACCGAGGTCCTGGGGCAGGTACGAATGCGTAATGGCGACGATGTTCTCGTCCCCCTCCACATCCCGCGTGGTTAAGGTAAACAGTTGGCCTTCCTTCAGGGTGACCGGGCTGTTTTTAAAGGTTTTCAGCCGTATCTCCGGCCCCTTGGTATCAAGCAGGGTCGCCAGCGGCAAATGCAGCTCGCTTCTGACCCGGCTTACGATGCGAAAGGTTTCAAAGTGACTTTCCTGTGTGCCATGGGAGAAATTAAATCTCGCGACATTCATGCCCGCTTGTGCCAGGGCCTTGATGGTCTCATAGCTGTTGGAGGATGGCCCTAAGGTGCAGACAATCCTTGTTTTTCTCATATGTATATCCCTCCCGGCACATTGCCAAAAGAATTGAAAGAAAGCAAAAACAACTTTCTCCGCTTATCATATTGCCCCTTAGGAGAGCTCTTTGTCAAGCGGGTTCTCTTCGGTTGAGGCCTCGCTGCCCTCCTGCGCTGTCTCTTTCTTCCGGCTTTCTTCGCTCTTCTCCTCTATACGCGACGAATGTTTTTTAAGCTTGCGCGCACCCAATGCCTGGTCGATTAAAGCGGCGGTAAAGCCTGAGAAAATCTGCAGATAGAAGGTAATAAACCGCCAGAGAATCAAAGCCGCAAAGATTGTATTCTGAGGAAAAAACTTCTCAAAGAAAAAGTAGAACCCGCCCTCCTGCGCGCCGGAATCTCCCGGCAAAGGTGTGCTGGATGCAACAATATACAACAGAAACTGAATGGTGATGATCTTCAGATAGCTGTGCTCCGCAAGGCCGAAACCGCGGTACACAAAATAAACTACGCTTTGCAAGGCCACACTCTCGATCAGAGACATTAAAAAAATAATCAGAAACTGCCAGGGGTGATGGGTGATCATCTCCACGCTTGAATGAAACTCCTGCAACGCGGCATCCCAGCGGGAAGAAGTCTTGGCGACATCCTTGACATAGCGCAGCTTGTGAGCCAGCTTAACAAAAAAGATAATGATGGCGCGCACAAGGTTGCGGCTGATGGATAAAAGGATCACTGCTCCAACCATCAAAAAATTGATCAAATAGCCAACAATAATCAGCCATATGCCCGCCTGGCCGATGGTTTCATAGACAAGACGGCCGTACATAATCCATAGCACTGTACCCGCCAGCATGAAGGACAATTGCCAGCAGAAAAACTTGACCGCCAGCACCGAAGTGGCAATGCCCGCAGGTACCCCGCGCTTTTTCAATGAAAAAATCTGCATAGGCTGCGAACCCGAGGCCGCCGGTGTGATGGCGCCGTAATACATGCCAAGCAGACCGACCAAAATACCGTGGCCCAGCCTCAGTTTGACGCCATAAAACTTAAAAAACAGGCTGAGCGACCAACCCTCAAAGAAGGCCTGCACAACAAAACAGCCCACAGCCGCCGCGAACCAATAGGGGTTGATTGACCGGAAGGCCTCTGCGATTTGATTTAAATCGCCCGTTTTCAA
>CAZYKQ010000136.1:0-4722 GCA_964648235.1 uncultured Christensenella sp. | reverse complement strand
GACCCGGCGGCAGGCTCCGGCGGCATGTTTGTGCAGACAGCGCACCACATCGCCCGGCACAGCGCCAATGGCCGCGACATCAACCTGCGCGCCTGGGGCGTGGAAAAAACCGGCGCGACGGCGAAGCTGGCCAAAATGAACCTGGTGCTCAACAATGTGCGCGGCACCATCACCGAGGCCAACTCCTATTACCGCGACCCCTATGACAGCTTCGGCAAGTTTGACTATGTGATGGCCAATCCCCCCTTCAATGTGGATGAGGTGGTGCTGGACGATGTAAAGAACCAGCCGCGCTTCAACACCTACGGTGTGCCGCAGAACAAAACCAAGAAGAAAAGCAGCGCGAAGGAAACCGTGCCCAACGCCAACTACCTGTGGATCAGCCTCTTCGCCACCTCCTTGAATGAGAAGGGGCGCGCCGCCCTGGTGATGGCCAACTCCGCCTCCGACGCCGGCCACAGCGAAAAGGAGATCCGCGTCAAGCTGATTGAAAGCGGCCTGATCAGCCAGATGGTGACGCTGCCCTCCAACATGTTTACAAGCGTAACGCTGCCTGCGACGCTGTGGTTTTTCGACAAGGCCAAGGCACGCAAGGATGAAATCCTGTTCATCGACGCCCGCAACGTGTTTACGCAGATCGACCGCGCCCACCGCAAGTTTTCCGACGAGCAGATCAAAAATCTCGCCATCATCTCCCGCCTCTATGAGGGGAAGACGGAAGAGTTCCGGGCCCTGGTGGATGAGTACAGGGCCTCGCTTGCCCAGGCGCCGGAGACAAGTGATGACGAGGATGTGCTGCCGAAGGCCTACTGGCAGCAGCAGATCGACTGGCTGCAGAGCCGCTTTCCGGGTGGCGTCTACCGGGATGTCACCGGCCTGTGCAAGGCCGCGAAGCTGGACGGGGAGGATGGCATCAGGGATCAGGATTATTCCCTCAACCCCGGCCGCTATGTCGGCGTGGTCATTGAGGATGACGGCATGACGGCGGAAGAGTTCGCGGCTGAGATGCGATCTTTGAACGCGGAGCTGGCCGCGCTGAATACAGAGGCACAAGTGCTGGAAAAGAAGATCGCGGAGAATTTGCAGCTTCTGGTGGGCGATGTATGAGCGAGTGGATTGAAGAAAGATTGGGCGTTGTTGCTCCGTTTAAATACGGTAAACCTCTGCGGGAGGAAGACCGTAGAGCAGGAAAACATGATGTGTATTCATCTGCAGGTATTTGCGGAAAATCTGATGAAGTACTTGCAAACAAAGGAATAATTGTAGGAAGAAAAGGAACTGCCGGAAGTCTCTTTTATTCACCCACACCATTTTTTTGTATTGATACTGCCTTTTATATTGATGAAGTTTCGCATGATTGTGATATGAAATTCATTTTTTATTATATGCAATTAATGAATTTAGATAGTTATAACAATGATGCTGCCGTGCCCGGGCTTAACCGAAATTTAGCCCATAAGTTAAAAATCAATAAACCTCCTCGCCAAACTCAAACCCGAATAGCAGAAATTCTCTCTGCCTATGATGACGCAATCGAAAACAACAATCGCCGTATCGCTCTGCTTGAAAAATCCGCGCGGGAGCTTTACCGTGAGTGGTTTGTGCGCTTGCGCTTTCCGGAATATGAGGGTGTGAAGTTTGTGAATGGTATGCCTGAGGGATGGGAGGTTAAGCGTGTTTCCAGTATAGTGAAACTCCAAAGAGGGCATGACTTACCTATATCAGAAGCAACTGAAGGGAAGTATCCTGTAATAGGTTCAAGTGGAATAATCGCATATCACGACACTATGACCACATCTGCCCCTGTAATTGTTCTTGGAAGAAGTGGAAGTGTTGGTGGGCCAAAATTCTATAACCTTAATTGCTGGGTGCACAACACAGCAATTTATTCAAAAGAATTGTATGCGGAGCCGTTATGGGTTTTTTATACTTTATGTCAACTTGATTATTCGTTACTAAAGGGAGGCAGCGCGGTCCCAACTCTTAATAGGAACCATGTCGAAGCACAAAAAGTTTTTATTCCAGCACAAAATATTCGAAAAGAGTTCCAGAGCATTACAGAAAAAATGATAGCTGAAAAGGATATACTTCTTAAAAAATCTCTTATCCTCGCCCGTCAGCGCGATCTGCTGCTTCCCCGCCTGATGAGCGGCAAACTGGAGGTGTAGCCCATGGCAAACATCATCACCGAGGATATGATTGAGCAGGCTGCCATACAGCTTCTCGTTGATGCCTACGATCATCGCTATACCGCTTTGCGCTGTCACACCGAAAAGCCTGAAACCCTGCCCGACAACAGCGGCAGGAGCGATAAACGGCAGGTTGTGCTGCCGCAGGTTTTGCTCGAAAGCCTGCTGAGCCTCAACCCGCAGATACCGGAAGCCACGGTCAAAGCCGCTGCCGACGACCTCTGCCGCAACCTCCACGGCGACGCTCTGAAGGATAACCACAGCCGCTACCAGCAGCTGCGAAACGGTATCCCGGTTAAATACAAGAAAAACGGCAGGGAGACGCCTGACTTGCTGCGGCTGATTGATTTTGATGCGCCTGATCAAAACAGCTTCATTGTCGCTTCCCAGCTATGGATCAAGGGCGATCTGCACTGGCGGCGGCCTGACCTGATCCTCTACGTCAACGGCCTGCCCCTGGTATTCATTGAGCTGAAGAACTCCAACATCAACGTCAAAAACGCCTTTGATAAAAACCTGAAGGATTACCTTCGGGACATCCCCTGGCTGTTCAACTTCAACCAGATATGCGTCCTGTCAAACGGCATGGAAACCCGCCTGGGCAGCTTTGCCGCGGGCTATGAGCATTTCTTTGAATGGCTGAAGATCGACAATGAAAAGGAAAAGCCCGACCGGGCGGCCATCCGCGATCAGGGCACCAGCCTTGAATACTTCCTGCGCGGGCTTGCCGCGCCTGACAGATTGCTGGATTATATCGAAAACTTCATCCTGTTTGACAACCGCAAGGGCGGCAACGTCAAGGCGAAGATCATCGCCAAGAACCATCAGTACCACGGCGTCAACAGCGCCTTTTCCGCCTTTTTGAACCGGGACAGGCTCGGCGGCAAGCTGGGCGTGTTCTGGCATACGCAGGGCAGCGGCAAGAGTTATTCCATGGTGATGCTGGCGCAGAAGATCAAGCGCAAGGTGACCGGCAATTTCACCTTCCTGATCGTTACCGACCGCGATGATCTGGACGGGCAAATCTATAAAACCTTCCTGCGCTCCGGCTTTATGAGCGAGGAGGAAAAGGTGCGGCCCGCAAGCGGCCTGAAGCTCCGGGAGGAGATGAAGACAAACAAAGGCATCCTGTTTACGCTGATCCATAAATTCCGCTATGACAAGGGCAAAAAATACCCAGTGCTGTCCAAACGGGATGACATCATCGTGTTCGTTGATGAGGCGCACAGGACGCAGTATAAGGACCTGGCCGAAAACATGAGGACAGGCCTTCCCAACGCCCGGTACATGGCCTTTACGGGCACGCCCTTGCTGGGCAGCAAGCAGCTGACCGCGTCCTGGTTTGCCAGCGCCGAAGACGGCTATGTCAGCGTGTACAACTTCGCCGAATCCGTGGCCGACGGGGCGACCGTTCCGCTGTTCTACGTGAAGCGGGTACCGGAAGTCCTGATGAACAACGAGTTCCTCAATGAGGATTTCTGCGAAATTCTGGAAGATGAAAACCTGACTGAGGCAGAGCAGAGCCGGCTTGAAAACAACTACGCGCGGGAACTTGAAGTCATCAAGCGCGATGATGTGCTGGAAACCGTCGCCCGGCATATTGCCTACCATTTCCCGCGCCGTGGTTTTCGCGGCAAGGGCATGGTGATTGCCGTGGACAAGTTCACCGCCGTGCGCCTTTATGACAAGGTTCAGTATCACTGGAAAGAGGAAATCAAGAAACTGAACGCGCAGATCTACGAAACGACCCCCGAAGAAAGAGCGCCGCTGAAGGACACGATCGACTACATGCGCCGGGTTGAGATGGCGGTCGTCATCAGCGAGGACGCGGACGAAAGCGAGAAGTTCAGCAAGGAGGGCCTCTCCATCGCCGAGCATCGCCGGCGCATGACGGAAACGGATGAAAACGGCGCCGATGTGGAGGATAACTTCAAGGACCCCGATCATCCTCTGTCGCTGGTGTTCGTCTGCGCCATGTGGCTGACCGGCTTTGACGCGCCCTCCGTCTCCACCCTCTACCTGGATAAGCCCATGAAGGGGCATACGCTGATGCAGACCATCGCCCGCGCGAATCGCGTCTTCCCCGGCAAAGAAAACGGCATCATCGTGGACTTCCTGGATGTGTTCAAGTACCTCAAGCGCGCCCTGGCCGAATACGCTTTTGATGACGGCGGCCTGATGCCGGTCAAGGATATCGGCAAGCTGTATGACCAGCTGAACGAAGCCATCGACCTGACCTTCGCCTATTGCCTTGACAAGGGCGCGGATCTGAGCCGGCTGCTTGGAGAGGATGATACCTTCAAAAACCTCAGCCTCTTTGAGGACTATGCCAACACCATCCTCGGCAACGACGACACCCGCAACGAGTTCAATGTGCTGGCTAACACCGTGCATCAGCTCTACGAATCGCTTCGCCCCGAGATATTCAACATGGGTTTTGACCCCGGGAAGAAAAACGCCGTCCTCTACCTGCAGGACGTGATCGCGGGCACCATCCGCCCGGAGAAGCTTGAAAAAGCAAAGGAGCGCATCG
>CAZYKQ010000135.1:0-4789 GCA_964648235.1 uncultured Christensenella sp. | reverse complement strand
CATTCTCCGCAGGACGGTTATGAGGGCTTATTGTAACTAACTGAAGCATCCATTCTTTCATGCTTGACGAAAGAATACAGAATTGTTACAATCAGTTAAAGGTTTTGAAGCAATCTAAGGCCTGTTCACTGCAGGATGGAGGTTATGATGAAAAAGAAGTTACTGCTCCCGGCGCTCCTGTTGTTTGTTATTCTGTTGTCGGGCTGTGCGCCAAAAAACGAGGCAGATGTCGATTTGCCGACGCTGGGCTCTTCACCCCAGCCGAATCCGCTTGCCATAGAGCAGTCCGCCACCGAACCCGACACACCGATCTCCTCGGTTGATCTGGGCATTTCTCTGCCTGACAACATCGATCCAACGGCTGAAGAAGACGATGACGATGAAAGGGAATACATCGGTGTCACCACACAAACTCAGCAACAGGCACAAACCCAGATACAAGCTTTACCTGTTGATAACAGTACCCCAAGCCCCTATGCCGGGTCCAGCCCCATTCCACTGAATCCGATTGATATGCCGACCCCCACCCCTCGCGCGGATCTGGTCTTTACCTATGATACCTATGTCGCAGCCGGTCTGGGGCTGACTTTTGAAAGTGTCGCAGGGTATGAGGTTGATGAAAGCGACGTCACCACCTATATCCTCAGAGAGCCTGAAAATCTCTGGAAAGACAATAAGGGCGTTGTAATCACCTTGTCGCAAACAACCGTCACCTCCAGTTATACCAAGTCGGATATCAATAAGGACTTGAAAACCAGGTTAAATGATATGGGGCAGATGAACTACCGCCGGTGGGAGCCTTCCAACACAGCGGAACGCGCCCTGATGCGAGCGCCGGGCTATTATGCCAATTATCGCGGTGAGCTGATGGACGGCACCATTATTCGCGGCCGCATCCACATGGCTCTTCTGCCCGGTAACAAGGTGCTTATGCTTCAGATCGAGCATCCGGCAGAATATAATGATGATTATATCAAGGTACACAGCCATATCCGCAGTACACTGAAAGCTATCTGATCAGTTTGTTTTTAGGACAGCCCCCGTCAACTCATTGGCAGGGGGCTGTCCTTTTGATTCTTATGTGATAGAAAAGCGTGATACGATAAAGCTATGATTTCGTTTTATTTCCATGCTTGATTTAAGGCCTCTTCAGCCTTTCCTGATTCGGGCGCTATCATCAACGCAAGCTGCAAACCCTTGGTCAGTACGCGGGCGTCTGATATTTTAAACGCTTCCTGCGGCCTGTAGTCCTTGTATTCGGCAAGCAGATGATCCCTGTAGGTTTGCAGGGCAGTTTCCAAAGCCTTCTTATCCTGATCATTGGCCGCCGTAATAATGAAGACAGCCTCCGGCGTATAGCGGCTGGCATCCAAGCCAATGGCTATATCTGTCAGCAAGCTTTCATCTACTTCCAGAAGCATGGCGCTGAGTTCGCGATCCATCATGGTCAATTCCTGAAAGCTTGTATTCTTGGTAACCGCGTCAAAAACTTCCTGTGTTCCTTTCAACTGAGCCGTGGGCGCGCATGCGCTTAGCAAAGCAACTGACAGCAATACAATCGTTAGCATTATCTTTCTCATTCTCTATTCCCCCTTCACTGGCAAGACATGTGTGTATAAATAATCGCTTAGGGCCTGATAACCCGCTTTGCTCATATGCCAACCATCACCCGCGGCATACTCCCGCGTCAATCCGCCATTTTCATCCACCAAAGCCTCATGAATGTTGAGAAAATAGCAATGGCGCTCGCGGGCCAGGTCACGCAGCTTATCATTGAACAGGTTGATACGGCTGCTGGTCAGGGATGGATAACTTCTGCGAACAATCCCCTCAATAATCGGTGACACCGAAACGCAATAAATCAAAGTATCCGGAAGTTCTCCGATAAACAAATCCAGCAGATTTTCATACTCCGCAATCACTTGATCGGGTTTCTTCAAATCAAGCCCGTTGCCTCCCAGCCAAATATACAGCACCTTGGGCCTCAGATCCCGCAGGACATCGATCAAACGAACATCCTGCCCGTTGAGCTTATACTCCTTGATGCGCGCCGCTCCCTGAGGCGACTGGCCGACCTTGGCAATGATATTCAGCTTTGGGACCGTTTTATTCAAACGAAGGCTGTTTCCCAAAGAATCTCCGATGAGCACCTGACCCTCAAAGTGTTCGTCTTCCACTCTGCCTGACAACGGAACCTCAGGGGGCGGATAGCCCGGAAGGTAAAATTGAGAAACAATAGTATTTGCAGATTCTTCCGATAAGCCTGCGAGGGGCATCATCAAACCCAGGCACAGCAGAAGGCAGGCTAATGCCCGAATTTTGTCAGAAGAAGGGTGATGTTTTTGTCTGTTAACAGCGTATCGCTTCCTACAATGCATATAATCGCTCCATATTCCTCTCTTTTAATGAGTGACGGCAAATCAAAATCAAAGGGCAGATATCTGGGATCTATTGCGTCGATCTGCAAAGCATGCTGGCCTAAAGAAGGCAGGATAGCGTTGGCATGGGAGTCCCGAATGACCAGCCAGCGTCCGGTTTGAAGCTCTGTATTTGTTAATCGCAGCATACCGGGATTATTGAATAACAGCGCGGAATACTTGTTGGGCCGGGCAAGATACTCCTGGTCAACCAGGCCATCCATCACCCTGCCTTCTATCTCCATGGTCAAGTTATCAAATATGGCATAGCTTAATTCATCCGGCTCAATAAAAGGATAAGGCGCTCTCGCGTGTAATGATCCATAAAAGTCCGGTACCTTCTCTACAAAGGATTTGGTGTCCAAGGGAGAATAGGCAAGGGCTGGTGACAGAGCCTGGTATACGGCATCCGCTCCGGCCCAAGTCATATGGTGATCTGTTCTGTAAAAAGTATTCTCTATCGCTTGCCGCCGCGTCAATGCCTCCAGCATAAAAATCGCCTGAACGCCGTCTGTTTGCTCCAAGGCAGACATGATATGCTCCCCGCTGTCTTCAAGCGGATAAAATGGCGGCAGTTCCTCGCAGATCACTTGAGAAGCTTCAGGAATGACAACCAGATAGACCGGAAGGCCGGTCTTCTCCCTCATCAAGCTCAATGACGCAAGGTTGCTTCTGAGCGCTGTATCCTCGAGCAAATCGGCCTGCTCAAACAATCGGTGATTGCGCCCGTGTACAACGCCATTGCTCTGAGTCTCCAGCAACATGTTTTTTGCCAGGTTGATCTTAACAAATTCATGCCTGAATGGGAACTGATCTGCCGTATAGTTTTCCATTCGGCGCATCCATTCTCCGGATAAAACACCCGAAAGCGTCGGTGATTCGTATGCGGCCAAGCTTCTGTTTTCCGTCAGGGAATACTCCTTGTCAGGGAATACAAAGGATATTACCATCAAACACAGCAGAAAGATCATTATTACCGTAAACAGGGGGGGCAATACTTGTTTTTTCATACGCGCTAAAACCTGAAATAGATAAAAGGATTATAGGCCTCATTGACAAGCGCCGCGATGCTCAGCACCATCAAAGCCCCCATGATCCCTATACGAAAGGCGGGAAACCTGCTCATCAGCCTGTTCATTACATTGAATGTGGCAGGAACGCAACACAGAGCCGACAACAGGAAAAGCAGCCAATTGCCTGAGAGCAGATAGAGTATGTCTGTAGAAAAATTCATCGAAAACATGCGTGTAAAATGATGAAAAGAAGCAGTGAAACTATCGTAGGAGATGATGACCATGCCCAGCATGAATGCCAGCTGCGTATAAAACCACCCCCAGCCCGGGTGTTTATAAAGCCAGGGGCCAAGCCAGTTTTTTTCCAGCATGACAAGCACAAAAAACCATAATGCCCAGCTGACCCACATCCAATCAGCGCCATGCCACAGTCCGGAAACAAACCAGGAAATAAATAGGTTAACAAACGTTCTCCCCTTTCCTTTCCTGCTTCCGCCAAGCGGAATATAAAGGTACTGACGCAACCAGGTGCCCAGGGTCATATGCCATCGGCTCCAGAATTCCCGTATGCTCCGGGCGGCGAAGGGGTGGTCAAAGTTTTTTGGAAATGTAAAACCAAGCATATGTCCCATTCCAATAGCCATCGCGGAATAGCCGGCAAAGTCAAAATACAGCTGCATCGCGCTAAGCGCGGTAGCCAGCCACATGGATGGCGCGGAAGCCCCCGGCATGCTGATGATGTTATGAAACAACGCGCCCAAGGGATTGGCCAGCAGAACCTTCCCCGCAAGTCCTGTGATAAAGATGACCATCCCCTTCTCCATCTGACACGATGTAAGGGCGCGTGACAGCATTTCATTTCTGACCTGGCTGTACAGCACAATGGGCCCGGCGATCAGCTGCGGAAATAAAAGCGTATAGGTCATCACATTGACCAGGTTTTTCTCTGTTGGAATATCCCTTCTGTACACATCAATCACATAGCTGGTAATCTGAAAAGTAAAAAAACTGATGCCAAGCGGCATGACCATAGTGGGCGCGAAAGCTGACAGGCCTATATTGCCCAAAATAAAGTCCGTGTATTTGTAATATGCCAAGATACCGATGTTGAAAACAACCGACGCAATCAGCCACAGTTTACGATAGGGGTTATCCCCTTTCCCGACCATCAGGCCAAAGAACCAGTCGGCGATCAGCATAAAAATCAACAAGGGAAGATAGCGGACCTCGCCCCAGGCATAGAAAAAAAGGCTTGCAAACAGAAGAAAAGGATTCCGCCATTTAAACGGTAAAATCAGGTGCAACAAAATCACTGCCGGAAAGAACCAGACGAGGAATGTCAAGCTTGAGAAAAGCAAG
>CAZYKQ010000134.1:0-4791 GCA_964648235.1 uncultured Christensenella sp. | reverse complement strand
ATGGAGAAGGTGTAGGAGATGCCGTCCTGCGCGTACTTGTAGGGCAGCTTGGCGACGGAGTTAAGCGTTGCCAGCGCGCCGTTGGTATCGCGGCCGTGCATGGGATTGGCGCCGGGGGCAAAGGGCTCGCCGTGCTTGCGCCCGTCAGGCGTGTTGCCGGTCTTCTCGCCGTAGACGACGTTGGACGTAATGGTCAGCACGGACATGGTGTGCATGGAGTTTCTGTAGGTGGGGTACTTCTGCAGCTTTTCAACGAACTGCTTCACCAGATCGCGGGCGATGCTGTCCACGCGGTCATCATCGTTGCCGTACTTGGGAAAATCGCCGACGGTTTCAAAGTCGTAGATGATGCCCTGCTCGTTTTTGATGGGGCGGACAGTGGCGTACTTGATGGCGCTCAGAGAGTCGGCCACCACGCTGAGCCCCGCGATGCCGCAGGCCATGGTGCGCAGAATGTCCTTGTCATGCAGGGCCATTTCAAGCGCCTCGTAGCAGTACTTGTCGTGCATATAATGGATGACGTTAAGCGTGTTGATGTACAGTTTGGCCACCCAGTCGAGGATGACATCGTATTTTTCACGCACGTCGTTATAATCAAGTACATCCGTCTTAACGGGTTCCAGTTTGGGGGCGACCTGAACGCCGCTGATCTCGTCCTTGCCGCCGTTGATGGCGTACAGGAGGGCCTTGGCCAGGTTGCAGCGGGCGCCGAAGAACTGCATCTGCTTGCCGACGCGCATGGCGGACACACAGCAGGCGATGGCATAGTCATCGCCCCAGTATTCACGCATCAGATCGTCGTTTTCATATTGGATGGAGCTGGTCTTGACGGACATATGCGCGCAGTATTCCTTGAAATTCTGCGGCAGGCTGGTGCTCCACAGCACGGTCAGGTTGGGCTCGGGTGCCGGGCCCAGGGTATCCAGCGTGTGCAGCATGCGGAAGCTGGTCTTGGTGACAAGCGTGCGCCCGTCCATGCCCATGCCTCCGATGGCCTCCGTCACCCAGACGGGATCGCCGCTGAACAACTGGTCATATTCGGGGGTGCGCAGGAAGCGCACAATGCGCAGCTTCATGACGAAGTGATCCATGATCTCCTGGATCTCTTCCTCCGTGATCAGCCCGGCCTTCAAGTCACGCTCAAAATAGATATCCAGGAAGGTGGTTACGCGCCCCAGGCTCATCGCGGCGCCGTTTTGCTCCTTGATGGCGCCCAGGTAGCCAAAGTAGGTCCACTGCACGGCCTCCTTGGCGTTCCCGGCGGGGCGGGATATGTCAAAGCCATAGGAAGAACCCATAAGCTTGAGCTGTTCCAGGGATTCGATCTGGTCGTTGATTTCCTCGCGGGCGCGGATGTTCTCCTCCGCGATCACGTCCATCTCCAGCCTGCGCATCTGCTCGTTCTTGTCGGCGATCAGACGGTCCACGCCATAGAGGGCCACGCGGCGGTAATCGCCGATGATGCGGCCGCGGCCATAGGCGTCGGGCAGGCCGGTGATGATGCCGGCCTTGCGCGCGCGGCGCATTTCCGGCGTATATACGTCAAACACGCCATCGTTATGGGTTTTCCTGATGTGGCGGAAAATGTCCTCGGTCTGTTTGGATACGGGCTTTCCGTAGTGCGCGGCGCTTTTTGCCGCCATGTTGATGCCGCCGTAGGGCATGAACGCGCGCTTGAGCGGCGCATCGGTCTGCAGGCCGACGATCTGCTCCAGATCCTCGTCGATATAGCCGGCCTTGTGGGATGAAATGGTCGAGATGGTCTCGTTGTCCACATCCAGCACGCCGCCCTTTTCCCGTTCCAGTTTATACAGGTTCAGCACTTCTGACCACAGGGACTTGGTGCGTTTGGTGGCGGGGGCCAGGAAGCCGGAATCACCGCTGTAGGGCGTGTAGTTCCGCTGGATGAAGTCGCGCACGTCAACCTCGCGCGTGTAGGCACCGGGTTTAAAGGAATACCATTGTTCGTAGTTCATAACTACTCTCCGTTTCCGCGCCCCGACTCGGTCTGTAAGCCTTGATGCCGGAGGGATACTCTTAGGCGCCGCGGCGGCAATCGCAGACCTGATGTGCCGCGCTGAGCGATTCATGATATCCCGTCGGTATCGGATACTTCTTCCGCCATCCGCAGATGGACTGTATATGCCCAGTATCCGAGGCGGTTTGTCAGATATTTTCGGGGATTTTCCCCTGACACACACGTTAGTGCGTGCTAACAAGATTGTAGCCCTCTTTTTTCATAAATGCAAGCGGATGACCAATAGCTGGCCGCTGTGCCGCTGCCGTCATCCGGCTGATTTCGTTTTCATCCGGGATATGCTATTTTTCTACATGCAGTATTCAGAGCGGATTGCAGTATAAAACCATACGATCATGAGGTGCTTTCATTCTGACAAAAGAGGAGCTTCCCGATTGCCCGGTTGCGACGACGGTACGGCTTATTTGCAATAAGTGGAAACCGTTGATCCTGCGCAATCTGTTTATCCGGCCCTGGCGCTTCAATGAATTGCTCAAAAACCTGCCCGGCATCAGCCAGAAGGTGCTGACGGACAACCTGCGCGCTTTGGAAGCCGACGGCATCATCACCCGCACCGTCTTTGCGGAAGTGCCGCCGCGCGTCGAGTATACGCTGAGCGAGGTGGGCGATACCATGCGGCCGATCATTGAGGTCATGGAAAAATGGGGGCTAAGTTATCAGGACATGGTTAGAAACAGCTGAGCCGCCGCCCCGCCGCGAAAGCCCCGCCGATGAAGCGGGGCTTTCGCTTTGGGTCTGAATGCCTACTGCGCGGCAGGGAACAGGAAACCTGCGGTCATGTCCAGGTAGTTCGCGCCGGAGTAATCCGGGAAGGCGGTGTTCATGGCCTGGATAAAGGCGTCCGCGTCCGCGCTTGAAGCGGCCAGTTCCTTGACGGTATTCAGGTAGCTGATCTTCGTCCGGACGGCTTCTTCGCCTTCGGGCGCATAATGGCCGGTCAGCACCAGGGCATACTGGAAGGATTCCAGCTCCGCGATAAAGGCGTCGATGTGGCCGGCGCTGGTCAGGACATTATGAACATCCGACCCCATCATATGAAGGTAGACGCTGTTGATCGCGGGGATCTCCACGCCAAAGGCGTCGTCCCCTTCCTCGCGGATGATGAAATCCATGCCGGCCAGCGTCAGATTGTCACCCACGCTGACGATCTTGGCCTCGGCGGGCAGCCTGGCCTCCAGCGCGTCACCAAAGGCGGCGGTAAAGCTGTCCGTCAGCGCGCGGATGTTGCCGCCTTCGCCCCAGTTGGCCAGCGCGTTTTCCGTCGCATAGATATCAAGCCCCTCGGTGTCCGAGCCGTTGGGGTGATAGGCCATGATGGCCCCGGCAAGCGGCTTGCCCAGCGTATCGACATAGGCCCGCCACGCCTCGTTATTTGCCGTGAAAGCCGTGCTTTCCAGCAGCACAACCCCTTCATCGCTTTCAAGGGCGTAGCACTCATCGGCCAGGGGATCGCCGGAAGCATAGGCATGCAGCCTGATGCCGTCAAAATCATATACGGTGACGCTTCCCGCGGCCAGTTCCACCGCAAGGGGCCCGGCTGCGGCGCTTTCCGCTCCGATCGATACGGACATCAGCAGCAGTGAGCACATCATTACAAGCGCGATTATTTTTTTCATTATGTTTCCTCCAAGTCAGGTCGTGGTTTTCATGCATTGGTTGAGGCCTCATGACAGAGTGTAAGGGCCTTGCGCCGGAATGTATAGTATGCACTATTTTATTATGTAGTTACCTTTTGATGACCTGTTTTTAACCCTGACTTCCTGATACCGCGGATAAAGGGCGGGGCTGCGGCTCGCACAGGGCGGACAGTCTTCCGCGCCGCATTCCGCATTCCGCATTCAAAAAACTTGTCAGTCCATGTCAGTAGATGTCACCCCCCCTTCTGTGCTTAGATAAACACCAAGAGAACAGGTGTTCTCAATATGCACAGGAGGACAAGGAATGGACCATGGATCACAGGCACCGGGGGCGCTGTTCGCGCGCTGCCGGGGGATCGAGACCGCGCGGGTGGCGCGGGACGCGGGGATCGAACTGATCAGGAGCGGGGCGCGGCTCTATTGCCGCTGCCCCTTTCACGGGGAGAGGACGCCCTCGCTGCTGCTGGACGAGCGGGGCAGCTGGCACTGCTTTGGCTGCGGGCGCGGCGGGGACGCGGTGGCCTTTTACGCGGGGCTGCACCGCGTCGGCCCCTACACGGCCGCGCGGGATTTGGCGGCCCGCTACCTGGGGGAGGCCCTGCAATGACGAAACAGCGGCAGGGAGAGGCCCTCTCCCTCTACAGCCGGGAAAAGAACATCCCCCCGGACTTTCTGAAAAACGAGCTGGGCGCACGCTCCCACGGGAATGCCCTGGCCCTGCCCTACTACGACGAAGAAGGGCGGCAGACAGCCCTGCGCCTGCGCCACCCCAAGGGACACGAGCCGCGCTTCAGCTGGGAGCCGGGCGGCCGGATGCTGCCCTACGGCCTGTGGCTGCCCGGCAACCGGGGGAAAGGCCCCCTGGTGCTGGCGGAAGGAGAATCGGATGCCCATAGCCTGTGGCAGATGCGCATCCCGGCCCTGGGGATCCCCGGGGCGGCGCTGTTTAAAAAGGAGTGGATCCGCTGCCTGGGCGGCCGTCCCCTCTACCTGCACCGGGAGCCGGACGCGGGCGGGGAAGCCTTTGTCAGCAAGACGGCGGGGATATTGAAAGAAGCGGGCTATCCGGCCCCTGTCTGCCTGCTGAGCGCGCATGCCCTGGATATAATCCTGCAG
>CAZYKQ010000133.1:0-4977 GCA_964648235.1 uncultured Christensenella sp. | reverse complement strand
TAGGATATACGGAACTTGACATGCCGGAGATCAAGAAGAAATGAGAAGAAAAGAGAGGGAGATCAAGGACAGGGCGGAGCTGCTTGATTTGCTTGAGAAAAGTCAGATCATGCACCTGGGACTCATTGATGAGCGCAAACCCTATGTGGTGCCGCTTCATTTCGGATGGGCTGAAGAAGCGGGTGAGCTTGTGCTCTACTTTCATTGCGCGCCTGAAGGCAGAAAAATTGATTGCATCAGGAAAAATCCGGATTGCTTTATCACGGTGACCGGAGAGACCCACCTGATAAAGAATGCCGAAGCCTGCGGCTGGTCGGCAGCCTTTGAATCGCTGATGTTGGAAGGCGAGGCAGAGGTCCTCACAGATGAGGAGGAGAAAAAGCACGGCCTGAATGCCCTGATGCGCCACTACGGCTTTGAAGGAGACCCCGCGTACAGTGGGCGGATGCTGGCTATCACGGCGGTCTGTCGTATTCGCGTACACTCCATAACGGGCAAGCGCAGGGATTTACCGCAAACAGAGTAATAACGCCAAAGCCCATGCCGCGTTGTGACATAGGCTTCAAAAATAAAGGGGGATGAAGGAGCGTTTCAGCACACTTCATTCCCCTTTTATCTCATACAGTCCGCGGGCCGCTTACTTCCCTGCCAGCAAATGCACACTGTCCGGACTGAAACTGATCCAGGCTTCTTCGCCCTCATTGAATACCTGCTTATTGATAGGGCAGTTGTCGTTGATCTTCACCACGGTGTCTCCAACCATTACGTGGTAGTACTGGTAAGCGCCCATAAACACAGACAAAACCACCTTGCAGGGAATCATGCCGCTGGCTCCGATTTGCGCTGCTTCGGGACGCACGACCAGACGGGTAGCGCTGCCTTTATCAAAGTCATCTTCTGTGACCACCTGGGCCTTGTGGCCGGCGATATCGAGATCACACAGGTTGTTTTCGCAGCTGATGACCGTAGCGTTGAGGAAGTTGGCCTCGCCGATAAAATCCGCGACAAACTCGCTGTTGGGGTGATAATAAATATCGTGCGGTGTGCCCATCTGTGCAATGACACCCTTGAGCATGATGATGATCTGATCGGACAAGCTCATGGCTTCCGATTGATCATGGGTGACATAGACGGCGGTGATGCCCATCCTGCGCTGGATGCGGCGGATCTCAGTGCGCATGGTGACGCGCAGCTTGGCATCCAGGTTGGAAAGCGGCTCGTCAAACAGCAGCACACCCGGCTCTACCACCAAGGCACGGGCCAAGGCCACGCGCTGTTGCTGGCCGCCGGAGAGCTGGTTGGTCATGCGGCTTTCCATGCCTGTCATCTCCACCAGGTCGAGTATGTTCATCACCTTCTGGCGGATGGTATCTTTGGAGAGGTTGCGCAGCTTAAGGCCGTAAGCGACGTTGTCAAACACGTTGTAATGAGGGAACAGCGCGTAGCTCTGGAACACCATCGCGGTATCGCGTTTGTTGGGGGTCAGGCTGTTGATGGCCTCCCCCCCTAAATAGATCTCTCCCTCATCAGGGCTTTCAAACCCGGCAATCATACGCAGCGTGGTCGTCTTGCCGCAGCCGGAAGGGCCTAGCAGGGTGACAAAGCTGCCGGGGACAATATCCAGGTTAACATCCTTTACAGCATAGAATGGCTGTGCAGTCTTTGGGTCCATGTATATTTTGGAGATATGCTCCAGTATGATGCCTTTTTTATCCGACATTGGCGTTGGCCTCCCTCACTTGCTTGCTGGTACCGAAGTATTTGATGAACAGGTTCATCAACATGATCGCCGCGTAGACGATGGCAATCAGAATGGTGGCATAGGCGCAGGCGATTCCGTAAGCGCCCTTTTCCGCGAATTCATTGATGCGCGTTGTGATCAGCAGATACCTTGGCGTTACCAAGAGGATGATGGCGCTGATCGCCGTAATGGAGCGTACGAAGGTGGTAACCAGGCCGCTGAAAAAACTTTCTTTGATGAGCGGCAAGGTGACGGATGTGAATACCTTTCCGCTGCCGGCACCCAGGTCATAAGCGGATTCCTCAATGGAAGGGTGGATCTGCCGAAGGGCCGATATACCGCTGCGCGTACCTACGGGCAGCGAACGGACAACAAATACGATGACAAGCAATGTGCCCGTGCCGTACAAGCCCTGCATAAACCCTGTGCGGAATACGCCGCCCGCGAAGCCGCGGATGAAGCCTACGCCCAGCACCGTACCGGGAACAGCCATGGCCAGGATGGATACAAACTCAATGAAGCCGCGCCCGCGGAAGCGTTTCTTAACCACCAGGTAGGATATGATCATGGACAACAGCGCCGTGATCGGCGAGGCGATGGCTGACAACACAAAGGAGTCCTTAAATGCTTTCATGCCGTCCTGGCGGAAGAGCTGTTCATACCATTTAAATGACAGAGAATAATCACGCCCCCACAGCTTAAACAGCGAGCCGAAAGGGATGGCGATATACATCAGGATGACAAAGGCCGAGATACCGGCGCAAAAGATCGTCAGCGGCCGGGTGACCGATTTATCCTCAATGGCCATACGGGCGCGCGATGCCTTGCCGCTGAGTGTGGCAGCGGTCTTGGTTTCCAGATAATACTTCTGGATCAGGAAGAGGATGATCGTCAGGCTGAGCAGCACGACGGCCATCGCGGCAGCGCCCTGGGTATCGTAGGTACCGCCTGTGATGCGCAAATAAATGGTCGTGGCCAGCGTGTCATAGCTTCCGCCGATCAGCATAGGGTTAGCAAAGTCGGCGACCGATTCGATGAAGGTGACCAGGAAGGCGTTGCCGATGCCGGGCAGCATCAGCGGCAGCGTGACCGTGCGGAACACGTGCCAGCGGCTGGCGCCCATGTCCCGCGCGGCTTCCTCCATGGAGGGGTCGATGTTGCGCAGCAGGCCCTTGAGCATCATATAGCAGACGGGGAAAAACGTCATCGTCTGTACGATGGCGATGCCGCCAGGGCCATAGACGTTGGCATCGTAGATGCCAAGCACCTGCCTGGTGACAAGCCCGCTCTTTCCAAACAGCAGGATCATTGACAACGAAAGCACAAAGGGAGGGGATACGACGGGCAGCATGCTGACGACCGAGAACATTCGTTTCATGACAGGGTTGCGTACCCGGACATACACATCAACATAGGCAAACAGCAGCCCGATCAGCGTTGCCGAGACGCCCGTGATCAGGCCCAGCCACAGCGTGTTGGTAAAGGCTCGCTGGAAGGTGTAATCATTGAAAATATAGGAAAAACTTCGCAGCGACAGCATTGATTGTCCGCCGGGAACAGCTATGATGGTATCGGACATTATTCCCGGCAGCAGATCCCCCATATAGGTAAAGCTTGCGCTGCGCCCAAGCTCCTTGATGACGCTCAAGCCCTCTGTTGAGGGCACTTGAAGAACGCTGTTGCGCCCCACGCCGATTTCGCGTACACGCGGGCTTGCCTGACTGAACAGCTCCTTAACGGCTTCTTTGCTTTCTTCAACAGTATAAACATTGAAGGAGGTAGAGGAGTATACGCTGTCTGACATCAGCATCGACAGGGGATAGAGTATAAATAAGGTTAACAGGACGATGAGCAGTATAATCACCAGGATGGTGAAGGGATCGGCCAGCAGCTTTTTGCGCTCCAACCGTCGGCTTTGCGAAGGCATAGCCTCACGCCCCTTTCTGACGATGCCAACTCAGTTCTTTTCCGTGTTTAGATGAAGAAAGCTCTGAATTGGCATTCATAATTTTAAAGAAAGAGGGGGATGGGATTATCCCATCCCCCTTCGAGGAGTAAAGGGAGTGATTATTCGGTCTTGAAGCGCTCGTCGGCGCCGCCCAGGGCGTCGAAGTAATCTTTGACATAGTTGGAGGTATTGGCCTTCGCGTCTTCAAAGTCATAATCGATGACGTTGTCGGGGTCAAGGCCATAGCGGGTGGCTTCTTCAGGCTGCTCGGCATCCTTCAGCACCAGGAACTGGTAGGCGCCGGCGGTCTTGGACAAGTTGACCGATTCGGGGGTCAGGCAGAACTCCACCCACAGGCGGGCGGCGTTGGGGTGCTGCGCGCCCTTGAAAATGGCCGTTGCGCCGACTTCAAAGCTGGTGCCTTCGCTGGGGATGATCAGGGCAATGTTGTCATAACCATCCAGGATCTGGGTGATGCCGTCATGCAGGAAACCAATGCCGATGACGCACTCGCCGATGCCGACTTTTTTGGAGGGGCCGGAACCGGACTTTGTGTACTGGGCAATGTTCTTATCCAGCTCGACCAGGTACTTCATGGCCTCGTCGTGACCCTTCATCTGGACCATGGTGTTGATGACCAGCTTGGCGGTGCCGGCGGTGTTGGGGTTGGACAACCAGATCAGGTCCTTGTATTCGGGTTTCAGCAGATCATCCCAGCCCTCGGGGGCGGGTACGCCCAGGCGATCCAGCTCTTCGGTGTTGACCATGAAGCCCAGGATGCCCTTATACACGCCGTACCACTGGCCGTCCTTATCACGGTACATGGGATCAACGATATTATCGGCATTCATCGCGGCATAGGGCTCAAGCAGGCCGGCGGCCGCGGTTTCATTGTAGGGATCGGTGGTGCCGCCGAACCAAACGTCAGCCGAAGGGTTGCCGTTTTCTTCGGTAATCTTGGCCTGCACCTCGCCGGTGGACAGGCGCTGGAACAGCGTTTTAATGCCGTACTTGGCTTCAAAAGCCTTGACGATGACAGAGACGTGCGCTTCTTCGGATGAACCGTAAACAACCAGTTCGCCCTCCGCCTGCGCGGCCTTGATCAGATCGTCCATAGAGGTCTCCGCGGCCATTGCGGAGGTGAGGCCCAGCATCAGGCTGAGCGCCAGGAACAGTGCAAAGAATTTTTTCATTGGGAAACATCCTTTCCGGTTTTTTAGGGCTTTGTATACAACCATTATATGTCTGATCAGGGAGTGAGTCAACCATTTTGCGTAGGGAAGAGGCA
>CAZYKQ010000132.1:0-5010 GCA_964648235.1 uncultured Christensenella sp. | reverse complement strand
GCGCATTGACAGGCGAATGATTATCTTGTAGAGTTATTCCATTGTCAGCCTCGAAGGATGACAAAAAAAATCGGATTCACTTAAAAAAACCACGAAGGTTTTATGTCTACGCGAAGTGGATAGCCTTTGTGTTTATTTTATTTGTGGAGGTTTTTTCATGTCCAGTACCAAAAAAATGGTTCTTACATCGCTTATGATCGCGGTTGGTGTAGTTCTTCCAATCGCCTTCCATTCTATCCCCAACGCCGGAAGCATTCTATTGCCCATGCACATTCCTGTGCTGATATGCGGCATAATATGCGGCTTTCCATTTGGCTTGCTTTGCGGCATCATCACACCGCTCTTGTCAAGTTTATTGACAGGGATGCCGCCTGCGGCTTACCTTCCGGCAATGATATGCGAACTTGCCGTCTATGGTTTGGTGACATCTTTGCTGATTCGCTTTGTTCGGACAAAGAGTGTCTATGCCAACATCTATATTGCATTAATCGGCGCTATGATATCCGGAAGAATCGTATATGGCATCCTGAATTCGTTAATTTTCAGAGCAGGCAGCTACTCAGCCCAGATCTGGCTCACTTCCGCGTTTGTTACCGCTCTTCCCGGCATTGTTATTCAGCTTATACTGATTCCATTGATTGTTCTTACGCTTCAAGATTCAAAATTTATTGACATCTAATCAAAACAATTACTAAATCACAAATCACTTTGGCATATAGTTTATAATCATGGATAGCTGACCTTTCTTCAAAAAACCGCCTCAGCAATCTATAGGCTGAGGCGGTTTTTACAATATAAATTATTAGAATTATTTATCTAATACCAGGTCTGCCCAAACCCTGTCACATACCAGGCTCCGTCCAGATGCGGTATATAGGTATATACATCACTCTGCGTCTGATGCTCCTTTGGCAACTCACTCATGTTTCGTTCAAAGTTTTCGGCATATGCGTCATAGATGTAATGGTATCGGCGGATACGGGGGCCCATATTGCCCTCCACAGTCCGGATCTCATAACGCCCTTCGCCCAAGTCCTTCACATCGGTCACCAGGCCGACATGCATGGTAGCATAGCCGCCGCGCCTTCCGTAGACCACTTCATAACCCGGCTTGGGAATATAACCCCAGCGATCCATCTTTTTAAAGCCTTCCATTATTTTGGGTACTGCTGCCTCACGCACCGCATAGGAGCCGCCGTCCGCCTGAAGCTGAGAACTCTCCCGATCCTCCATGGGTACACCGCCCATATCCAGGCTGTAGTTGACAAAGGCTCCGCACCAGCCAAACTCACAGGGGCGGCCGCAGCGCCACTTGGTATATTTGTTGGATTTAGGGATGGACCGCCCGGCGGCCAGGTATTCCTCCCACTCCTGCAATGCCACGGTAATGCCCGCCTCCACCTGGGAAGGTATGCTGCCGCCCGGCAGCACGGTTACCGCAAGCGTGGTCTGCTGCTGATCCTTCTTCGCGGTGAACGTGACTTGTGCATCCCCCTCCGACATAAAGCTGATATTTCCGCGTTTATCCACGCGGGCAACAGACTCGTCAGAGCTTTCCCATTCCCCTTTGGCGGCCGGCACAAAGGCATAGCTTCGGCCGACGTTGCTGACGATGGCCACCGGGTACTCTGGTGCGGGCGTCGCCTTGGCGGCAAATGCCTGCGGCATCAGGAGCATCAAGGCGCATAAAAGCGCAAAAAATTTCTTTCTGAACATAGTCCTTCTTCCTTTGCTGTCAGGGGATCATTCCCCTAGCGCAGTATAGCACAGGAAAATGGTGATAGCAAAAGCGCTGCCGCGGGTGCATGCGAACACGCGGCAGCTCATGGCTCAACCTATTGTTCCGGTTCAGAGCATGGACAGGATGGTTGTCAGGCTCTCCTTGGCATCCCCGAACATCAACAGGATGTCAGGATGGGGCCCGTACAGCGGGTTATCCACGCCCGCGTATCCGGGTTTTGAATCGAAGTTGCAGATGACCAATCTCTTCGCCTTCTGGGCATCCAGCACCGGCAAGCCGTAGATGGGCGTCCCCTCTGCCGTGTTGGCGGCCGGGTTAACCACATCGTTGGCACCGATGACCAGGACCAGATCAGTTTTTTCCATGTCGGGGTTGATCTCGTCCATCTCAAAGAGCTTATCGTAGGGGATATCCACCTCAGCCAACAACACATTCATATGCCCGGGCATACGTCCCGCTACGGGGTGGATAGCAAAACGCACGCCGCGTCCACCCTTTTCCAGCGCATCGTGCAGGGCTTTGACCTGCTCCTGCGCCTGGGAAACAGCCATTCCGTAACCAGGGATGATGATTACGCTTTTTGCGTCGGCCAGCCAGACGGGCAGCTCTACCTGCGTGGCTGCGGCAAGCGTCTTGGGAGCGGGCATTTCCATGGCAAGCGGTTGATCGCCGCTTTCCTCTTCCTTTTCAAAGGAAGGCGCGCTATTTTCTGCTGCGGAAGTCGGCACAGATTTGGACAGCAGGATGGCCGACAGCTTGCGGTTCATAGCCCGGCACATAATTTGCGTAAGCAGTAAACCCGATGCGCCGACTATGCCGCCGACAGCCACCAGCAGCACATCCCCAATGGCCATGCCTGTAATGGCAGCCGCTACGCCGGAGCTTGAGTTGAGCAGGGAGATGGTAATGGGCATGTCAGCGCCGCCGACGGGTAAGGCAAACAGAAGGCCGAAGAGCAGGCTGACTGCCACCAACAACCAGGCCATCACCACCCCTGTTGAGGGAACAAGCATTGCCAGCACAACCAGCAGCGCCATCAGCGCGATGGAGCCGCTTAGCAACAGGCGGTGAGAAGGAAACATCACAGGCTTTTGCGGCAGCATGCGGTGCAGCTTGCCGGCGGCCACCATACTGCCTGAGAAGGTAAAAGCGCCAACAGCCATGCCCAACAGGGCTGTCGCGCGTTCGAACGCCCCGATATTTTGACTGTAGCCGAGTGTCAACAGGGCAGCGCCTGCGGAGGCAAATCCACCCAGGCCGTTGAGCAGGCCAACCAGCTGCGGCATCGCGATCATCTTGATCCGCTTGGCGATTACCAGGCTGATCAGGCTGCCAAGGCCCAGGCCAATCCAGATATCGGGTATGCCGAGCAACCCGTATTTAATGAAGGTAACAAGGATTGCGCAAAGCATCGCCAGGGCACTGAGGCGATTGCCCCAAGGGGCTGTCTCCACCTTGCTCATCCAATGGATGCCCAGCAGCACCATCAGGCTCAGTATGGCCGAAAGAACATAGAAGACTGCATCGCTCATTCCCCTTTTTCCTCCCGCTTGCTGCCGTGAAACATATTCAGCATATGATCGGTGACCAGAAACCCTGCCACGACATTGATGGTTGCGCAGACGATGCTGATGATGCCCAGGATACGGCTGCCGAAGGCAAGGCCCAATCCCATCGCCGTCATGCAGCCAAGCACCGTTACGCCGCTGAGCGCGTTCATGCCCGACATCAGCGGGGTGTGCAAGAGGCTGGGGACCGAATTGATCAGTTTATAACCCAGCAAGGTTGCCGCGATAAATACCAGGATCAGGATGGCTTCTTTACTCATAGGCCCATGGCCTCCCTGGCTCCCTCGTGAACAACCTCCCCTCCTTTTGTGGTCAGGATGCCGCGGACAATCTCATCGGTTTCATTCAAGCTGATTCCTCCGTCTTTTACCAGGTACTTCACCAGGTTATACATATTTTGCGAGAACATCCAGGTTGAGGAAGCGGGCAGCATGCCGGGGATGTTTTTGATGCCGACCACATGCACGCGGCCCTCGTCGGCGACTTCGCCGGGCACGGTGGCCTCGCAGTTGCCGCCCTGGTCGATGGAGATATCCACCACGACGGAGCCGGGCTTCATGTTCTTCATCATCCCGCGGGTCAGAAGCACCGGAGCCATCTTGCCGGGCACCAGGGCGGAGAGGAATACGATATCCATCTTCTCCAGATGGGGCGCAATGATAGCCTTCTCCCTCTCCAGCATCTCATGGCTGAGCGCCTTGGCATAGCCGCCCTCACCCTGAGCCATCTCCTCGGGAATTTCAATGTCGATGACCTTGGCTCCCAGGGAAGCAGCCTGCTCACGCGCAGCGGCGCGTGTATCAATGGCGTAGGTTACCGCCCCCAGCCGCTTGGCTGTTGCCAAAGCCTGCAGACCGCCCACACCGATACCGATTACCAGAGCGTTGAGCGGTTTCACCATACCAACCGCGCTGAATATCTGCGGGATAAAGGCAGGCAAAAGGTTGGCCGCGATCAGCATACCTTTATACCCCGCGCAGGTACTCATGGATGTTAAGGCATCCATGCTTTGCGCTCGGGAGATACGCGGAACACCGTCCAGCGTCAGGGAAATGACGCCCTTGCGGGCCAGATTCCGCACCATCTCATGGTTCGCGGGAGAAGCGGGGTGAATAAAGGTGATCAGGTACTGACCGGCATGCATCAAATCCACCTCGTGGATCTTCAGCTCCTCGTTTAGCTGCGGTTCCTTGACCTTCAGAATCAACTCGGCGCGCTCAAACAGCGATTGAACATCGCTGAGCAGTTCAGCGCCCGCCTGGATATAACTTTCGTCATGAAAATAAGCGCCCATCCCGGCACCTTTTTGTACCAGCACCGTATGCCCGTCCGCGATCAGCTTAGCGCAGGTTTCCGGCGTTGCGGATACACGGTTTTCACCACGCATGATTTCTTTAGGGATACCAATAACCATAAGCAGGCCCTCTTTTCAATTTGATGTCCATATTATAGATAATAATGCCCAGATATTGCAAGCGAATGATTAAAATGGTGCCGGCGGGAAAGCGACTTTCAAAGCATGTTTTTCACTTTGAATTTTATCATAAAAATCCAGTCTGAACAGATAATTCCTTGTTTGAAATTTGCAATATTTTCTTCCTGTTCTTCCGCATTTTCAACGCTTGGCCTCGTTGACACGACTCCATACATATGCTAATATGCGGCATCGGCTTTGACGAAGGACAACCTTCACGCAAAGCG
>CAZYKQ010000131.1:0-5042 GCA_964648235.1 uncultured Christensenella sp. | reverse complement strand
CCAAGTGCGCTGTGCTTGCCTGGCATACGCTGGAGGAAGCCATCAAGAAATGGCAAAGCGATCAGGCTGATGGATCCCGGGATGAAATGGATACGACGCCAAGATAAAAGTTTACAATTGAAACGGCCTGAAAGCGCCGTTTTTTATTGGTTTTGATGGTATCATATAGATCAGGTTGTTTATTATTTATTGTTATACCGGGAAGGAGACACCATGAAAAAATTATTGAGTATTCTGTTGGTGGCAGCGTTCTTGCTTGGCGGCGCGGGACAGGTAAAAGTCCAAGCCGCGGGAGAGGAAAACACGGACATCATGCTGGATGCCGGCTCCTGGCTGATCAGTTCGGCCTATGTTGACGGCAGGATGTATCTGATCAGCAGCGGAGGGCTTTTTGCCTATACGCCGGGGGAAGAAAAGCCGGTTGAGATGAAGGTGAATGACTTGCGCGCCCGGGAGGAAAACGAGGAGTCCGAGGGGGCCGGCGTACTTGACGGCTACTACAGCCTTCGCTTGTTTGAAGAGGGCGGCCAACTTTACGCGGTTGATCTGCAGAATAAAGGCATGATCTATCCCATCAGCGTCGAAGCGGACACGGCAGAGATCTCAGACGGTGTCAAGATCGATGTTGAACTGCTGCGCAATATGGAATGGGGCGATGAGGGGTATATTGAGGATCCCATGCAGATTCTGGGCTCAGGCGGCCGCATGTATCTGGTTAACAGAAGCTGGACTAATTCCGGCAGCACAGTGATGAGCCTGCTGAGCTACGACATCGCCAGGGGCGGTGAGGCGGCCCTTCACAACGCTGAGTTTATCTGGCGGCTGAGCCCGTATAAGGATGGCAAGATGCTTGCCCTGGTGATGGATCCCGATGCTGTCTGGGACGAGAAGACATCGATGATGCGCAATATGCTGCTGGCTGTGTACGACCCGCAGGCAGATACGCAAGAAGAGCTGGGTGATTCCGGTGTGCCTTTTGAATTCGATGGGACAGGCCTGGGCTATGATATCCAAACGGATAGAATATATATCCAGGGTAAAAGCGAAGTGTATGTATCCGATGGCGCCGGGACGGCCAAGATCGCGGCCTATCTGATGCCCAGCCAATATGGCGGGACCTTAAGCGACGGGCTGTTTGTGCTTCCCGGCGGGCGTGTTATGGTGGTCAGCGGGCAAACGGTCTCCATCCGGGCGGCGGACCCTGACCAACTGCCCGAAGGCCGCCTGACCATCTACGGAAGCTATATGGACGATACGCACCAGAAGACGATGAAAGCCCTGGGCGATATTCCGGTGACCTTTCTGGAGAGCAAATGGTTTAATTCCGCGCAGGAATTGGGACAAGCGCTGATTTCGGGTGAGGATAATATTGATGTTTTTGTGATCAGCGGAGATTACATTGACGTGAACAACCTGATGAGCAAAGGCTACGCCGCTGATTTAAGCTCAAGCTCTGTTCTGCAAGACCATGTGGCAAGCCTTTATCCCATGATGAAGGATGCTGGCGTGGTCAATGGCAAACTCTACATGGTGCCTGTGGATATGAACGCTGAAGGCCTCATGAGCTATTACACCAAGCTGATAGAGCAGGTGGAGGGGTTGGAGCTGCCCCATACCTATGCGGAGCTGATTGGCCTGCTGCAAAAGTGGAATGATGAACTGGGGGAAGAGTACCCGGACTTTGTGCCGATGCAAAGTGACGATTATAAGGGGATGATGATCCGCAAGGCTATAACGATGCAGCAGGACGCCATGGCGATCAAGGGGGAGGAATTTATATACAATGATCCCCAGTTGAAGGAAATGCTGAGCAGTGCCCTGGCCCTTAATACGGAAGATATTTCGCCCAAGATTGACTGGGAAGCGGACAACGCCCAGGATCAGATCGACGAAATGTACAGCAAGGTTCCGCTGCTTCAGGAGTATTACTGGATTGATTTGCAAAATATGAACTACACTCTGACCGAAAACGAGGATGGCGCTACGATGAGCTGGGGAGAAACCGGCAAGACATATAGTGTTGGGCAGTTGAAGCCCCTGCTGCTCAGCATCCAGGAAGGGGATCAGCCCATCACGCAGGTGCAGCTGACACTGATGGCAGTAAACCCAAAGTCTAAAAACCTTGATGCGGCCGTCGCCTATGTCGAGCAATATGTGAAGAGCATCGAGCCTTATAAGCTGGCCATGATGAACCCGTCCTTGAACGATGATATCCCTAACCCCAACTATGAGCGGGACATGAAGGATCTGGAGGAGTCCATCCAGTACTTTGAGGAAGCAATCAAAAAGGCGGATGGTGCCGAGAAAACAGAGCTTGAGGCGGTGCTGGAGCGTCAGAAGACATATGTTGAAAACCGCCGCGAGGAGGCCAAATACATTGTGCGCAAGGAAACCATCGATGCCTACCGTGAGTTGATCGCGAACAGCTATATCAGGACCTACGAGCATAATATGGCCTTTAACAATGAGGAAATGAACAGCTTGCTGAACCGCTTGATCGAGGGCCAGACGCCTTTGGAGCAGTTCGTAAATGAAGCGGACGGAAAGCTTCGGCTGATGCGGCTGGAATCGAAATAAAAGAATACAAAATAGGGCGCGGGATAAAGTCTCCCGCGCCCTGTGGATCCATTTGTTTTGGAGGAGGCAGCCATGAAAAGGAAGCCCTCGTTCATTACTTATCTTGTTGCATGTGTGTTGCTATTACCAATGCTTTCCGGAATGTCTGCGCCGGTGTCTGGCTGGATTGATTACCCTAAGGGTGCGTTCAGCATAAAAAGTGTGCTCAGCTATCATGATGAGTTGTGGTTATATACCGGCGATAGATTGTATGTCTTGAACGCGCAGACGGGGGAGATTGTGCCGCTGCCGGAGGGGATGAATCCGCAAAAAAGGTTCGATGCCCTGATGTCGGACACAGGCCAGCTTTGGGGGTTGGACGCAGCAGAGGGGAATCTCTATTCTCTATCTGAAGAGGATGGCACGCTGCTGTTTGAAGAGAAAGCGTTGACGCTAGATATTGGCAGTCTGCTTGAGGATGCTTCGGACGCTGGAGAGAGCTACCAACAAGCTTGGCCGCGTCAGGCAATGATTGATGAATTCAGGCTTTACCTGCTGTATGAGAGCACTGAGTTCATGGGTGAGGGCGAAAGTGGTATGGCCCTTCTGAGTTTTGACTTGCGAACAGGAAAAGGAAAATGGTATCAAATCCCATTTATCACAGCGATCAGCACCTATAAGGGCGGAAAACTGCTGGCCGCCTGTTATGAGCCAAACGCGAATGACACCGCAGGCAGCGTAATGCGGGTGATTGATCCTGAAAATGGTGAGGAAGGGGAGATGATGACGCTTTCCTTTGAGGAAGAGGAAAGGGGTAGAATCGCCAACCTCAGCTATAGCGAAGAGGAGGATTTGGTTTACTTTACCATCGGTGAGAAGCTGTATTCGCCAGATTCCGAGGGCAGAGCGAAGCTGTGTGCCTATGTGGATTACCTCGCATCGGTCGTAAGCGGACAGTTGACTCCCCTGTCCGGTCGGAAGGCATTGTTAGTCACTGAGAAACAGTTGTTGCTGACGAGTACCAACCCCGAGTTGCTGCCCAAGGGCAAAGTGAGAATTTACTGGATTTCAACAGATGACTACCCTATCAGCCAAACCGCGAGAGATCTGCGCGGTTTGCCTATCGGGTTGCTTCGGCCCGTATATCTTTCTACGGCTGACCTCAGTCAGCTGCTCTTGCTTCGGGAAGATCATACAGAAGTATTGACGATGGATACCGAGGCGATCAATATCGAAGCGGTCAAGTCAAAGGGATACTTTTATGATCTCAGCGAAAGCAAAATACTCAAAAGCTATGTCAATAGCCTTTACTCGGAATTGAAAGCACTGGCTACGCAGGATGGAAAGATTGCCATGATCCCCTATGAGCGCGATGATTTGGGCGGTTCCTACAATCCTGCTGTATTTGAAGCGTTGGGACTGGATACGCCGGAAACCTTTGACGAGTTATGCGATCTGATAGACAGGTGGAATGACGAGCTGGTCTATGAACACCCTGATTATTTGCTGATCGATCCGTACAATTTGAATGCAGAGCTGGCGGTGCTTGCAATCAGCATCCATGCCGCATACTGTGAGGGAAGCGGGGAAGCATTCAGCTTTACATCACCTGTCCTGCGTCAGATGCTGGAGAGGGCAGCCGCGGTGCGCTATGACAGCATAGAGCCTATAGACTTCCGATATGATACTTGGCTTGAAGTTGAGCATACTTTGATCGGAAGGTTGAATAGCGCCAGCAGCAGTATTGCATACGAAATGGGGCTCCGGCCACTAGTTTTGACCGCCAAGGAGGGGGACCGGCCGATGGTCGCTTCCCAAATCAGACTGATGATGGTCAACCCTTTTGCGGAATATCCCGAGGAGGCGGTCCGCTTCCTTGAAACCTTCATCGGCCACATCCGAAATGAAAACCTGCTCAGGCTGACCACTACGATCACAGAACCTGTCATAAGAGAAGGCTTTGAGGAATCCTGGGCGAACAGCATGGCCTATTATGAAGAAAGAAAAATCCAGGAGACGAAACTGGAGGGGGCCGAAAAACGGGAAATGGAGAGCAAAAACGAATACTTCAGGAAAAACCTGGATAGAATATGGAATTATGAACGGTTTGACATCAGCCCTGACATGTTAGAGAGTTATCCGCGTCTTGCCGCGAACAGCTTTATCAAGCACGCGGGAGATCCCGCTTCATTTGTGAGGGAAAATGGTGAATTGCTGAACCGCTACCTCGACGGCCAGATCGACATAGACGCCTTCCTGCGGGAAGCTGACCAGAAGCTGAGGCTGAAAACGCTGGAAGACAATTAGTGAAGAGTGCAGGGATTTGAGCGCGAAACTGTGGATGGATTAGGTGTAGCGCGGCTTGAAGGCCGCGCTTCGCGGGTACTTACAATTCAGCACCTGAGTCCTGCGGATTCATATATTAGGCCATGCTGAATTTGTTACAATTCAAGCCCCTTGAGTGCCTTGATGTTACCAAAGGAATA